>DASYZH010000245.1:0-25055 GCA_035946435.1 Puia sp. | reverse complement strand
GTTGGCCGTATTGGGTTCGGGTATCCAGGCCTCCCTTGAGATCGAGGCGGACAGGGCTTTATTGCCGCTGGGCGTCTATCTTTTCCGCCGTGGGAGCACCGATCTATCGACCGACCCCATGCGCTCCGTTAACCACGAGAGTATGGCTACGGCCGGGGATTTCCGTATCCAGGAAGATTTTGACCAGAACTATGTCATCACGAATATCGGATTTGTCAAACAAATGACCCAGATGGGCCCGAACGAATATACGGCAGCCGAGCTTTCGGTCGACGATCCCTTGCGGGCGGTTCAGATCAGTAAGATGATCGCGCAAACACTGGGAAAGGATTATCTTGTCCAGACCCGCTACCAGCAGAACCAGGATCTGTACAATGTAATGGGCACGGAAAAATGGGTAATTTATATTGTGTTGAGCCTGATCCTGGTAGTTGCGGCATTCAATATGGTGGGGGCCCTGACCATGCTGGTCTGGGAAAAACAAAAAGATATCCACGTGTTGAAAGCATTAGGCGCGAGTGATGGGCTGATCCAGAAGATCTTTTTGAGCGAAGGATTGTTGCTGGCGCTCATGGGCGGGATAGGGGGGATACTGCTGGCCGTGATCACTTGCCTGCTTCAGATCAAATACCACCTGGTCCCGTTGCAAGGTGGGTCTTTTTTGATCAATTATTACCCGGTCAAGCTGGTGGGGACCGATTTTTTGCTGGTACTCTCCACCATCGTCATCGTTGGCGTCCTGGCGTCCTGGTTGCCGGCGCGGAAGGCGTCTAAAACGGCAATCGACCTGCGTTCCTGATAAATAAACCCTGGCTCGCGCCAGGGTTTATAATAATTATTTAATAATCTCCTAATAATCACCAAGAGTTTCGGGCAGCTGCGCCAGCGCTTTTTTGAGCTGTTCGTCGTTGGGCGCGATACCATGCCAGTGGTGGTCGTTCTCCATGAAATCGACGCCTTTACCCATAATGGTGTGCATCATGATACCCACGGGTTTGCCCTGCCCCAGCAGGCCTTTGGCCTTGTCCAGGGTGGCGACGACATCATCCATGTCATTGCCGTTCATCTCGATGGTCGTCCAGCCAAATGAGGCGAACTTCATATGGATGTCGGCGAGGTCCATTACCGATTTGGTCGTACCGTCGATCTGCTGACCGTTCCAGTCCACCGTAGAGATGAGATTGTCGACTTTTTTGGCAGCGGCGAACATGATAGCTTCCCAGTTCTGGCCTTCATCCAATTCTCCGTCACCATGGAGAGAGTATACAATATTTTTATCGTTATTGAGTTTCTTGCTTAGGGCAGCACCTATGGCAACGCTCATTCCCTGACCCAGCGAACCGCTGGCGACCCGAACGCCGGGCAGATGTTCATGAGTCGTGGGATGACCTTGCAGCCGGGAGTTGATCTTGCGAAAAGTAGCCAGTTCTTTGATGTCGAAATAACCAGACCGCGCCAACGCGGAATAAAACACCGGCGAAATATGACCGTTAGATAAAAAGAAGACGTCTTCGTTAATACCGTCCATGTGGAAATTGGGGTCGTGTTTCAAGACTTTGAAGTAAAGCGCGGTGAAGTAATCTGCGCAGCCCAGGGAACCACCCGGATGGCCGCTTTGCGCACCATGCACCATTCTAACGATATCTCTCCTGATCTGTGAAGCTATTGCTTTTAAATCTGCCATATAGTTTGGTTTATTGAATCATTTCGACAAAACTAACGGTTTTACTTTTACAACCCCTTTTATGCCACGCCAATTTTGGGTTTGGACTCATTAAACTTTTGTATTATCTTTCGGTCGAAATCTCCTGTCTGCCGTGATCTTTCGAAAATACGGTACAAATTTTGCCTGAACGACCCCGATTTAAAGTGGCATAGTAAAAGAATTCCTATTTTTGTTCACGAATCAAAATCGTACTGATGTTTGATGTTCTACTTTCGATAGCTATTTCATTTACCGTTACTTTTCTTGCTATCCCCGCGGTAATCAATGTAGCAGAGATGAAAAAGCTTTTCGATATGCCCGATGCCCGAAAAGTACATTTTACTCCTATTACCCCTCTGGGTGGGATCGGCATCTTCGCAGGTTTCATCTTCGGCAGCCTCCTGACACTACACATTGGACAATATGCTGATCTTCAGTATTATATAGCTGCAGCCTTTGTCATTTTTTTCCTGGGTCTCAAGGATGATATCCTGGTGATCTCGCCGGTGAAGAAATTTATCGGGCAGGTGCTTGCCGCTTTTATTATCATCTACTATGGAAATATACAGATCCGGAGCATGCACGGATTTTTTGGCATATACGAACTGCCCGAGATGTTTAGCCTTTTGTTGACGTATTTCGCCGTTATCGTGGTCATCAACTCCTTCAATTTGATCGATGGGGTGGACGGGCTCGCCGGCAGTTTGGGCTTGCTTTCATGCACCGTCTTCGGTGTTTATTTTCTCTACGTGGGTATGGCGCCGTTTGCCGTACTCGCTTTTTCGCTTGCCGGTAGTCTGCTGGCCTTTCTGATCTTCAATTTTCAGCCCGCCAAGATCTTCATGGGCGATACGGGTTCCCTATTAGTGGGAACCATTAATGCTATCCTGGTCATAAAGTTCATCAATGTAGCCAATACAACCGATGTCAATTTCCCCGTCCCCGCTTCGCCGGCGGTAGGATTTACCATCCTGATGATTCCCCTGCTGGATACGCTGCGGGTTTTCGGTATTCGTATCCTGCATCGCCGTTCACCGTTCAGCCCGGACCGGAACCATATCCACCATTTGCTGCTCGACCGTGGATTTTCGCACCGGGCGATCACACTGACGCTCGTGTCGGTGAATTTTCTGATGATCGCATTGGTATTCCTGGGCCGCTCGCTCAATTGCACCTATCTTCTTCTCGGCATATTCCTGCTCTTTTTCGCAATGATCGCGGCGATCTACTATCTGTTGCCCGGACCCCGCTTATTTGTGGCTAAAACGGCCAAAGAAGAGAATGCCCAGCTGACCAAGGTCTCCCAGCTCGTTTCCCTGAAAAAGGACTCCATCCTCGAACAGAATAATTGATTGGCCTTCGGCCGACAAGCCTCCGGCTTGTTGGGAATTAAATTTTGACGTAGGTTTGCAACCCAGGCGGCCCCTGGGCCGCCAGTGCTACGCCAAACAATTACAATTATTTATGAGCGATGATCTGGAATTTGTCCTGGAAGATGCCCGGGATAATATGAAAAAAGCCATCAACCATCTTGAGTCTGAATTAATTAAGATCAGGGCCGGAAAGGCAAATCCGCAGATGCTGGAGGGGCTCACCGTCGATTATTATGGCAGCCCCACCGTCCTCAACCAGGTTGGAAATATCTCCGTGATGGATGCGCGCACGCTGACCATTCAACCTTGGGAAAAAAATATGCTCCAGCCCATCGAAAGGGCGATCATCAATGCCAACCTGGGCGTAACTCCCCAGAATGACGGCAATATCATCCGGTTGTTCATGCCTCCATTGACGGAAGAACGAAGAAGGGAATTAGTAAAACGGGCCAGCGGCGAAGGCGAGCAATCCAGGGTCGCCATCCGGAATATCCGTCGGGATGCCATCGAACAGATCAAGAAGCTGCAGAAGGATGGTTTGAGCGAGGATGAAGCGAAAGACGCCGAAAAGGAGATGCAGGATATTACGGATAAGCACATTGCCCTTGTGGAAAAGCACCTGCAGACCAAGGAAAAAGAGATCATGGCCGTTTAGCACACCGGCAAGATTCTTGCCCATAAAATAAGTGATACACCTTAGACCTGTCGCAAGATAGTCCGCATCCCGTTCGCCGGATCATTCGATCCCGGCATTTGGGTATTTTACATTTATACCAACCCATGGGAAAGATTAGACTAAAGGATATCGACACCCGCGCGCCCAAAAGCATGGACAAAGAGGAGACGAAGGAAGAGCTTGCCCGCATCCTGCAGGACCTCGACGATCTCCAGAACCTGCTTTTTGCGGAATCGAAGCATGCCCTGCTGGTCGTGATCCAGGGCATGGACGCCAGTGGGAAAGACGGTACGGTCCGGAATGTCTTTGGGAAATTGAATCCTCAGGGCGTGCTGGTCAGATCATTCAAGACTCCGACCGCCGAAGAGCTGGCCCATGATTTTCTGTGGCGTATCCACCGTTTTGCGCCGCAAAAGGGATACATGCAGATCTTCAACCGCAGCCATTATGAAGACATTCTGATCACGCGGGTGCATAGTTGGATCGATGACACCACTGCACAGCGTCGCATGGATGCGATCAACGATTTTGAACGGCTGCTTACCGAACACAACGATACCCATATCCTGAAATTCTATCTCCATATCTCGCAGGACGAACAAAAGGCCCGGCTCGAGGAAAGGATAAAGAACCCGGCCAAGCAATGGAAATACAATGAAGACGATTTCAAGGAGGCCAGGCTCTGGGATAATTATATGGAGGTGTATGAAGACTGTTTTCAATATTGTAAAGAGATCCCCTGGACGATCGTGCCTGCCGATCAGAACTGGTATAAGGAATACCTGATCGCTACCACGGTGAGGGATACCCTGAGATCGCTGAAGATGCAGTACCCGGGGTTGAAAAAATGAAGCGGCTTTAACTATGCTTATTAATAACTAAAATTAACCTAACATGGGAATTCTAAAAGATTTCAAAGCCTTTATTATGCGGGGTAATGTCGTCGACCTCGCCGTGGCCGTCGTTATCGGTGCCGCCTTCGCAGCAATTGTGTCTTCCCTCGTGGACAATGTGATCACTCCCCTTCTATTGACCCCGGCCCTGAAGTTCGCTCATCTCGATGACATCGATGGCCTTAAATGGGGAGCCGTCAAATATGGTCTTTTCCTGGCCGCCATCATCAAGTTCGTGATCATCGCCTTTATCCTTTTCCTGATCATAAAAGCCGTCCATACCTTCGATAAGAAAAAGGCCGCAGCTCCTCCCGAGCCCACCACGTCCGAGAAATTGCTCACGGAGATCCGCGACGAGCTGAAGAAAAGACCCTGATCTTTCAATAGACGCGAACGCGTCTCGTCCGCAAGGACAGACATTAGCGCAGTGCCAGGAATGCGCTAATTTTCCGCAGAGCGTATTCCTGGCACTTTTTATATAACAAAATGATGAGTTATGCAGAATTACGGAGCAAGAACATTGCTTACCCTAACATTGAGTCTGGTCCTTACCTTAGGTTTACATGCACAGAACGGCGTGCAGGGATTACAAAGTGCCGTCGAAGGCGTAACGATCGCCAAAGACCCGAAAGATACCACCAAGATGACCTGGAAGACCGGTGGACTGCTCAGCCTTACGTTCAACCAGGCAGCCTTGAGCAACTGGTCGGCCGGCGGTGACAAATCGGCGATCTCGCTTAATGCTATCGGCAACCTGTACGCCTTTTACCAGGACGGCCCTCGTTCCTGGGACAACTTCCTGAACTCGCAATTCGGTATCGCCAATACCACGAGTCTCGGCACCCGAAAGACCAATGACCTTCTCGACCTTACTTCCAAATACGGCTATGACCTCGGTCACAAATGGTATCTCTCCGGGCTTTTCGATTTTCGCACCCAGTTTGCACCCGGCTATAACTATCCCAGCGCGGATAGCAGGGTTTTGACATCCGACTTTCTAGCCCCGGCTTACCTGCTGGTTTCGGCGGGGATGGACTATAAGCCGAACGACCATTTCTCGCTCTTCATGTCTCCTGCCACCATGCGGGAAGTGATCGTCGACAACGACTCGCTGGCTTCCGTAGCCGCTTTTGGAGTGGACTCGGGTAAAAAGTCGCGTTTCGAATTCGGCGCATATGTCACGATCAATTACCACACGAATGTCAGCAAAACCGCCAGCTACACCGGCAGGCTGGACCTGTTCTCCGATTATACCCGCAATCCGCAGAATATCGCGATCTATATGACCAACGTCCTCAATGTGAAGGTGACCTCGCTCATCAGCATGCTCCTTTCGTTGAACCTGATCTATGACAACAATATCCCATCCGTAAAGGCGGATGGTACCAAGGGCGGACCTGCGCTTCAGCTCCAGGAGAGCATGGGCATCGGTTTCGCGTACAAATTCGCCCGGAAGGCCCGGAAGCCCATTCCGCCGCCGCCGCCACCGGCAAAGGCTCCGGCACCGGCAACGCCGCCGCCTGCAGCAACACCGGCTCCGGCCCATTAGCGGATGTGGGGCAAATGTGCTTATTTTCCCGCCGCGCATTTGCCCCACAATTTCGGAAAAAAGGTATTTTCGTAGGGTTATGACGAGCTATCAGATCAAATTGCCGCAATTCGAGGGCCCTTTCGACCTCCTTCTGTTCTTTATCGAAAGGGACGAATTGGATATTTATAATATACCTATTCACCGGATCATCACCGATTTTCTCGCCTATATCCACGGCGAGGAAAGTCTCAATATCGAGCTGTCGAGCGAGTTCATCCTTTTTGTCTCGACCCTGATGCGGATCAAAGCCAAGATGCTGCTGCCGCGTAAAGAGCTCGATGCCCAGGGCAACGAGATCGACCCCCGGCAGGAGCTTATCGACAAGCTGCTGGAGTACAAACGCTATAAAGAAGCGGCCGTCACGCTCGCGGAAATGGAGGCGATCCGGCATCTCATGGTCCGGAGGGGCAATCTGCAAAAGGAGCTATCCAGCATCGGCGAAGAAGCCGGCGAAGGCACCGAGATCCAGGCGATCACGTTGTTCAAATTGATGAAGACCTTCGAGCGGGTGATGCAGCGTATCCAGCAGCGGCAGAACAGGCCGGTGCATACCGTCGTCCGGTATAACTATACCATGGAGGGAAGCCGGAAGCATATCCTCGCCACGATACGGCAGGAGCGGACCCTCTCGTACGAAAAGCTGTTCGACGTATGCGAGGATCGGCTGCATGCCATTTTCATGTTCCTTTCCATGCTCGAGCTCGTTCAGCTGAATTACATGAATATCCTCATCGGCGAAGGGCGGAATAATTTCATTGTAGAATACAACACGGAAAAAGAGGTGGATCCCCTGGAAGAGCTAACCCTTATCGGCGATGCACCGGGATCTGACGAGGATGCGCCGGCAGATGATACCGGCGGCGGTGGATACCCCGGCGGCGACAATGGCGGGCTATTTCCCGGGTTCCTGGATGCATCGGCAAACTAGTATATAGACTTACCTTACCATGATAACCACGTACTATCCTGCCTCCGAAAGGGGCCATGTCAATTTTGGCTGGCTGGACAGCCATCATTCCTTTAGCTTCGGGAACTGGCACAATCGCGAGAAAGTCCATTTCGGCGCGTTGCGCGTTTTAAACGACGACACCATCAAAGGCGGCAAAGGGTTCGACACGCATCCCCACGAGAACATGGAGATCATCACCATCCCTTTAAAAGGGGCGCTGGCGCATAAAGACAGTACGGGTGCGGAAGGGATCATCTATACGGGGGATGTGCAGATCATGAGTGCAGGTAGCGGTATCCGTCATTCCGAATACAATGCTTCGCATTACGATCCCGTGACCCTGTTGCAGATCTGGATCTTTCCCAGGCTCACGGGGATCAAACCGCGGCATGATCAGCAGAGCTTCGATCCGGCAATCCGCAATGGTCAATGGCAGATCGTGGTGAGCCCGAGACCGGAAGACGAGGGGCTGAAGATCAACCAGGACGCCCGGCTGGCGCTGACCCGGCTGAAAGCCGGTACCAGTCTTAGCTATTATGCCGTATTCCCGGGCAATGGCATTTATATCTTTGTATTGGAGGGACAGTTAGAAGCCGACGGCAAGACCCTTCAACGCCGTGATGGACTCGGCGTGACAGGATCCGGTGAGGTCGCCATCCATGCCGTTGCCGATAGCGAGGTGCTGGCGGTCGAAGTCCCGATGTTCGCCTAGTCGAAGATCCAAAGCATGATCGGCTTTCCCGAATGATCGATGAAAGGCTGTAATTTCTCGAGAAAGATCCTGGACACCATCGGGCATCCCCGGCTGTTGCAAATAGGATAGGGGTCCGTTTCAGTCGCCGGCACCCCTTCATAAGAATGCAGGACGACATTACGGGCAAAGGCCTGGTCATTCGTAGAATCCAGCCCATAGAGCTTATAGGCCCTGCCGAAACTCCCTGCATAAGGATAGCCAATACGATACCGGCCAAGCGAAGTACAGCCGCTGCCATTGACATTGGAGAAGGTCGGCGTATAGCTGAATCTGTTCGAACCACAGCCATGCGCTACCAATCCCGACAATAAGATCGAGTCGCGATGAAGATCGTATACAAAGAAGCGGCTCCGGCCCGAAGGCAATGTCATGTCCACCATGAAACAAATTTCCGTATTATAGCCATGCCGGCTCAAGAAGTTCCGCTGTAGTGCGGCCTTTTCCTGTATACGGGTCACCTCACCGTCATCCGCTTTGGAATGAAAAAGCCGGATCCGCGAATGAGCCGGCCTGTAATAAGCCTTATAATAGTAATGTGCGGCTACCGTCAATGCTGTCAGGAGCAGTATTCCGAACAGCCACAGTATATTCCGGAACCATTTCATTGCAGGAGGTTTCCGTAGAGACGCGCGAAAGATCTAATTCCATAAACCGGTGGTCGTCGTCACGCTCTCCCCCATCATCTCGCGGACTGCCGCGACGATTGCCGGCGCGTCATAGCCGGCTGCATGCTGTAGTTCTTTGGGCGTGCCGTGTTCGACGATCCTGTCGGGTATTCCGATGATCCGCACCGTTGCCTTATAACCGTGCGCGGCCTGGAATTCCAGGATAGCAGAACCAAAGCCTCCGACTACGGTCCCATCTTCGACCGTAAGGATGCGGTCATATTTTTTAAAGACTTCGTGCAGTAGCTCTTCGTCCAGCGGCTTGACGAAACGCATGTCGTAATGAGCGGGGTTTACACCGGTGGTCCTCAATTCGCGGATCGCGGTGGTCACGAAGTTGCCGGGGTGGCCGAGGCTAAGGATCGCGAGGCCTTCACCGTCTTTTATCTTGCGGCCTTTGCCGACTTCGATCTCCTGGAAGGGGGTTCGCCATTCCGGCATCACACCTTCGCCCCGGGGATAGCGGATCACGAAGGGATATTCGTTCTTGTCCAGCTGCGCCGTATACAGGAGGTTGCGAAGCTCGCTTTCGTTCATGGGGGAGCTGACGATAACGTCGGGTATGCAGCGCATGTAAGCAATATCATAAGCGCCGTGGTGCGTCGCTCCGTCCTCACCTACGAGACCCGCCCGGTCCAGACAAAAGACCACGGGGAGCTTCTGGATGGCCACATCGTGGATCACCTGGTCATAGGCGCGTTGCATAAAAGAGGAGTAGATATTACAGAACACCCGCATGCCCTGCGTGGCCATCCCCGCGGACAGCGTCACGGCATGCTGCTCACAAATGCCTACGTCGAATGCGCGGTCCGGCATCTTGTCCATCATGAACTTGAGCGAGGAACCGCTTGGCATGGCCGGCGTGATCCCGAAGATCTTGGGATTTTGCTCGGCCAGCTCGATGAGGCTCAGGCCAAATACATCCTGGTATTTGGGCGGCTGGGGCGTGGGATAATGTTTTTTATAGATCTCGCCGGTGATCTTGTCGAACAATCCGGGAGCGTGCCATTTGGTTTGATCTTTTTCGGCCAGTGCATAGCCCTTGCCTTTCACCGTGACGATATGCAACAGCTTGGGGCCGGGCATCTGTTTGAGGTCGTTGAGGGTATCTACGAGCTTGGTGATATTGTGACCGTCGATGGGACCAAAATAGCGCAGGTTCAGCGCTTCGAAGAGGTTGCTGCTGCGGCTTACGAAACCCTTGATGCTATGTTCGATCTTGCTGGCCATCTCCCGGCTGAAGGTGCTGCCGGGTAATTTGCCCAGGGCCTTCCAGATATCGTCTTTTAGCTTGTTATATGTTTTGGAGGTCGTGATGTCGGTGAGATATTCTTTCAGGGCGCCTACATTGGGGTCGATGCTCATGCAGTTATCATTGAGCACGATAAGCAGGTCGGTATCCGCAACGCCGGCGTGGTTCATGCCTTCGAAGGCAAGTCCTGCGGTCATGGCGCCGTCGCCGATGATAGCCACGCTTTTACGATCGGTCTCCCCCTTGTATTTGGCGGCCATTGCCATGCCCAGGGCAGCACTAATGGAGGTGGACGAATGGCCCACTCCGAAAGTGTCGTAAGGACTTTCGCTTCGTTTGGGGAAACCGCTCAGGCCGTTGTACTTGCGGTTGGTGGCGAAGGTATTGCGGCGGCCGGTGAGGATCTTGTGCCCATAGGCCTGATGCCCAACGTCCCACACCAGCTGATCATAGGGGGTGTTGAAGACGTAGTGAAGGGCTACTGTTAACTCGACCACACCCAGGCTGGCGGCAAAATGTCCACCATGAACGCTCACCGTGTCAATGATAAACTGACGCAGCTCATCACTTACCTGATGCAACTGTTCTCTGCTCAATTTCTTTAGGTCATCGGGAGAATTGACCGTTTCGAGGAGAGGCCCGGGGGTGATTTCCATATTGTAAAAATACAGATTATTCCCGTAGATTTAGCGTATTTTAATGGCCCCGCGGGGCCGTAAAGGGGCCTGCAAGCCAGGACGGATCGGCGGTTCGCCGGCCCTTGAACCGATGGCCAGCGTAAATTAGCCATTAGTACAAAATAGGGGTAGGGGGACTGGGGAAAACCCTAGTTTTGACCGCTGAGGCAGGCATCTGCCACGCTTTATTATGAATATGACCAAAAACGGAAGTAAATATTACTGGTGGTGCCAGATCGGTGGTTGGGGGTCCCTTGCTTTGGTCCTCGTATTGAATTCTTCTATCTCCGAACAAACTATTACCGATAAGCAGATCTATATCATGGTGATCACCGTTCTCACGGGGATACTGGTTACCCATATCTTCAGGGAAGTGATCAAGCGGTCGGGGTGGGCTTTTTTGACCGTCGAGAAGGCTTTGCCGAAATTCCTCATCGGCATGCTCCTTACCTGTATCGCGAGCGCGCTTATCCGGATCACGCTGGCGGACCGGCTTGGCCTGGTCTCGCATAAGAACACCGAATTCATGGCCCGGCTGCTGACGGTCGCCGCCGATACCGGGCTGATGATCATACCCTGGACGCTGATCTACTATTTTTATCACTATGTGTTGATCAGCAGCCGCCAGCAGGTGGATACCCTGAAGCTGGAAGCGCTGGTAAAAGAGCTTGAGCTAAAGACCATCAAGGCGCATATCAACCCGCACTTCATCTTTAATGCCCTCAACAGCATCCGGGCATTGATCGATGAAAACCCACCGCGGGCGCGAACGGCTATCACCGAGCTCAGCAATATCCTGCGCAGCTCCATGCAGGCGGAAAAGCTGGAAACGGTGACTTTTGAAAAAGAGCTTAACATCGTCAAAGATTATCTTGCGCTCGAGCATATCCGGTTTGAAGACCGCCTCCAGGTCGAATACGAGATCGACGAGGATACACTCGATCAACCCATCCCACCCATGATGCTGCAGACCCTCGTGGAGAACGCTATAAAACATGGCATCAGCAGGCAGGTAGGTGGAGGCAAAGTGCGCATCGTCTCCGACTTCAAGGAAGATTACCACGAACTGGTGATCCTGAATACGGGTGTCCTCAATGGCAATCGCGATTCGGACGGCTTCGGTTTGGCAAGCACCAAGAACAGGCTTCAGCTTCTTTTTGGGCAAAAGGCCAATTTCGACATCCGGGAAGTCAACGAAAATACCGTGCAGGCCAGGGTATTGATCCCCGTGCATACCAGCAAAACTCCTGTTAAACCATGATCAAAGCCATTATTATCGACGACGAACGTCTTGCCCGGAACGAGCTCAAAAAACTCCTGCTGGATTTCCCCGAGATAGAGGTCATTGCGGAGGCCGCCAATGCCGCCGAAGGTGTCGAAAAGATCGATAGCCTGAATCCCGATCTTATCTTTTTGGATATTCAGATGCCGGGGAAAACCGGTTTCGACATGCTGGCCGAGCTGGAGCGGGCACCCAATGTGATCTTCACCACGGCGTATGATGAATATGCCCTCAAGGCCTTTGAGGTCAATGCCCTGGATTATCTGCTGAAACCTGTGGAGCCGAAACGGCTCGCCGACGCGTTGCAGAAATTGCAGGTCGAAGAAGACAAGGAACCCATCTCCGACCATACGATCTCCGTCAACCGCAGCATTCTCAGCGAGCACGATCAGGTCTTCGTAAAAGACGGGGAACGATGCTGGTTCGTGAAACTTTCGGATATCCGGCTGTTCGAGAGCGTGGGGAATTATGCAAAGGTGTATTTCGGACCTAACAAGCCGTTGATCCTGAAATCGCTCAATGCCCTGGAGGAACGGCTCGATGAAAAAGTCTTTTTCCGCGCTAACCGCAAACATATCGTCAATCTCCGGTTGATAGAAAAGATCGAACCCTACTTCAACGGCGGCCTTTTGCTGGAAATGAAGGGCGGGGAGAAGATCGAGGTCAGTCGTCGACAGACCGTGAAATTCAAGGAGATGATGAGCCTCTAACGTTAAATCCTCCAACATGAGATTCTTTGCCTTTGCCCTTACCTTGTTATTGGCCCCACGGCTTTTTGCCCAGGATATCGATAAGATCATCAATGCCGCCGCAGTCGAGAGGACCGAACGGGTCTTGTCTTCGGACGACATGCGCGGCCGCGCTACCTTCACCCCGGATATCGAGCGGGCTGCCGATTATATCGAATCCCGGTTCAGGGCCGCGGGGCTCAAGACCTGGAACGGCAGCAATAGTTACCGGCAGCCTTTTACGATGGTCCGCGCCACAACTATTTCCGCCACCGGCAGCCTCGATGGACAGCCAATCGCCGAAGATCATATCGTAGCGCTCAGCGCGTCGCCGGATCTGAGCATCGACGAGAACAGCGGCTATGAGGTATACACGATCAAGGCGGGCAGTGACTTCGTTCCCGAAGTCCTGCACTATGTACACGAAAAGAAGAATGCCCTCGTGCTGCTGGATACGTCGTTTGCCAGAAACTTTCCCCGGCTGGCCCATTTTACCCGGCAGCAGTTCAAGAGTGACCGCAGCGTCATCTTTGTTTTGACCTCGGCATCTCCCACCCATTATTCGTTCCGTGTGCGGCAGCAGATAACGGAATCCAGGTTAGCGAATGTCGTAGGCATCCTGCCCGGAACCAGCAAGAAGAACGAGATCGTGATCTTTTCGGGCCATTATGATCATTTAGGTGTGGGTAAGCCCGATGCCAGGGGCGACTCCATCTACAACGGCGCCAACGATGATGCCAGCGGCACAACGGCCGTCATCATGCTGGCGGATTATTTTGCCAAAAGGAAGCACAATGCGCGGACACTCGTGTTCGCTGCCTTTACCGCCGAAGAGATCGGCGAGTTTGGATCGCAATATTTTTCGGAGCAATTCGATCCCGCGACGGTGGTTGCGATGTTCAATATAGAAATGATCGGAACGGAATCGCGATGGGGGATCAACTCCGCCTATATCACCGGATATGAACGCTCCAGCATGGGCGAGATCCTGCAAAAGAACCTGGAGGGCAGCGGCTTTACCTTTTATCCGGACCCTTATCCGAGCGAGCAGCTTTTCTATCGTTCGGACAATGCTACGCTTGCCCGGCAAGGGGTGCCCGCGCATACCATTTCGACGTCCAAGATGGATTCGGAGAAATATTATCATACGCAAGGTGATGAGATCGGCACCCTGGATATGAACAATATGGCGCGGATCATCAAGTCGATCGCCGTGAGCTCGACTTCCATCGTAGCCGGGAAAGATACTCCCACGCGTGTCGATACCAAGCAATTGCGGTAATGGATAACGGACCGAACCTGGAACGATGTAAACGCCGGATCGAGGCGTCGCCGACGCCGGCCAATAATTTCAATGTTGCCACAGCACCCTGGAGTATTCCAGCGGGATCGAGATCTCGTCGTTCCGGGCGATGATCCTTGCCGTATAGTCGCCGGCGGGCCGCGTCAGCGGCGCCGTTGCGGTGTATTGTGTCCACCCGTCGTGGGTCTCACCCGGTTGCATCTCGATAGTGACCAGCGGTGAGCCTGCGACCAGCTGTACGCGGATGCTATCCGTGCCGCACCCATCCAGGAATACCTGGACATCGAAAAAATGCTGGTCCTGCCGGGTGTCCGCCTTGAACTCGCCAAACTTCAGATTCGGCCAATGCTGGTCCACCTCATTTTTCCATTGGATGATCTTTTTCCCAAGGGCATCGCCGTACGCTGCGCGGTTGAGATAGGCGGTCGCCGCGGTCAGGTAGAATTTCTCAGCGTATTCGCGCACTGTCCGGTTGGAGGAAAAATAAGGGGTCAGCGTCGCCATGCTTTTGCGCACGCGCTTTACCCATGCTTCCGGTATGCCATCGGCGCGGCGGTTATAGAATTCCGGGATGACCTGGTGCTCGAGGGTGTCGAAAAGCTGTTGGGCTTCCCTCCAGTTCAGGCCGGGGTCGTTGGGATGCTCCTGGCCATCGCCGAGGGCCCAGCCGACTTCAGGGTTATAAGCTTCCACCCACCATCCGTCCAGCTCGCTCAGGTTGATGCCGCCGTTCACCAGGACTTTCATGCCGCTGGTGCCGCTGGCTTCCCACGGGCGTTGGGGCGTATTCAGCCAGACGTCCATACCGCCTACCAGGTGCGCTGCCATGAGCATATCGTAATCGCTGAGAAAGATGACGTGTTGTGTCAGCCCCGTGCGCTGGATGAACTGGATCCATCCTTTGATCAGATCGCGTCCGCTCTGGTCTGCCGGCGGCGCCTTACCGGCGATCACCAGCTGTACCGGCTGTTCATAGTTGGTGAGCAATCGTACCAGCCTGTCCTGATCCATCAACAGCAAGTCGGGCCGTTTATAAGCAACGAAACGGCGGGCAAAGCCTATCGTAAGCACGTTGGGGGAAAAGAGCTTATGTGCGTTGTCGATGGCTCCCTGCGTGGCGCCGTAAGCGGCGAGCCGGCTCGCGGACTCCTTCCGGATGAAATCGATGAGGCCGGCACGGGCGCCGTTGCGCATTTCCCAGATCTTCTCGTCAGGCAATTTCTCGATGGCATGCTGGAAATCCTCGGTGGGCCATTTCCAACGGTCCGTTGCGATGGCGTCGGTCCAAAGCCTGTCCGCACTGTCACCCTCCCAGGTGGGCATATGGACGCCATTGGTGATGTGGGCTATCGGTACCTCTTCCGTGGGCCAGCGTTGGAACAACGGTTCAAAAAGATGACGGCTTACCGCGCCGTGTAATTTGCTGACCCCATTGATGCCGCTGCTGCCATGCACGGCGAGATAGGCCATATTGAACCCTTCGTATGGATTATCCGGATTTGCCCGGCCCAGGGCCAGCAGGTTGTTGAGGGTGATACCCAGATCTTTCTCCGCATAGACGCTAAGATATTTTTCGATCAACGAGGGGTCGAAATGATCGAAGCCCGCCGCCACGGCCGTGTGTGTGGTAAAGAGATTACCGGAGCGTGTGATCGCCAGCGCCGTTTCAAAATTGCACCCCGTTCTCTGCATATGGTCATAAGCGCGTTCGAGCACTACGAAGGCGGCATGGCCTTCGTTGAGGTGACATACTTCGGGTGATATCCCCAATGTCTTTAGCAATCGCCAGCCACCGATACCCAGTACGATCTCCTGCATGATGCGCATTTCCATGCCGCCGCCATATACCTCGGCGGTGATCTCGCGGTGTTCGGGCAGATTGCCGGCGTCGTTGCTGTCGAGCAGATACAGATGAGTCCGTCCCACCTTGACCTGCCACGCCCTGAGCCATACGGATTTTCCCTGCAGGGAGATCTGGATCCGGAGCCATTCTCCGTTTGGCAGCCGGAGGGGCATCACAGGCAATTGCCCTGGGTCATTGGAAGGAGTATAAGCGATCTGATTGCCATAGGCGTCGATATACTGGCGGAAATAACCCTTTTGGTAAAGGAGGCCGATACCTATCACGGGAACGCCGAGATCGCTGGCGGATTTGAGCTGATCGCCCGCGACATTGCCAAGGCCACCTACATAGATGGGTAATGATTCGCCCAGCATGAATTCCATGCTGAAGTAGGCCACTTTTTTTAAGATGGAGTTGGGATAGGTCATGTCGAACCAGCTTTGGCGGGTATCTTCCTCTTCCCGCAGACGGGCGATGGAATCGAGCTTGTCCTTGAATGCCGGTGAAGAAAGGAGCCAGCGTACATGGTCTCCGCCGACGCTCTGCACCACCAGCCAGGGGTTGTGTGTTTCATCCCAAAGGGCCGGCGCCAGCTGTTGCCAGAGTTCATCCGCGTCGTGATTCCAGGACCAGCGCATATCGAGCGCCAACGAAACCAGGATATCGAAGCCTTCCATTTTTGTAGCCTCCGGGCTGCTGGCCGGAACGCCATAGAGTGTGTTCACCGTGCTCATAGTAAAGATTTGTCTGTTGAATTATTTATTTTCCGATCGCTTTGTCTACTATGTTCTGTGCATCACCGAGGATGCGTTGCAAATGGTCTTTGCCGAGAAAACTTTCCGCATAGATCTTGTAGATCTCTTCGGTGCCGGACGGCCGCGCCGCGAACCAGCCGTTGTCGGCAGAGACTTTCAGGCCGCCGATACCGGCATTATTGCCGGGTGCATTGGTGAGCATGGACCTTATGGGCTCACCTGCCATTTCTTTTTGCTCGATCTGTGCCGGATTTAATTGTGATAGCGCTTTCTTTTGCGCGGTAGTGGCTTGGGCGTCGATCCGGTCATACACCGGGTTGCCCAGCTCCTTCGTGAGCTCCTCGTAGATCTCGCCGGGATCCCGGCCGGTTCTTGCCATGATCTCTGCCGAGAGCAGGGCGGGTATGAACCCATCCTTATCCGTGGTCCATACCTTGCCGTCGCGCCGGAGGAAGGCGGCGCCCGCGCTTTCTTCGCCTACGAATCCCAGGCTGCCGTTTACCAGGCCGTCCACGAAATATTTAAAACCCACGGGGACTTCGTACAGGTTGCGTCCCGCCCGTTTTGTAACGCGATCGATGAGTGCGCTGCTGACCACGGTCTTGCCAACCGCAGCCTGGGCGCTCCAACCCGGTCGGTTCCTGAAGAGATAGTCTATGCAAACACAGAGATAGTGGTTGGGCGGAAGCAGCCCGGCATGTTTGGTGACGATACCATGTCGGTCGTGATCGGTATCGCAGGCAAAGGCGACATCGAACTGATCTTTCTTGTCGAGCAGGCTGCGCATCGCGTAGGGTGACGAAGGGTCCATCCTGATCTTGCCGTCGTGATCGATGGTCATAAAACGAAAGGTGGGGTCGACAAGTTTGTTGGTCACCGTGAGATTGAGCTTGTATTTTTCTATGATGGGTCCCCAATAGTGGACGCCGGCGCCGCCCAGAGGATCTACCCCGAGCTTTGCCGATCCGCCCCGGATCGCATCCATGTCCAACACATTGCCGAGATCATTGACATAATTATTCAAATAGTCATGCCGGTGAGTAGTCGAAGCTTTCAGGGCGCGTTCGAATGGTACCCGTTTGACGGCGGAGAGTTTGTTTTCAAGGAATCCGTTGGCGGTGGACTCGATCCATTTAGTGATGTCCGTTTCCGCCGGTCCGCCATTGGGCGGGTTGTATTTGAAACCGCCATCATCGGGCGGGTTATGGCTGGGAGTAATGATGATGCCATCGGCCAGGCCCTTGGTCCTGCCTTGGTTGTAGATGAGGATGGCGCGCGATACCGCCGGGGTGGGGGTGTATTCGTCGCCCACGGCGATCATCGTCTCCACACCGTTTGCCGCAAGCACTTCGAGTGCGGTCGCATGGGCGGGGGTCGAAAGGGCGTGGGTATCCATTCCCATGAAGAGCGGGCCGTCGATACCGTTGTTCTTCCGGTATTGGCAGATGGCCTGCGTGATCGCGAGAATATGGGATTCGTTAAAACTATTCCGGAGAGCGCCGCCGCGGTGGCCGCTGGTTCCGAACGCAATGCGTTGGTCGGGTATCGAGGGATCGGGGATGCCAGTATAGTAGGCCGTTATCAATGCGGGCACATTGATCAGCGTGGACAAGTCGGGAAGTTGCCCGGCTAGAGGACTTAGCGCCATAAATAAGCATTTGATTACCCTAAGTTCCGCTTCTTTTGGGTAATCAAGTGTTATATTTAGCTAAAACTTTCTCCATTTCGGCCACGATTTCATCATTACATAAATTCCCGATACTGCCCTCGTGGGTATGATGCAGCTGTTGGTGATAGTCGAAATGGAACTCTCCCCGGTCGATCTGGTTGCCGATCTCCTTATAGGCTTCCCGGAAAGAGATCCCCTTATTGACCAGCTCGTTGACGGCCTCCACGCTAAAGAGATATTTGTATTTAGCATCTTCCAGGATATTGTCCTTGATCTCGACATGCGAAAGCATCAGCCGTGTCATCTGCAGGCAGGCCGTGAGCTCCCCGATGGCGGGGAAAAGGATCTCCTTGGTGAGCTGCAGATCGCGATGATAGCCCGACGGCAGGTTATTGATCAGCAGGGTCAGCTCATTAGGTGTGCTTTGGATCCGGTTGCATTTGGCGCGGATGAGCTCGAACACGTCCGGGTTCTTTTTGTGGGGCATGATGCTGCTGCCTGTGGTGAGCTCCGGCGGGAAGGAGATAAAACCGAAGTTCTGATTGATGTAAAGACAGCAATCCATGGCCAGCCTGCTGAGCGTAGCGGCGATGGTGGCGAGACCCATGGCTACGATCTTTTCGGTTTTACCACGGCTCATTTGTGCATAAACGGAATTGTAGTTGAGGGTACGGAAATGAAGCAGCTCTGTGGTCATGGTCCGGTCGAGCGGAAACGAGGACCCGTATCCGGCGCCGCTGCCGAGTGGGTTTTTGTCGGCCACCTGGTAGGCCGCTGCCAGGACTTCGAGGTCATCGATAAGACTTTCCGCATAGGCGCCGAACCAGAGACCGAAAGAGGAAGGCATGGCGATCTGCAGGTGCGTATAGCCGGGGAGCAGCTTATCCTTATATTGTTCGCTGAGACCGATCAGCAGATCGAACAGCTGTTTGACCTCCAGCTTTATCGCGAGGACCTGTGCCCGCAGGTATAGCTTGATATCGACGGCGACCTGGTCGTTCCGGCTCCGGCCGCTATGGATCTTCTTACCCGCTTCGCCAATCCGCTGGGTGAGCAGGAATTCTACCTGGCTGTGTACGTCTTCGATGTCCGGCTCAATGGCGAATTGTCCCGCACGGATCTCCGCAAGGATCTCATGGAGACCCTTCTGTACCTTTTCGAGGTCTTCCTCGCTCAGCAGCCCCACTGACGCCAGCATTTTCGTATGCGCGAGCGAGCCCAATACATCGTATTCGGCCAGCAGTACGTCGAATTCTTTGTCGCGGCCGACGGTAAAGGTTTCGACCTGGGCCGAGGTATTGGTGGCCGCTTTGCTCCAAATCTTGTTTCCGCTCATAATAAAGGTTTCAATAGTTCAATATATCCTGAAATTCCTTCCTCGATCTCCTTTAAAAAAATGAACTCGTCCGCCGTATGGCTGCGCGCCGAGTCGCCGGGACCCGTCTTCAAGGCCGGGAAAGGCATCAGGGCCTTATCCGATGTCGTGGGGCTTCCATAACAGGTACGGCCAAGCCGGAGACCGGATTGTACAATGGGGTGATCCAGGGCGATGCCGGACGACCGCATCCGCAGGCTGCGCGGCGTTATCTCGCATTGAACGTGGTTGCGGATAATTTCCAGCAGGTCTTCGAAGGTATAACATTCGTTCACACGGACGTCCACCACAAAATGACATTGCGACGGAACTACGTTGTGGGCGCGGTTATCGGTGTCGATCACGGTGACGCTCATTTTCACCGGTCCCAGGAGATCGGAGACCTTAGGGGCCCGGTAGGTATGGAACCATTCGATATCCTTCATTGCCTTATAGATCGCGTTGTCGCCCTCCTCACGTGCGGCATGGCCCGCCTTGCCGTGGCTCACGCAATCCAGCACCAGCAGTCCTTTTTCCGCGACCGCGAGATCCAGCTTTGTAGGCTCGCCGACGATCCCGAACCCGATCCCGCCAAGCATGGGCAGCAGCAGCTCGATGCCATTGTGTCCCGAGATCTCCTCCTCCGCGGAGGCCGCGAGGATCAGGTTATGCGAAAGGTCCTTGCGATAAAAAAAATGGAGAAAGGTAGCGATCAACGATACCAGGCAGCCGCCGGCGTCATTGCTGCCCAGACCATAGAGTTTGCCGTCTTTTTCCACGGGACTAAAGGGGTCGAGGGTATACGCCTTGTTAGGTTTAACCGTATCGTGATGGCTGTTGAGCAATATGGTGGGTTTGGCCGGATCGTAATGGTTGTTCCTGGCCCAGACGTTGTTTTGCAGCCGGTGTGCCGGTACCCCTTTTGAATCGAGATAGCCGGCGATGAGGTCCGCAGTCTTCTCTTCTTCTTTGCTGAAGGAAGGCTGTGCGATCAGCTTTTTCAATAGCGCTACTGCTTCCGTGTATAGTTCGCTATGCATGTTGTATAGTTGTTCCGGACCGCCCGGCCAGTAAAAGGGGCAATTCTTCGGCCCGGCCGATGATCACGCGGGCTACGCCACTGCGTAACGCGGCGAAGGCATTATCCAGTTTGGGGATCATGCCGGCAAAGATCACCCTGCGATTTTTCAGGTCTTCGTATTCGGATGCCGTGAGGCGGCCGATCACCGAAGCATCATCATCGGCGTTTAGAAGGACCCCGCTTTTTTCAAAAGAATAGATGAGGCTTACCTCGAAGCCCGCGCTCAGCGCCCGGGCCAGCTCCTGCGCGATGGTGTCGGCGTTGGTATTGAGCAATTGCCCCCTGCCATCATGAGTGATCGGGGCGAAGACCAGGGTCTTATCGAGCAGGAGCATGCTGGTCAGCAGGCTCGTGTTCACAACATCTATGTCGCCGACATAACCGTAATCGATGCCCGCATTCATTCGTTTGTGTGCGAGAATGGCGTTGCCATCCGCGCCCGTAAGGCCGATGGCCGAACAACTCCTCGCTTGCAGTTGGGCTACAATATTCTTGTTGATCGTACCCGCGTAAACCATCGTGACTATCTTCAGCGTCTCTGCATCCGTGATCCGCCGGCCGTCTACGAGCTGCTGCTGTACGCCCAGTCCTTCCGCCACCTTGGTTGCTAATTTACCACCGCCATGCACCAGGATCTTTTTTCCCGGTACGGCTGCGAAGTCGTCGAGGAATGCCGAAAGCCTGCTGTCGTCATCGATGATATTACCGCTTATTTTGATAATGGATAATTGCATAGTTTATCTTTTCTTGAGCCGCGGAAGCGGCTCGTCCGAAGGACCAACATTAGCGCCGCAAGAGCTCCGCCAGCACGGCCTGCGCGGCCCATACCCGGTTAGAGGCTTCGCGGGTCACGATGCTGGAGGGCCCGTCGAGGATCTCATCGCTCAGCTCGACATTGCGCCGCACGGGGAGACAGTGCATGACCTTGGCGTTATTCGTCGGCTGCAGCTTCTCGCCCGTCAGCATCCATTCGGGATCATTGTTATAGATCTTGCCGTAATCGGCGTAGGTGCTCCAGTTCTTGACATAGACAAAGTCCGCATCTTTCAGCGCAGCATCCTGGTCATGCGTAATTGCAGCGCCTTTCGTAAACTTCGTATCCAGTTCGTAGTCTTCGGGATGCGTTATCACGAAGTCGGCCTTACCCCAGGCGTTGACCCATTGGGCAAAGCTGTTGGCCACACATTGCGGCAGCGCCTTTACATGTGGAGCCCAGGTGAGGACGATCTTGGGCTTGCGTGCGGCGGTGCCCCCGCCGGGCCGCTGGTGCCCCTCCGCCTTTAGGGATTCCGTTATCGTGATGATATCCGTGAGGCTCTGCAGCGGGTGCAGCGTCGCGCTCTCCAGGCTCACCACGGGGATGCCCGAATATTTGATGAATTGTTTAATGTACAGCTCGCTATAGTCGTCTTCCTTGTTCTTTAACGAGGGGAAGGTGCGGATACAGAGGATGTCGAAATAGTTGCCCATGATGGGGGCGGCGTCCTTCACGTGCTCGACGGTATTTCCGCTCATGATGGCCTCTTCCTCGAACTCCAGCGCCCAGCCCTCTTTGTCGACGTTGAAGACGATGGGTTCCGCGCCGAGATTTTGTGCCGCGATCTGGGTCGATAGTCGCGTGCGCATGCTGGGGTTGAGGAACAGCATACCGACACGTTTATTTGCTCCGAGACTTTTGTCTTTCAACGGGTCGGCTTTGTATGCGAGGGCCTTGGTTACCAGGCTGTCGATGTCGGTGACATCTGCGGCGGAAATAAAGTTCTTCATCATTTATAACTATTTGACGGCTACTGATTCTTTTTTCATGGCATGGATCTCTTCCTGGATCGCTTCGAGAAATTCATCGGCATCTTTTTTCCTCAATGCCAGGCTGGGCAACAGCCGGATCGTGTTGGGCTTTGCTTCGCCGGTAAAGATGCGCTGACGCCACAGCAGGTTCTTCCGCAGGTCTTTGAGGTCTTCGGGGACGTCGAAGCCGATCATCAGGCCCCTACCCCGGACGCGTTGCAGCTGCGGGATCATTTTCAATTCTTTCATCAGGTAGCTGCCGACTTCGGCGGCGTTGGCGATCAGGTTCTCCTGTTCGATGACTTCCAGCACGGCCAGGGCGGCTGCACACGCGAGATGGTTACCGCCAAAGGTAGTGCCCAGCATTCCGTATTTGGGGCGCAGGTGCGGGGCGATGATGATGCCGGCCACGGGAAAACCGTTGCCCATGCCCTTGGCCATCGAATAGATGTCTGCGTCTACGCCGGCAAAATCCTGCGAGAAGAATTTTCCGCTCCGGCCATAACCGCATTGGACGCTGTCCGCGATGAAGACGCTGCCGTATTGTTTTGTGAGTCTGCTGATGGCCTGCAAAAAGGAGATCTCGGCTACATTGATCCCGCCTACGCCCTGGATACCTTCGATGATCACCGCCGCGATCTCGTCGCCTTGCTTACTGAAACACTCTTCGAGCGCGGCTTCGTCGTTGAAAGGCAGGAAGATCACATTGTCGGTTTGGTTCACCGGGGCTATGATGGCCGGGTTATCCGTGACCGCGACAGCAAGAGATGTGCGGCCATGAAAGCTCTTCCGGAAGGCGACGATCTTCTTACGCCCGGTGTGGAAACTGGCGAGTTTCAAAGCGTTCTCATTGGCTTCCGCTCCGGAGTTACAAAGGAACAATTGATAATCGGGCCGGCCGGACACCTTTCCCAGTTTGTCTGCAAGCTCCTCCTGCAAGGGAATGCGGATGGAATTCGAATAGAACCCGACTTTATTCAATTGATCGGTGATACGTTCCACGTAATGTGGATGCGAATGGCCGATGGAGATCACGGCATGACCACCGTAGAGATCCAGATACTGCTGCCCTTCCTTATCCCAAACATAGGAACCTTTGGCTTTGACGACAGTGATGTCATTGATGGGATAGACGTCGAATAATTTCATACACTATAGTTTAAAATGCGTTCGCTTTAAGTTTGAGACCTGTCGTTTCGTCCAGCCCGAAAAGCAGGTTCATATTCTGAACGGCCTGACCGGCGGCGCCTTTGAGCAGGTTATCGAGGGCCGAGTGGACCACCAGGGTCTGCTCGACCTGTTCGAGCTGGATGAGACATTTATTGGTATTCACCACTTGTTTCAGGGAGATGGGAGTACGGCTCACGATGGTAAACGGATGGGAGCGGTAGAAGTCTTCGAAGAGCGCCAGCACTTCCTGCGGCTCCTTTTCACAACGCAGCTGGCTGCTGACAAAGATACCCCGGGTAAAGTCGCCGCGCCAGGGCGTGAAATGTACGACGGGCGCCGGCCGACTTCCGCCGGACTGCCCGCGACTGCCGCCGGCTTGTAGGAGGGACTGTGTGACCTCCTTGAGATGCTGGTGGGTGAGCGTCTTATAGGCCTGGATATTATTGGCGCGCCAGGAGAAATGGCTGGTAGGCGACAAGCCCTGACCCGCGCCGGTGCTCCCGGTGATGCCCGTGGTATAGACATCTCCCAGCAAACCCGCCTGCGCGAGCGGCAACAGACCGAGTTCGATAGCGCTGGCAAAACAGCCCGGATTGGCGATGGCGCGGGCCTCGCGGATGGCTTCGCGGTTCAGTTCCGGGAGGCCATAGACAAAGGCATTCCCCTCGCTTTTGATACGGAAGTCCTGCGACAGGTCGATGATCAGCACGCCTTCAAAGCTGTTGCCGGAGTCGGCCAGGAATTTCCTGGAGTCGCCATGACCCAGGCAAAGAAAGACCACGTCGACCTCGCTATGCCACTCGGCGTCGAAGGTCAATTCGGTATCGCCGGCGAGGTCTTCATGGATCGAGGCCACGGGTTTGCCAGCATTGCTTTTACTATGGATAAAACGGATGTCCACGGCCGGATGGTTGATCAACAGCCGGATCGTTTCCCCGCCGGTGTATCCGGCGCCGCCTATTATACCTGCTCTAATGCGTCTCATATCTGTCGTTTACCGTCGTCGGCTGGCTGCATAAGAGAAATATCAGCTCGGCCTCCAACTCATTTTTTATCCTATGTTTTATCCCCGGAGCTATCTCCAGCCCCTGGCCGGCCGCGACCTCGATCCGCCCTTGGGCTGTCTCGAAAACGGCTGTCCCGCTGAGGATATAAAAGAACTGTCGTGCTTTCTGGTGATAGTGTTCCGCCTCTGCCGTATGCGGCGGCATCCGTTCCTGCCTGACCGAAAGTTCCGGTTGATCCACAAGATTCCAGCCATCGCAATTTTCACCCCAGATATAATGTTTCAGGGGTTGCTGTACAGAGACGATAGTCATTATTGGTCGGCCCCCCCGGCGTTGGACTCATTCACTTTATGAAAAATACTCGTTTGGTTCCCGAAGATCTTGGCAAAGCCTTTCACGTCGTCGCCGCTCCAGCCTTTGTTCATCTCCCCGTAGCTGCCGAATTTGCTGCTCATCAGGTCGTGCGGGCTTTCGATTCCTGTCACGGTGAACCGGTAGGGTTGTAAGGTGACAAAGACCTTGCCGGTAACGGTGTCCTGC
>DASYZH010000244.1:0-8366 GCA_035946435.1 Puia sp. | reverse complement strand
CCTTAACGATATCCTCGAAGCCATTATCAACGAGGGGACCGAGCAGGGGACCATCGAAGAGGCCGAACAGGAGATCATCGAGCGTGTCTTTCACCTGGGCGACAGGAATATCACCTCGCTGATGACCCACCGCAGCGACATCATTTGGTTTGATTTAAACGAAAATGAGGAGACCATCAAGGAAAAGATCATCAGGGAGCCCCACTCCGTCTACCCCATTTGCGAAGGAGAAATAGACAATATCAAAGGGGTCGTCTCCATCAAGGACCTCTACGTCACCGACGACAGCGTCCTCTTCAAAGACATCATGACGCCGCCGCTCTTCGTGCCCGAGAACAATACCGCCTATATGGTGCTGGAAAAATTCAAGACCTCCAGGACCCATTCCTGTTTTATCGTCGACGAATACGGCAGCCTGCTCGGCATAATCACCCTTAACGATATCCTCGAAGCCATTATCGGCGATATCGCCCAGCCGGATGATCTTCCCGATTACGAGATCAAGGAACGTGAGGATGGCACCTATCTCGTCGATGCCCAGATCCCTTTCTATGATTTTCTCGCCTATTTCCACAAAGGCGATTGGCTTACAGATAGCGATAATGATTTCGATACGCTGGCAGGTTTTATCCTCAGCGAGCTCGAACGGATCCCGAGCAGCGGCGAAAAACTGGAGTGGCGCGGCTTTACCTTCGAGATCATCGACATGGACGCACAGCGTATCGACAAGGTCCTGGTTACACTCTCCGAAGAGATGAAAAAAGCACTGGAGGAAGAGGAAGCCGAATAACCGGCGGCCCGGCCGGGCCCCCCATCACGCGGCCACCGCCTGGTGCGCTGGCCTAATATTCAAATGTCGCATTGGCCTCGGGATAATCCAGCCGCGTGCTCTTTCGCTGGCCCCCTACCGTGACATGCATAATGTTGATCTGCTGGTTGAAACTGTCATAGAGCAGTTCATCGACCGCCTCGATCTTCTTCACCGTAGGTACATCATTGACCTGGAAATAGCTCCAGGTGCCGTCATTCTCCTTTTCACTGCCGACAAAATGCAGCACCACCGGCCGCCCGTCGACCCTCAACCGCAAATGCTTTTCCACATACGCATCGATCAGCTTGTCGGAGGCAGTCTTCTGCCCCGCCGCCGAAAGATCGACCCTCGCCCCGCTCATCTTCTCCAGCGCAGCCTCGAAGTCGTTAGTGAATAACTTGCAGCTGATTTCCAGGATCTTATCCTTGGGATTGTGATTGATCTCCGTCACCGAGATATACAAGGGATGCACGGGCCGGAACCCGCAAAAAAGGCACAACAGGCCGACGCCGAACCATTTATACATATATCCCACCATTTAAAAAGTAAATTTTGGTAAGACAAAAGTCTGGATAATTTTACAAATCACGACTACACATGGAAGACTTCCGCCTCTATTTCGGCATCGGGACACAGCATATCCTCACCTGGGAAGCCATGGACCATATCCTGTTCATAGCAGCCCTCTGTCTCCGCTATCTGATCAAAGACTGGAAAAAAGTCGTCGTCCTTGTTACAGCCTTTACCATCGGGCATTCCACCACCCTTGCCCTGAGTGCCTTGCGGCTCGTGCATGTCAACACCCGCTGGATCGAGTTCCTGATCCCGCTCACCATCCTGGCCACAGCCATCAACAACCTGCTGCAACGACAGCAGCAGGTCGAGCATCCGACCCGGCTGCCGGTGATCTATTTTTTCGCGCTTTTTTTCGGATTCATTCACGGCCTCGCCTTCGCGAACTCACTGCTAAGCCTCATCGGTAACGACAATCTCGTCGTCCCGCTCCTGGCATTCAACCTGGGCGTCGAAGCCGCGCAGCTGCTGGTGGTGGCCATTATCCTGGCAATTTCGTTTATTTTCGTACAGTTGATGAAAGTGCGCCGGACCTGGTGGGTATGGGGGATATCGTCGCTCGTGTTGCTGGCCTCGCTGAAAATGGCCTTCGACCGCTGGCCCCAATGACATGATGATCTAATGCGTTTATTGACCTAAACATACACACACATGAAGAACAAACTACTGCTTATTTCCCTGCTGGTCGGCGGCTGCGCCGGCCTGCTGCGGGCGCAGGATATCCAAAACAACCCCGCGTCGAACCACGGCAATAAGTTCGAAGCGCTGGGGACGATACTCCCGACGCCCAACGAATACCGCACCGCCAGCGGCGCGCCCGGCCCCAAATACTGGCAGCAACGCTGCGACTACGACATCAAAGCAAATCTCGACGAAGACAAGCTGCTGCTCACCGGTTCGGAGACCATCACGTATTTCAACAACTCCCCCGACGAGCTCACCTATCTTTGGCTGCAGCTGGATGAGAACGAACACAGCGCTAAGAACAACGCCAACTACCAGGACGGCAGCAGGCTGCCCGACGTCGTCAGCGACCAGATGCTCGGCCGTGTCCTCTCCACCCCGCCTGCCGAAGACTATGGCGACAATATCACCAAGATCACCGATGCCCTGGACAAACCGCTGCATTACATGATCAACAAGACCATGATGCGCGTAGAGCTGCCCACAACGCTGAAACCCGGTCAGAAATTCATCTTCCACATCGACTGGAACTATCATATCACCGACCGCATGAAACTCGGCGGCCGCGGCGGCTACGAATATTTCCCCGAGGACGGCAACTACCTGTTCACCATGACCCAGTGGTATCCGCGGCTTTGCGTCTATAGCGATTTTCAGGGTTGGCAGAACCACCAGTTTACCAGCCGCGGGGAATTCGCCCTCACCTTTGGCAATTTCCATGTGGAGATGACGGTCCCCGCCGACCACATCATCGGCGCCACCGGGCAGTGCCAGAACTATCAGCAGGTGCTGACGCCCGCGCAATATGCCCGCTGGCAACAGGCGCAGACGGCCAAAGAACCCGTCGAGATCGTCACGCTCGCCGAAGCAAAAGCCTCCGAGGTGAAAAAGAACAAGGCCAAAAAGACCTGGATCTTCAAAGCGGATAATGTACGGGATTTTGCGTGGGGTAGCTCGCGCAAATTCGTGATGGACGCCATGCCCGCCTATGTCGAAGGCCGGAAGGTCATGTGCATGAGCTACTATGGCAAAGAAGCGTATAACCTCTACCGCCGCTTCAGCACCAAGGCCGTCGCCCATACGATCAAAACCTACTCGCATTTTACCATTCCGTTCCCCTACCCCGTCGCACAAAGCGTCGAAGCGTCCAACGGGATGGAATACCCCATGATCTGTTTCAACTACGGCCGCACGGAGAAGGACGGCTCCTATAGCGAAGCCACCAAATACGGCATGCTGGGTGTCGTGATCCACGAAGTAGGTCACAACTTCTTTCCCATGGTCATCAACAGCGACGAACGCCAGTGGACCTGGATGGACGAAGGTCTCAACTCCTTCGTGGAATACCTCACCGAAGAGCTGTGGGATAACCACTTCCCCGTTCGCGGGAAAGGGCCGGCCTGGGCGATCGTCGACTATATGAAGCTGCCCAAAGACCAGCTGGAGCCCATCATGACCAACTCGGAAGATATCGTCAACTTTGGTCCCAACGCCTATACCAAACCGGCTACCGCCCTCAACATCCTCCGCGAGACCGTCATGGGCCGCGAGCTCTTCGACTACGCCTTCAAAGAATACGCGAGACGCTGGGCCTTCAAACATCCTACCCCGGCCGACTTTTTCCGGACGATGAACGACGCCTCGGCCGAAAACCTGGACTGGTTCTGGCGCGGCTGGTTCTATGGCATCGAACCCGTAGATATCTCCCTCGACAGCGTGAAACACCTGGTCCCCGATTTCGATCATGTACCTGCGCACACCGATTCCCTCGTGGTCAAACATATCGACAAGCCCCTGCCCGATGGCAAATTTCCCACGGATATCTCCAAAGAGCGGAACCGCGACGACAAGAACATCGCCTTCGCCGATGAAGCCGATACCTCGCTCCACGATTTCTATTACAAGTACAACCGCGGTCAGATCCCTTACGACACCGCTAGCTATACCGTCCACGAAACCTTCCTCAACGGTCGCCCCGTCGCCAATTTCACCGATGAGCCCCTGGACGATTCCACCCGGGAAAAGCTCAAAAAGAAACAATTCTATGAGCTGCAGTTCTCGAACAAGGGCGGCCTCGTGATGCCCATCATCATCGAGTGGACGTACAAGGATGGCACCAAAGAGATCGAACGCATCCCCGCCCAGGTCTGGCGCAAGAACGAGAACCATGTGACCAAGACCTTCATCAAGGACAAGGAAGTGGCCAGCATCAGGCTCGACCCCAACCGCGAAACCGCCGACATCGACGAAAGCAACAACAGCTGGCCCGCCGTCTCCACCGAGAACCGGTTCGAGATCTTCAAGGCCAAGCAACAGCTGCTCCGCTCGATCCCCCAAACGAACAACCCGATGCAGTTGACGGGCAAAGACAAAAAAGCGTTCTAGCGTCCTGCCTCATGGCCCAATATAAAAAGCCCCCGGTCTAACCAGGGGCTTTTTCGTTAAAACCCAGTCTCCGGGTTTATCAAAGTCGTAACACGGCTCCTTCCGGATGCTTGGGGTTCACCACCAGTTCCTGCCGCTTCATGTCGATCAGCACGTCCATTTCCTCCATGGGAATAGCGCCCAATAAAGGCTCACTATCCCCTGGCAAAACATAAGCGCTACAGATGGCATTTCTGTTGGCAAACTTGACATACACCGGGCCCACCACATCACATTCCAAAACCCGTCCATCAGCGATCTCGCACCGCTCCCGCCGCTCAAAAGGCAGCTTCAGATAGGCCTGGATGTTTTCATTAATGGTTAACAGATAGGCGCCGCTGTCAACCAACATAGTCTTGCTGGTCCTTCTGATTTCTTCTTCACCAATTAGATGCCGGCGTGCATCTAGCATATCCTGACCATTGATCAATTCAATTTCCGCATACACATGTCCCATAAAAATTAATTTTAAAAATCCAAAAAAATTGTTTCTTACCCGCCGCACTATGCGATGCTTCAGGCCCTATGGCAAATCTAATTTTTTAAAATCCCTGGAAAAATAAAAATCACTGCTAAAAGCTTTTTGGACTATTTTCAGTAGATGAAAACGATTCTCGCCTTCCTACTCCTTCTCAGCACCCGCCTCCTCGCCGGTCAAACCGACACCATCCTCGTCCACAGCACCGCCATGAACAAAGACATCAAATGCGTGGTGATCATCCCGGCGACAATGAACGCCCGCTGGCCCGTCGTCTACCTTCTCCATGGCTATAGCGGCAACTACGCACAATGGCCCTCCACCGCACCCCAGTTGAAACAGGAGGCGGATGAGTACGGCATCCTCTTCGTCTGCCCGGACGGCGGTTTCGACAGCTGGTATTTCGACAGCCCCATAGATCCCAAGGTCCGTTATGAGACCTTCATCACCAAAGAGCTCATCACCTACATCGATAGCCATTATCCCACGGAGACCGACAGGGCCCATCGCGCCATCACCGGCCTCAGCATGGGCGGCCATGGCGCCCTCTATCTCGCCATGCACCACAAAGACCTCTTCGGCGCCGCGGGCGCCACCAGCGGCGGCGTCGACTTTACGCCATTCCCCAACAACTGGGGCATCAAAAAAGATCTCGGCGACTACAGCTCCAATAAAACCGTTTGGGATACACATACGGTGCTCTATGCCGCCGATAGCTTGCACAATGGCGACCTCAGGCTCATCTTCGACTGCGGCGTGGACGACTTCTTCCTCCCCGTCAACCGCGCGCTGCACCAAAAACTATTAGCGGAAAAGATCGACCACGACTATACCGAACGACCCGGTGGCCACAGCGGCACCTACTGGCACAACAGCATCGACTACCAGGTCCTGTTCTTTCACAAATATTTCGCCGGCACCGCCCCCGCTATCACATCAACCGCTTCACCAAAAGCCCGGTAAGGATGGCGAGACCAATGCTCAGTAGCGTGCCGATCAGGACATATTCCGTCTTAGCTTCCTGCCGATCCTTTTCGTTAAACCGGAGGATGCTTTTAGCTGCGATAACAAGGCCAATGGCCGAGTATTGATTCAACAATACCAGGATCAACACAATTATCCGCTCGAGAATGCCGATCCATTTTCCCGCACTGGCCAGACTATCCTCCGGGTCATCGATCTTTTTGCTCCATCCACTCGTTAGCTGTCCTATCAGGATGCCCGCAGGAGCAGTTACAAATACAAAAGCAGCCAGAACGATCCAGCCATGCAAATCCGCATTGACCTGCCGATACAGATCACCCCAAAAAGCCCAGCCCTGAAACGTAAGCATCCAGCATCCCACAATGACGATCAAATGCATTAGCTGATCGACCAGGAAATACCGGATGCGCTGCGGCCGGTAAGATTTCCAGCCGTCTATAAAAAAATGTGTAACGAGTATAATAAGGGCCACCAACCAATACTGCCATCCGATAAAGATGCAGGCCAGCACAGCCGTAACCGACGCATGCAGATACAGTTTCCCGGACGCAAAATGCTTTCGGCTTCGATCTTCCACCCACGAAGACGGCTGTAGGACAAAATCCGTAAGTAAATGGGCTACGAACAGCTTTGTTAGCCAAATGTAACCAGGCATCATATAATTAACTTGACCAATTCTTCGAAATGTTGCATTAAGGATTCGATCTCTGGCCATTTACCCGCGGTAGCAAGCTCCGAAATAGTGCTTTTCGATTTGCCCAACGACTCCGCAAGTTGTTGTTGAGATATCCCGTTTAGCAGTTCCGCAATGACATGAGCCTGTCTCGAAGTCATCTTTTGAAAGATGGAATCTATGTAATTGCTTATAACGCCGAAGGCTATGTCGGCTTTTTGATCTCCGGAAATTATCGCTAACCGCCGTCCTTCTTCTTTGAGGGTATCGAGCCTGCGGCCGGAAAGAACGAAAGTCGCCCCATTATTGGTTCCCAGATTACCCAGAGGTAAGGTTACCTTTCCAATTGCAATGCTTATTCGTATATCGAACGACGTTGCCGATCGTTCACTGAAACTGATGGCCAGCGCACGGCAAGCTAATGCCAGTTGAAGCGATCTCTCAGGTTTATCTATGAATGCCTGAAAACTATCCCCCCGGTAAAACTCATATGGGTGATCTTTCAAAGTTGCATACATCAGCTTTTCTAAGAGGTCTCGTTCTTGCCCCGGAAGCAATTTTGAGGAATTGACAATATCGCCTGTGATTACAGCACCGGTTGTGGTTTTATGGGACCGCATAACATTCAGTTCGGCATTTTAACCGAACTATCTCAAAGTTCGGCATTTTAACCGAACTATCCAAATATTCGCCATTTTTACCGAACTAATACGTACTCCCATCCTGATACTTCCTTCCCTTCTTTCCCGCCTTCTTCTCGAACTCGAGAACTTCTTTGGGCTTGGCCGCAGTTTGCGGCGTAGCAGCCGCGGCCGTGGTCGCCGAAGAGGCGCCCGGCTTCTCCAGCTTGCCTAAAGTATAGACCTCCGTATGGTCCACCATGCCCGTTGCAGGATTATAGAATTTCCAGGTGCCGTCTTTTATAGCGGCGCCTTCGTTTTTCACGACTACCGTCTTATAGGAGTCTAATTTGTCAACCAACGCTACCTGCACCGTGTCATACTGCTTATCAGGGTTCATCGCCCGCCAGTTCTCCTCGCGCAACAGGCTTCCATTCATGCCGAAATACTGCTGTACGCCGTCTTTCATTCCCCATCTGTAATACTCCACCCCGGTGAGATCGCCCATGAGATCATAGATCCGCCAGGTACCCTCTTTCTTGCTGTCTTTGTAAACGCCCTCTTCCTCATACCCCGGCTCACCCCGCACCTCGTCAAAATGATTCACCCACCGCCCCTGCTTCAGATCCTTGCTGTCGACACAATTCAGCGTATCGCCTTTGGGACTGATGATATACGTTTTCCACTGGGAATAGCCACGCAAACCAACCAACTGCAAACCCAGCAGCGCCGTGAAGAAAAATATTCGCCGCATAGAAATAGAATTGATCAAAATTAAAGAAAGCATCCTTGTAGAAGTAACGAAAATCATTCCAAATTATTACTTTAAAAATACCATCATAACTATATATGAATCAACCATTTCCGCCGATCCAGCACAAAATAAGAACGCCATTTGGTCATAAGTCCCCGTTTGTATGTATTTTGAAGCGGATTAGCAGCGCATTACACATGAACAGACACCTTTTTTTTACCTTTCTCGTCGTACTCATAGCACAAGCACAGACCACGCTCGCCCAACAAACCGCACCAGCGCAAGTCCCCACCACCATCCCCAGGATCAAAGCGGCATTGGAAGAATCTCCCAATCCCATCCTCTACGCCAAACAGGTCCTTAAA
>DASYZH010000243.1:0-3422 GCA_035946435.1 Puia sp. | reverse complement strand
CGGTGGGCTTGAAGCGCAGCGAGCTCCATACATCCTTTTTCATCCGGGCCGCCAGCAGCATGTTCTCCGCCACCGTGAGACTCGGGAAGACACTGGGCTTTTGAAACTTCCGCCCGATGCCGAGCTCGGCGATCTCCACCTCGCTGCGGCCGCGGAGACTATGGCCTTTGAACAGGATCTCACCCGTCGCGGGCTTGGTCCGGCCGCAGAGGATATCCATAAAGGTGGACTTGCCGGCGCCATTGGGCCCGATGATCACCCGCAGCTCTTTGTCGGCAAGCCTAAAATGGTTCAGGTCCAGGGCCTTGACCCCGCCAAACGAAACCGTGAGCTGTTTTACTTCCAATAACATAAATCAGGTTGTAAATCTTTTTCTTACTTGTTCAAAGATTCCCAGGAATCCTTTATCGAAATACAATACCGTGAGCACATACAGCCCGCCGAGCACGAAGAGCCAGCCCTGCGGCAACCATGACGTGAAGAGGCTGTACAGGCAGTTCACCACTAACGCCCCGATGATGGCGCCGCGCAACCGCCCGCGCCCACCCAGGGCCACCCACATCAGCATCTCGACCGAAGCCGTGACATCCATGCGGCCGGGAGTGATGATGCCCGTTTGCGGAACATAGAGCATCCCCGCGAGTCCGCACAGGACAGCGGCGATCACGAACACCGTTAATTTATAATTCAACACCCGGTACGAGGTATACCCCACCCGGAACTCGCTGTCACGGATCGCCTGGAGGATCTTGCCGAATTTGGATTGTACTAGCTTCCGGCATAACCAATAGAGCCCAATCAATGCTGCCAGCGAGATAAAGTACAGGCCCAGCTTCGTTCCGGAGCTCGCCAGATCGAACCCGAACCACGTGCGGAAATCGGTGAGGCCGTTGGTGCCGCCGAGCCTGGTCTCATTACGCAAAAAGAGCAGGTACATGCCCAGCGCCAGCGCCTGGGTGATGATCGCCATATAGACCCCGCGGATGCGGCTGCGGAAGATGAAAAAACCAATGAGCAGCGCCACCGCCGCCGGGACGATCAAGGCCAGCAGGATCGCCGGTACGGCGCCACGGAACGGCACCCAAAAGGCCGGCAGCGAGCTAAAGCTGTTCCACGTCATGAAATCCGGCAGGACATGTCCCTGCAAAGCCGTAGCCTTCAGCAGCAGATGCATCCCGATGGCGTAGCCACCCAGGCAGAAAAAGAAGGCCTGGCACATGCTCATGATGCCGGTATAGCCCCAGATGAGGTCGATGCCCAGCGCGGCGATGGCGAAACAAAAATAGCGCCCCCACACCGAGATCGTGTTTACCGAGATCCAACCCAGCAAGTGACCCACCGGCAGGACCAGCACAAACAAGACGAGAAATAATATATTGGTCGCTTTAGACATAGTGGTAACAATTAATCTTCCGCCATCCGGCCTTTATCCGGGAACAGACCCTTGGGTTTGAATTGTAAAAAGAGCATGATCACGAGCAGGATCAGCACCTTGCCGTATACCGCCTCGAAAAAGGCCTCGAGTACCTTTGAGAACAGGCCGATGCCGAGACCCGCGACGACGGTCCCCGCCAGTTTTCCGACGCCCCCGGTGACAACCACGAGGAACGAGTCGACGATATAGGTCTGGCCCATGTCCGGCACCACGTTCCCGATGAGGGTCATCGCGCAGCCCGCGAGCCCCGCCAGTCCCGAGCCGATAAAAAAGGTCATCGCGTCGACCCGGCGGGTATTGATGCCCAGGCAGGCGCTCATCGCGCGGTTCTGGGTGACACTGCGGATCTGCAGCCCCAGCCGGGTACGCTGCAAGGTCCAATACAGCCCGGCCACCACGACCGTGGTGAGGACCATGACGAAGATGCGGTTATGCGGCAGCACCAGGTGCGGCGAGAGGGCCCAGCCCCCCGAAAGCATCGGCGGGATCTTCACCGCCGTAAGATCGCCGAAGATGGTTCGCGCCGTCTGGATCAGGATCAGGCTGACACCCCAGGTCGCCAGCAGGCTTTCCAGCGGCTTGCTGTAGAGCTTGCGGATGACGAACCGTTCGAGCAACAGTCCTGCGCCGCCCGCGACGAGGAAGCTGGCCGGCAGGGCGGCAATAAAGAAAGCATTGCCGTCATGAACATGCAGCACATTGGTGAACAGCTGCTCCATAGAGTAGGTGGTATAGGCACCGATCATCAGGAATTCGCCATGCGCCATGTTGATAATACCCGCCAACCCATATACGATCGCCAGTCCCAGCGATACAAGGATCAGGATGCTCCCGAGGCTCAGTCCGCTGAAGACGTTCTGTATCCGCTGCAGCCAGAGATAGCGCAGGTCCAATGCCTGGGCGGCTTCGAGCGCATAATTCTTCGTGGCTTCCGGCCGGTCGCCGCGTTTCGCATAATCGCGCAGCAGCCGCGTGGCGTCTTCTCCTTTGTTCGTACGCAAGCTGTCGATATAAGCCCGGGCAATATGATCGCCGGTGGCGTTGTTCAGCTCGAAGGCATAGTATTTCTCGCGGCCGGCGCGCAAGGCCTCCGGGTCCGTCTCGGCAGCCAGGGAACGAACAATGATCGCAATACCCGCGGGCCCTGAAGTGTCAGGCAGCTGTCCATAGGCCATAGCACGATGCTCCGCGTCGGCGTTGAAGAGTTCGAGCCAGGCGGAAAGGGAAGAAAGCAAGAGCCTATCCGCGCGGCCGACGACCACCGGCACAAGCCCACTGAGTTCACCGGGAGCCATCGGGAGTAAGCGCTCGTCGGGATAGACTTCGTAGACGGCGCTGTCCTTTCCAAGGGTGACGGCCTTGTCCCCGAGCACGTAGAGGTTGCTGCCATTCACGGCCTCGAGGAAAGGGTAGGAGGCCGGCGTCGCCAGCGCGGCCAGGCGTTGGAGAGCCGTAGAACGTGCGCCTTCGGTGGCCGGCTTCAGCACGGCACGGACATAGATACCCGTACTGTCCTGCGCGGCGCGGGCGGTGAAAATGCTGCCGCACAAGGCGGCAGCAAATGCTATGGTTCTAAATACCTTCATGTCGGCTATTTTTTCGCAACCGCCGAATCCGTGAGCGAGAAGAACGGCTGCGGGGTGATCAGGGCCTTCGATTTCCAGATCACGTTGAACTGACCGTCGGGTTTGATCTCGCCGATCATCGCATATTTCTCGAGATGATTGACCTTGTCATCCATTTTCACCGTGCCCGCGGGTGAGTCGAAGCTCAGGCCATGCAGCGCGGCGACGACCTTGGGTACGTCGAACGAACCGGCTTTCTCTGCGGCCTTGGCCCAGAGATAGACATCGGTATAGGCCCAGCAAATGGGGTCATCGGTGACGCGTTTGTCGCCGCCCGGCAGCCCCTTCTTCAAACAGTACGCTTTGAAGTCGGCGACAAACTTCTTGTTCTCGGGCAGGTCGAGGCTTTCATAGTAGTTCCA
>DASYZH010000242.1:0-18757 GCA_035946435.1 Puia sp. | reverse complement strand
GGAAAGAATCTAAGCCGCGATCCGGAACGTACACCTATGCAGTGGGACGACAGCACCAATGCGGGTTTCAGCAGAGGCGAGCCGTGGTTGCGCATCGACCGCAGTTTCATCCGCCGCAATGTTCAGGCTCAGCGGGGCGACAACCACTCGCCGCTGGTCCTCTACAAAAAGCTCATCACCCTGCGGCAACGGGAACTCTCGCTGAATACCGGTGCTTATCGCCCCGTGTTCTCCGATCACCAGATGATCGCCTATATTCGCCAGGCCGAAGACCAGCCTGCATTCCTGGTCGTTCTCAATCTCACTCACCGGCCCTGCTATTTCACCCCGCCGATGCGGTTTACCGGCGTTATCGTCATCGACACACTCCCGGAACAGGAACAGGTCCCGGTGAAGGACAAGATCGAACTCTTTGGCGACGAAGGCATGGTCGTAAAATTGGATGATGTACACCGAATGTCATAGAGGCGGATGCCGGTTCCGGGTTTGGGCGCCGGAACATCGGCAGGTAAGTCTGCGGTTGTATGATCGGGCCGCGGGCAGGGTCGCGGGTGCCGGCACTGAGGCGGATCGCGCTGCGGGGCCTGGCCGCACCATCGTCCTGCAAAAAGATGCGGCGGGTTATTTCCATGCCGATGTTGCGGGGATTGGTGACGGGGATCGCTATCATTATTTTCTCGACGACGTCTTTTACCCCGATCCCGCTTCGGCCTCACAGCCGGACGGCGTCTATGGCCCGTCCGCCGTGGTCGATCACCGCCTTTTTATGTGGAACGATGCTTCCTGGCATGTGCCGCCGTTCGCGCAGCTGATCTTCTATGAATTGCATGTCGGCACCTTCACGCCGGAAGGGACCTTTGATGCCATCATCCCACGGCTGGGCGAGCTGGCTTTGCTGGGCATCAATGCGTTGGAGCTCATGCCGGTGGCAGCTTGCAGCGGCGCGCGCAACTGGGGATACGACGGGGTTTTTCTCTACGCGGTCCAGCACGACTACGGGGGACCCGGCGGACTCAAACGTCTCGTCGCAGCAGCCCACGCCCATGGCATCGCCGTATTCCTCGACGTCGTCTACAACCATCTGGGTACCGAAGGGAATTGTCTCGAAGCCTTTGGGCCTTACTTCACCGCGCAGTATCATACTCCCTGGGGTAAGGCCATCAACTATGACGGCGCCTGGTCGGATGGCGTGCGGGCTTTCATCGCCGGCAATGCGGTGTACTGGGCGGAGCACTTCCATATCGACGGGCTCCGGCTCGACGCCATTCACGAGATCTATGACCGCAATGCCGTTTCCATCTGGGACGATCTGCACGCTTTGCTCGGCGACTGGGAACAGCGATCCGGCCGGCGGTGCTATCTTGTCGCCGAGAGCGACGCCAACGATCCGCGCGTCGTGCGCCCCGCATCATCCGGTGGCCGCGGTTTCGACGCCCAGTGGATGGATGATTTCCATCATTGTTTGTACGTATTGCTGCATCCTTCGGGTTGGAAGAACTACAAGGATTTTGGCGGCGTTGAGCAACTGGCCAAGGCGTATATGCATGGATTTGTGCATACCGGCGAATATCTTAGGTTTCGCCATCGTCGTCATGGCGCTTCGGCTGCCGGCATCCCGGGGGAGCGCTTTGTCGTCTTCAATCAAAACCACGATCTGCCGGGCAACCGCCCTGGCGGGGAACGGCTTTCCAGGCTTGTGGACACGGGCACACTCAAGCTGGCGGCTGCGGTGGTGTTGTTGTCACCTTATATTCCGATGCTGTTCATGGGGGAAGAATATGGCGAGGATGCGCCGTTCTTTTTCTTCTCCGATTACCACGAGCCGGCAACCAGCCAGGGCCAGGTCGAGGGACGGCGGCAGCAGTTTGCGGCCTTTGGTTTCGAAGGCGAGGTCCGCGATCCGCAAGACCCTTTTTTGTTTGAGCAGTCTAAATTGCATTGGAAGAAACGTGGTTCCGGCGACCACCGTCTGCTGCTCGAGTGGCATCGTGAACTCATCCGCCTACGGCGCACCCATCCCCTGCTGGCCGATCTGTCGAAACGCTTCCTCCGCGCCGATGTGCTGGGTCCTTTGGGACTTTCGGTGTACCGCTATTCGGCCGCCGGCGACCGGCATCTCGTGTGTCTGTACAATTTTTCGAATGGCGAGCCGCTGACTGCGTCGTTGGGGTATGCGGTTGCCCGCGGCGGAACCTGGCGGCGGTTGTTGAGTTCGGGTGCAGCCGCCGTGGACAGCGACAGCTCTCAGCCGGTCGCCGCGCCCCCCGAAGTTCGCGCGGGCGGTATGGTGCGGTTGCCGCCGCGTGGCGTAGCCGTCTACGAGCTTAATCTTTCACCGGTATCACCGGCGCCTGTAGCAGAATGAAAGAGCGTTCCCCGGCCTTGATGACATCCCCCGGCCTATGCTCCTGCTTGTCCTCCGGCTGCGCCCGCGAAGTGTCGAGCATCATCGTCCATTTCTTCGCATAGTTCTCCGGTGGCAGCTTGAAATCGATGGCTTCGAAATGCGCGTTGAAGATCAGATAAAAACTGTCGTCGGTGAGCGGCTTATTGTCCTGATCGACCGTTCGCAGACCGTCACCATACAAGAAGATACCCAAGGTCTTGGCAAAGCCGTTTGTCCAGTCGTCCTCCTCCATCTCGCTGCCATCGGGCTTGAACCAGGCGATATCGGTGAGCCCCCGTCGCCGCACGGGCTTTCCTTTAAACCAATTCTTCCGCGAGAAAGCCGGATGAGAACGCCGGAACTTAATGAGGTCGCTCACGAAGCGGATCAATTCCTGATCCGCGTGTTCCCAGTCCAGCCACGAGATGCCGTTGTCCTGGCAATAGGCGTTGTTGTTGCCCTCTTGCGTATGGCTTTGCTCGTCGCCGGCGAGGATCATCGGCACACCCTGGGATAGCAGCAGCGTAGCGAAAAAATTCTTTTTCTGCCGGTTGCGTAGCGTGATGATGCCCTGGTCGCCGGTAGGCCCTTCGGCGCCGCAATTCCAGGAGTGGTTGGCCTGGGCGCCGTCCTTGTTGTCCTCCTTGTTAGCTTCATTATGCCGGTCGTTATACGAGACCAGATCGTTTAGCGTAAACCCATCGTGCGCGGTGATGAAATTGATGCTGGCCGTAGGATTTCGGTTATCGCTTTTATAAAGATCGGAGCTGCCGGTGAATCTATCGGCGAACTCGCCCAGCCGGTTGTCGGCGCTGCGCCAGAAGTCCCGCATGCAATCGCGGTATTTCCCGTTCCATTCCGCCCAGCCCGGCGGGAACTGACCGACCTGGTAACCGCCTTCGCCCACGTCCCAGGGTTCGGCGATCAGCTTGACACCGGAGAGAATGGGGTCCTGGTAGATGATGTTGAAAAAAGCGCTTAGCCGGTTCACATCGTGCAACTCGCGGGCGAGGGCCGAAGCAAGGTCGAAACGAAAGCCGTCGACATGCATCTCCGTGACCCAATAGCGCAGGCTGTCCATGATCATCATCAGCACGTTCGGCAGCCTGGCGTTGAGGGTGTTACCCGTGCCGGTATAATCGAAGTAATAGCGTTTGTCGTCGGCGAGCCGGTAATATTCGCTGTTGTCGATGCCCTTATAGGCCAGGGTGGGGCCCATTTCGTTGCCTTCCGCGGTATGGTTGTAGACGACGTCCAGGAATACTTCGATGCCGGCCTTGTGCAGCTCTTTCACCATATTCTTGAACTCGCGTACCTGGCCGCCGAGATCCTCGCCGCTATAAAACCTCAGGCCGGGAGCGAAGAAGCCTATGGTGTTGTATCCCCAATAGTTGGTGAGTCCCTTCTCCACGAGGTGCCGGTCGGTGATGCTCTGATGAACGGGCATCAGCTCTACGGCCGTGATACCCAGGTTTTGGAGGTATTCGATCACTTTCGGGTGAGCCATTGCGGCAAATGTGCCCTCGATGGTTTCCGGGATGTCGGGAAACCTTTTGGTAAAGCCCTTTACGTGCATTTCGTAGATAATGGTATTGTAGTAGGCGATCTTTGGCGGCTTATCGTCTCCCCAGTCGAAATGATGGTCGATCACCACGGATTTCGGCGCCACGGTGGCGTTGTCCCTCTCGTCTCGTGTGAGATCGTCTTTGCCGATCACATAACCAAAAAGCGTGTCGTCCCATTCCCCGATGTTGCAAAAAGCCTTGGCATAGGGGTCCAGCAACACTTTGGCCGGGTTAAAACGGTGGCCATTCCCCGGTTCATAGGGACCGAAGACCCTATAGCCGTATAACTGGCCGGGTTTCAGTTCCGGAACATAGCCGTGCCAGACAACATCATGTGTGCGTTCGGTGAATTTTATCCGGGTGGTTTCCGGGGCCCCTTGGGACTTATCGAAAAGGCAGAGTTCCACGCCCGTAGCATTGTGCGAATAGAGGGCGAAGTTGACACCTTGCCCGTCCCAGAAGCTGCCGAGTGGATAAGGATTGCCCGGGTAAATTGAAGTCATAAGCGTTTATTGTGGACATATTTCCTCAAAGCGTGAAAAGCAATTGTTCTTTGTGCCCGGCTTCGGGTATCTGCCGGATGAAATTATCGTAACCGACCTCATTGTCATGACTGCTGTAAGCTCCGTAGGCGTCGAGGCTATAGCCGATGAGCCCATCATTCGCCTTTATTATATATAGTATCTCCATATCATCAGGGTTGCTTTCACCTTCGAATCGTAAGGTCTTGACGATCTCGAGCTCATCGGGCCGGTATGTCTTCCCGTTTGGCGCAGCAAATCCCCTGGTGGTCCAGCGGAATTCGCTCGCCATGCCCTTTTGGCGAAGGCGTTCGAGCGCCTCGGAGGATGTGGTCATGGTGTCGGGGGTGTTCATTCTTTCCATAAATTCTTCTTTCTCTATCCCCGGTACAAATAGCATACCCCGCACTAGTGCAGGTTTTTAACGTTTTATCTCACGCCGGATGGCATAGTTTTTTCGGCGGAGAGTTCTCGAAGCACTTCACAAACGATTTTATTTTTTCACCCAAAATTTACAGGTATGAGTACGAGAAATTCAGGCAGACGCGGCTTCGCGTCAATGGATCCGGAAGAGCGTCGTGAGATCGCCCGTCGCGGCGGCCAGCATTCACATGGAGGCCGCGGTCGCGAGTACGATTATGACGAGGGTCGTGGTTATGGCCGGGCGGAGGACTACGACGATTACGATGAGCCTTCCTCCCGTTATGACCAGTACGAAGACGACTACGAGGATTTTGACGAAGGGTACGAGGAAGAGGAGGATTACGATGGTCGTCGCTTTAGCCGGGGCGGGTACAACGAGGGCAACCAGGGGCGGTATGACGAAGATGGCCGATACAACGAGGGCGGACGGCGGATGCAAGACAGCCGCGGCGATTATGAACGCGAAGACTATGGCCGTGGGGGCAATCGTGGGCGTCAATCGTCCGGTCGCAGGGGTTTTGCTGCCTTGGACCCCGACCGGCAACGGCGGATCGCCAGCGAGGGGGGACGTGCCTACCACGAAAAAAGAGGCGCGCATGGGCATGACGAAGGAGGAAGGGGCCGACGCACCGGTTCGCATTCAGGCCAGCAACGCAATTCGCATGGCCAGTTCACCAGCCGCAGTGGACGCTCGGGTTATGGCGGCAGCCGCAACCATTCCGGCGGCAGCGGCCGGGGACATTCGGGTGATAGCCGGGGTCACTCGGGCAGCGGCCGGGGTCATTCGGGTGATAGCCGGGGGCATTCGGGCGGCCGCAACTCGTGGTGAGAAAGCCAGCAATTTACATAAACAGCGCCTTTAATAAAATCATTCCAATCATGAGACAATCATCCACAAACTCAACGCGTGGTAAAAAGAAATCACCCGCCGGCAAATCGGCCTCTTCCCGTGGCAGCGCTCAGCATCGCACCGGTGGAAGGCCTTCCAACTCAGGCAGAGGCCAGGGGTCGCCCGGCCGCAGCTCTTCCGGTACAGGCCGCAACTCTCCTCGTTCAGGCCGCAGCAACAGCAACTCCGGCGGTTCCGCCCGGACCTCCAGCTCCGGGACCCGCGGCTCATCGGCAAATAGCGGCCGTGGGGCTCACCTGAGCAATTCCGGCGGACGCAGCAGCATGCGCGACAACAGGTCATCGCAATTGGCCAACCGCAACCGGACGGCCACGCCGAACAGCGCTTCCGACAAACACGATGGACATTCCCGGGGCCCCAGCTATCTTGAAAAATTTTTCCTCGATCAGCTGCAGGACATATACTATGCCGAGCACAAGATCACCCAGGCGCTGCCCAGGATGATCGACGCGGCTACAACGGACGAGCTCTCGGAAGCCTTTGACGACCATCTCCACCAGACACAGCGGCATATCAGACGGCTGGAAAGGGTCTTCGAATCGATGGGGCAGAAAGCAGAAGCCAAAAAATGCGAAGCCATCGAAGGCATTGCCCGCGAAGTGGACCAGATCATCGGGGAGACCGAAGACGGCTCGCTCACCCGCGACGCCGCGCTGATCATCGCCGCGCAGAAAGTAGAGCATTACGAGATCGCGACCTATGGCGGGCTGGTACAGCTGGCTATCACCATGCAGCTGCATGACGCCGCGGACCTTCTCGACAAGACCCTGATGGAAGAGGAGGACACGGATGCCCTGCTCACGGAGATAGCGGAAAACGACATCAACCTCCTGGCCGAGAACGAAGGCGCCGAATACTCCTGGAACGCCACCATGATCTATACCACCGAGGGCGAAGAGGAAGGCGAAGAGATGGAGGAAGGGGAAGAAGAGACCGGGGAGAATGAGAACGAGGAAACGGAGACGCCGATGATGTAACTGTTTGTTCCGCGGGCCGGCCGGCCCGCGGAACTTTTCAAACGCTCGAGCTGCTAAATCTCAAACCAGATCAACCCCACGGCGGCAGCAGTCATCAAAATAAATGTGAGAAAACCCAAGACATTGCTCAGGCGGGTATTGGTATGCTCACCCATGATCTTTTTGTTATTGCCGACATGCAGGATCAGCGCGATCAGCACCGGCGAGGTCAGCCCATACAGGATCGCCGTATAGAGCAGGGATTTTACCGGCGACAGGCCGAAGACCTGCATGGACAATCCGGCAACGAGACTTACGATGATCACTCCATAGAACCGTCGCGCCTCACTGAATTTTTTGTCCAGCCCCATGGAGAATTGCATGGTCTCGGCCAGCATATACGATACACTTCCTGCCAGCACGGGGATGGCCAGGAGGCCGGTGCCGATGACACCTATGGCGAACAGCGTATAGCTTAAATTGCCGGCCAGCGGCCGCAACGCCTTGGCCGCCTGTTCCACCGTATCGATCTGCGTAATGTTGGCGGTAAAAAGCACGCTCCCCGCCGTAAGGATCACGAAGAACATCACGAGGTTGGAGAAGAACATGCCGAGATTGACATCGCTGCGCATGTTGTCCAGCGCCCTTTTGTCCACGAAGAGCCTTTTCTTGTGCGTTTTACCCTGCGTTTGATGTTGCTGGTCTTCCGCCTCCATGGTTGCCTGCCAGAAAAAGAGATAGGGCGAGATCGTCGTTCCAAGGATCGCGACAAGGATGCTCAGAAAGTCTTTGTTGAGATGAACCTCCGGGAGAAAGGTCCGGCGGAACACGAGGCCCCAATTGGGATGAACAAGAAAGGGGACGATAAGATAGAGCAGAAGCCCCACACACAGCCATTTGAGAAAGGCGGCCATCTTTTGATAGGGGTAGCGGATGATGACAATGATCAGCAGCGCGGTAAAGAAGATGCAAAAGGCAAACGCGGGAATGCCCGGAACCAGCAGGTTGGCCACGGCGCCCATGCTTTGGATATCGGCGCCGATGTTCATGATCACCGCGGGAAAACAAAAGAGGATCACTACATACAGCACCCATCTGGGATAATGGGTACGCAGGGTTCCCGTAAGCCCCTGACTGGTAACGAGTCCGATCCGCGCGCACATGCCTTGTATCGCGGCCATCAGGGGAAAGGTGAGCAATGCCGTCCAGAGCGTCGCGAAGCCAAATTGCGAACCGGCCTGGGTATAGGTCACGATGCCGCTGGGGTCATCGTCGCTGGCGCCGGTGACGACACCCGGTCCGAGGGTCTTCAGGAAGCGGCCCAATTTTGATGTTGGCCGTTTTTGCCGGCGTTTGGATGGAAAGGCGGGCGATGTAGGTTTGGTGGTGGAAGCCATCAGATCTTTTCGAGGTTGATGTTCTTGTTTTGGTTGTCGTTGTACTGTTCGTCGAGATTCAATGCGGCACTGATCAGTCCGAGATGTGTAAACGCCTGTGGGAAATTACCCAGGTGTTCGCCTTTGAAACCCAGCTGCTCGGAATACAGGCCCAGGTGATTGGCATAGCCCAGCATCTTTTCGAATACGAACCGCGCCTTGTCGAGCTGGCCGGCGCGGGAAAGACACTCCACATACCAAAAGGTGCACATGGAAAAGGTCCCTTCCTTAGATACGAATCCGTCCGGCGCTGCGAGTCCGGGCTTGTAGCGATAGACCAGCGAATCGGTGACCAGTTCTTCTTCGATGCATTTCAGGGTAGAGAGCCAGCGGGGGTCCTTGGGACTGATGAACCGGAAGAGCGGCATCAGCAGGCTCGAGGCATCCGTGGTTTCCGCTCCCGGGTACTGGACAAAGGCTTTTTTCTTGTCGTCCCAAAAATCGGTGAAGATGCTGGTGTAGATCTTATCCCGTTGTTCCCGCCAGTTGCCGTTGCGGGGAAAGCTCCGCATCTGGGCGATCTTCATGGCACGGTCGAGCGCGACCCAGGACGCAAGGCGCGAAAACAAAAACTTTCGTCGTCCCCCGCGTACTTCCCAGATGCCGTCGTCGGGCTGGTCCCAATGGTTCGCCAGCCACTCGATCTGCTGCTCGAGGTCTTTCCAGAAATCGTAGGAGATGGGTTCGCCGTACTTATTGTATAAATATACGGAATCCATCAATTCCCCATAGATGTCGAGCTGGAGCTGGCCATAGGCGTCGTTGCCGACCCGCACGGGGGCGCTGCCTTTATAGCCCTCGAAATTGTCGAGGGTATGTTCCTTTAACTGACGGTTGCCGTCGATGGAATACATAATTCCGAGCCGCTCTTGGCCCTTGATATCGCGGCACATCTCTTCCACCCAGCTCATGAACCGGCCGGCCTCGCGGGAGTACCCCAAACGAATTAGCGAATACCCGGTGAAGGAAGCGTCCCTGATCCACGTATAACGATAATCCCAGTTGCGTTTTCCGCCGATGGTCTCCGGCAGGCTAAAGGTAGGTGCGGCGACCATAGAGCCATAGCGGCTCGACGAGAGCAGTTTCAGCACCAGGCAGCTGCGGTTCACCACGTCGCGCCAGCGGCCCCTATATGTGCTGCGGGCGATCCATTCCTTCCAGAAGTTCACGGTGCGGAAAAGGCTCCCGGTGACCATACCCGCCATGTCGTCGCCTTTGGATGTTTTATTGTCGGCGATCTCCAGCACGAATTCGGTCGACTCGGTGGCTTTCAGCGTGAATTCGGTGTATACGTCGCCGTCTTTGAGCTGCAGCGGGACGCTGCCTTTTAGCCGCAGGCTTATTCCGTCGGCGCGGAAGATGACCTCTTTGGGGCTCACCTGGTCCGCGGTATGCTTGTCCTGTCCATAGTTACACCTCGGCTGGCACCAGAGCTTGTATTGCGCCTCGCCGCGGATGGTCGTCACGCGGCGGATGAGTTTCTTCTCTTCCGTGTGCCCCACGGGCATAAAGTCGGTGATCTCCCCTACCCCGTCCCGCGAAAGGAAACGTGTCAGCAATACATTGGTATCCGGCATATAGAGCTGCTTGTTCTTCACTTCGGAGAACACGGGTTCGATGCAATAGAATCCGCCTTTTTTGTCGTCGAGCAGCCGGGCGAAGATGCTGGGCGAGTCGAAATTGGGAAAACACATGAAATCGATGGAACCGTTGAGACCGGCCAGGGCGATCGTGTGCAGGTCGCCGATAATGCCGTAATTCTCGATGGGTTGGTAACTCACTATGGGGCTTTACCCATCCGCGGTGCAAAAACCAGGCCTTGGGAATGTGTGCTCCAAATATTTGTTTGTCAACTAATTTGTCCGACCCTGCTTGCCTGTTTTAAACTTTTTTCGCTGCGTCTATGCTGTTGCTTTACTAATTTTGTAAACTTCATTCCTTAACCCCTTATTATATGATATTTTTAGAAATAGAACCTGTTTGGACATGGAGCCATTTCGCCTTCGGATTGACATACGCCATAGTGGCATCCTTGATTTTTCTTTTTTTAGTGCTTTGGTTATTTAAACCAAAAATTAGAATTGCTCCTTACGTATGCAGGATTGGCGACCGGGGCGAAGCTGTTTATTACTCCTTTAAAATTGTTAATGTTTCCTTTTTCCCGGCTCACGACGTTAAAATAGAACTACATAAAACAAGAAGAATTACCATGGGCGCTGGAAAATACAACAATGAGCGAGAAAGAATAACGTTAGTTAATGGGGAAATATCTCATCTTCCCGCACGGCAGCCATTTTGGAGAAGAAAGGACTCTGATCCTCATTGTCTTACGGTAAGAAGCATTGAGGATATTAGCGAAATTTTAGAAGACCCTAACAAAGGAATATCGCTCCAGGTAAGTTTGCGACATGGATTAACGGGATTACCAAAGGTCTTTGATCAAGAATATGGGCAAGGAACGCCTATTAAAAATGGTAGATTTGCCCCCGGAACAAAATTTGAAAAGCTATAATTTAAGTTGTAATTTTAATCAAAATAATGCAAGCCATGAACGCCAAAGCACTATACGACACGGATCTTGTCTAGTACCAAAAGACATTCGAAAAGGGGCCTTCAGGCCCCTTTTTTATTTCATCAAATAATGTCAAGATTATGCCAGCACCTGCGCGAACTGGAGTCCGGAGAGGAATTGCCGGCCGAGGCCTTTGCGTTGAATGAGGACCTTGAACCTGGTACCCATGCCGATCAGCAGGGTGTAGAGCTGACGCAGATTGGTTTGACGCGAGAGGTCGGCGGGGTTAGGTGCGGAGGGCATGCTGTTGGACGTGATGGCGGCGTCAAGTTCGAGCTGCTGCAATCGTCGGTTGAGACCGAGACCCTGCAGAAACCGCGTCTGGCTGGTGAAGCCACAATGTTCGAGCCCACCCTGCCTGCCCCAGTGGTCGAGTGCCGAAAAGTTCACATCGCTCGTGATATCCTGCTCGCCGACGGATTCGTAGGGGCTGTGATTGACCTGGTGGTGATGATAGCACGTGAGCGTTCCCTCGCTGCGATTGTAGAGGTCGGACGAACTATTTCCATAATCGATGGTGATCACAAAGCCATGGCCAAGGGCGGCGGAGACTTCCCGGATCCAATGTGTCGCCTCGAGATTGATCTCGGCGCGGAAACCACGGGGCAGGGTAATCTGCAATTCACGCAAATAGTCCTTCAGCTCGGGGGATGCCGGCCGCAGCAGCTCGATAAAACCGTTGTTATAGTCCACAAAGACCTCCATGAGCTCGTCCTCCATCACTACCTGGTGCACGGCAAAATTATCCACCAGCTCATTGGACAGGATGCAGCCATCCACCGGCGCCACCGCATCGATCGAAATCTCCCAGCGCAGCTTGTGCAAAAGTCCTTCGACGGCTAACAGCTCGCGCTCGCGCCGCCGCATGGGACCGCTTTTTTCGATGATCACGTATTGCAACCCGCGAAACATCTCCCTGCTTTCCCGCAACCTGACGAGGATATCCCGGCAAAGCAGCCCCGTCCCCGCACCATATTCCACGATGGTAAACGGCCGGCAACCCATATTCCGCCACATCTCTTCCAGCTGCCCGGCAAGCATATCGCCAAATAGGTGAGTGAGATAGGGACTGGTATAAAAATCCCCATGCACTCCGAGTCTATCGCAGGTAGCGGCATAATACCCCTGTTCGGGGTAATAAAGCGCCATTTCCATAAAATCGTGAAAAGAAAGCGGACCCTTACTTTTGATGATATCGACGATGATTTCGGGTACAGGCATAGAAATTGTGGTTTATCTGATGAAAAAATCAATTCTTATGCCTACCGCAACTGCAACAGACATCCAGACTTTGAGTATCGACACCGTGAGAGTACTCTCGGCCGATGCGGTTCAAAAAGCCAACTCCGGTCACCCCGGAACACCCATGGCCACCGCACCCATGGGCTACGTCCTTTGGACAAAGCACATGCGCTACAACCCCAAAAACCCCGCCTGGCCCGGCAGGGACCGGTTTGTCCTGTCGTGCGGTCATGCCTGCATGCTACAATATAGTTTTCTCTATCTCACGGGTTATGATCTCACGCTGGAGGACATCAAAAATTTCCGGCAGCTGCACAGCAAGACACCGGGCCATCCCGAATATGGCCTCACACCCGGCATCGAGGTCACCACCGGGCCGCTGGGCCAGGGTTTCGCCAACGGCATCGGCATGGCCATCGCACAAAAGAGTCTCGCCGCACGTTTCAACAAACCCGGTTACGACATCTTCGACTACACCATCTACGCCATCTGCAGTGACGGGGATATGATGGAAGGCATCTCCTCCGAAGCGGCTTCGATCGCAGGTCATCTCGGGCTCGGGAATATCGTCTACCTGTACGATGACAACCACATCACCATCGAAGGCAACACCAATATCACCTTCCAGGAGGATGTTGCGGAAAGGTTCGAAGCCTACGGCTGGCATGTTCAGGTGCTGGAAGACGGCAACGATGTAGAGGCCATCAGCCGCGCCGTTCAGGCTGCGAAGGAAGAGACGCACCGCCCGTCGCTGATCAAGATCCGCACGCATATCGCCTATGGCAGCCCCAACAAACACGACACGGCCGGCGCACACGGCAGCCCGCTGGGAGCGGATGAGGTCAAGCTCGTCAAAGAATTCTTTGGCTTCGACCCCGAACAAAGCTTCGTCGTTCCCGGCAAGGTGCTCGAATTCTATCGCGCCGCCGGCGAAAAAGGCATTGGCCTGGAAAAGGAATGGAATGACTTGTTTGCACGTTATAAACAGGAATACCCCGATCTCGCCGTCGAATACGAGATGGCTTTGCAGGATAAGCTGCCGCAAGGTTGGGAGAAGAAGCTACCTGGTTTTCGTGCCAGTGACGGGAAAGAAGGCAAAATGTCTACCCGCGTAGCACTTGGAAAAACATTGAATGCTGTTGCGAAATCATGTCCGGGGCTGCTTGGCGGCGCGGCCGACCTCTCGCCCAGCACGGAAACAAATTTAAAGGACTATGGGTCCTTCGAGCCTGATGATTATGGCGGCCGTAACTTCCATTTTGGCATCCGCGAACATTCGATGGGCGCGATCCTCAATGGCATGGCCCTTACCAAAGGGTTTATACCATACGGCGCCACGTTCCTGATCTTTTCGGATTATATGCGGCCGCCGATAAGGCTTGCGGCCATCATGAAGATAAAACCCATACTGATCTATACCCATGACAGCATCTTCCTCGGTGAGGACGGGACCACCCACCAGCCGGTGGAACAACTCGCCAATTTGCGCGCGATCCCCAATATCACCGTCATCCGCCCCGCCGATGCCAATGAGACGGCGCAAGCCTGCAAGATCGCAATAGAGCACAAGGGCGGCCCTGTAGTGCTGGTCCTCACGCGCCAGAATATCCCGATCCTCGAAACAAGTAGCTATAAGACCATCGGCGATATTAGCAAAGGCGCCTATATCCTGAACGAGCCGGATCGGGCCCCCGAGCTGATCCTGATCGCCACGGGATCGGAGGTGGAGCTGATCCTGAGAGCGCAACAAAAATTAAAAGAAAACGGGATTGCCGCAAGGGTCGTCAGCATGCCCTCGTGGGAGATCTTCGAAAAACAGGATGACAATTACAAGCAGCGCATCTTCCCCAAAGGCATAAAAAAGCGGTTGGCTGTAGAGGCCGCATCGCCCATGGGCTGGCACAAATATGTCACCGACGAAGGGGATATGCTTGGCATGATGCGGTTCGGGGAATCGGCGCCGGCGGCTGATCTGGCCAAAGAGTTCGGGTTTACCGTGCCCAATGTGGTCGCCAGGGCCAAGGCCCTGCTGGGGAAATAGGGCGCGCCGGATGGCGCGATAGCCGGGGTGATGACGTGGGGCTGCGGGTGGCGCGAGATGCCGCCGGGTCCATGATGCCGCGGTTGGCGCGATGGCCGGCTATTTTACGCCCCAGTTCTCCTTGATGATATCCCAATATTCCTTTCCATAACCTACGAAAAGCTCGCTGCCGGCGGGGATGTTTTTCATAGCGAAGATAAAGACGCGAAGACCTTCGATCCTATAAGTACAGTTATTGCTAAGCCCTTCCGTTCGGACCAGTCCCCTGGCATCGTTCGCATAGCGGGCCAGCGCATCTTTGGTCTCCCAGGCATCGATCACATGGTTGCGGGTGACATAGTAGATGTACCCGTTGAGGCCTTTGCGGTCATTGACGTCCTTCCATCTGGTGATCTTTCCTTTGTATTCCACGATTTTTTTACCCTTGGGGATGTCCTTCGTCGTGAAGAGGCCTTTGCCTGCGCCTTTTAGGGTGGATCGTTTAACGATCAGATTTTTTTCCAGAAACGGCATGTATTGATGCTAGTTAAAACTGTAGCGCGCAAATATAATGTGCGGCCAATTCGCGTCCAAGGAAAATAGGGAATCTGCCGCAAAGGTCCAATGATTGTCCCGGGGGACGCGCTATTTGCCGGAGTGCTGTTGGCCCGGATGGTGCGGGCCAGCCGGGTGGTCAGCGGGATGATGCGGCGCCGGTCGTTTCTTTTCCAATTCGTCGAAGGCCTCTTCGTCCGAATTATCCCGCTGCGCCAGCTCGCTCTCATCGAGATCGTCGGTAGGATCGCTGTCGCTGAGCTCGGGGTCGCCTGCGATGTCTTTTTCGGCCTCTTCCCGAGCGACTTTATTGGGGGTGGTCTTATTTGAGCCGGTGATTTTCTTTTTTGCCATTTTCATCGTTTTTAGTAGTCTTACAAAGATAATACCTTGAGTTGGCACCGGCTTTGCCGCTGATAAAGCTAAAGATTGACCTTCGGTCGGACGGCTGGGCCGTCCCGGGGTACAATTATTAACCTATGGCACTTAAAGAATACAAGGAAAAACGCTCGTTTACCAGGACGCCGGAGCCCAAAGGGGGTAAGCCGGCAGGTAAATCGCTGATCTTCGTCGTACAAAAGCATGCGGCGTCGCGTCTGCATTACGATTTCCGGCTGGAAATGGAGGGTGTGCTCAAGAGCTGGGCGATCCCCAAGGGGCCATCGCTGGATCCTGCCGACAAGCGGCTGGCCATGGAGGTCGAGGACCATCCGTTCGACTATAAGGATTTCGAGGGCATCATCCCCGAGGGCAATTATGGGGCGGGGACCGTGATGGTCTGGGACACGGGCACCTATGAACCGCTGGAGGAGGTCAAAGGGCCGAAGGGCAAGGAATTGAAAACCATTGCCGGTACCAAGGCAACCCAGAATAAGGTTTTACTCAAAGAGCTCGAGGCCGGTTCATTGAAGATCAGGCTCAATGGGAAAAAGCTCAAAGGCGAATTCGCGTTGGTGCAAACCAAGGGCCGTGGGGACAATTCCTGGCTGCTCATCAAGCACCGGGATCGCTATGCCACGGACAAGCCGGTGATCGACCGGGACAAGTCCGTGGTGTCGGGCAAGACGCTCGAGCAGATCGCGAAGAGTCCCCAGTCCGCGCACTGGGAGAGCAACCGCGCTGCGACTGACACGAAGACCGCGAGCTCGAAAGCCGCGCCGTCGAAAATTTCCCGCAGTACGGCGCCCCGCAAGGTTGCGCGCAATGCGGCCTCCGCCCCCGTAGCGCAAAAACAGCGCGCAGCACTTCTCCCTGCCGGAGAAGAAGAACAAACGGTAAAGGTCGGCAGGCACGAGCTGAGCTTCTCTCATCTCGGGAAGGTTTTCTGGCCAAAAGAAAAATATACCAAACGCGATCTCCTCAACTACTACTACGACATCGCACCCTATATCCTCCCCTATCTCAAGAACCGTCCGCAATCGCTGAACCGGCATCCCAATGGTATTACGGGCCCCGGCTTCTACCAAAAGAATGTCAGCGGCAAGGTACCCGAATGGATCACGACCTTCCCCTATCATACCGCCGAAGACCCGGAAGAAAAAGAATTCCTCGTGTGCACCGACGAGACGAGCCTGCTGTATATGATCTCGCTGGGTTGTATCGAGCTGAATCCCTGGAGCAGCCGCGTAAGTGCGCCCGATAACCCCGACTGGTGTATCATCGATCTCGACCCTGACAAGAAAACCACGTTCGACCAGGTGATCGAGGCGGCACTGATCGCGAAGAAAGTGCTGGATGCGGCGGGAGTAGAATCGTATTGCAAGACATCGGGCTCGACGGGCATACACGTGTATTTTCCGCTCGGCGCCAAATATAGCTATGATCACTCCAAAGAATTTGCCCGGCTGGTCGTCGAGATGGTCCATAACGAAGTCCCCGCTTATACTACGCTCGAGCGGACGGTGAGCCGGCGCAAGGGGAAGATGTATCTCGACTTCCTGCAAAACCGGCCGCAGGCGACCATCGCAGCGCCCTATAGTGTACGGCCCAAACCGGGAGCAACCGTCTCCGCGCCCTTGCATTGGGAAGAGGTGAAGAAAGGGCTGTCTATGCAGGAGTTTACCATAAAGACCATGCGGGAACGCGTCCGCGTCGAGGGCGATCTCTTCAAGCCTGTGCTCGGCAAAGGCATCGACATGGCGAAGGCGCTGAAAAGACTCGAGGCCGCGAAATAGGGGGCGCGGGTGGCGGGTCGCGCGAATAGGCGTGCGGGTCGCGGGGCGCGCGAATAGGCGTGCGGGCGGCGGGGCCACGGAACTCTGGCGGCGGGGCCACGGAACTCCGGCGGCGGTGCACGAACCCGGAGGAATCAGCGAGCCGCAGTTCGGGCGCGATGTCAAGGCGGTGAGATCGGGCTGAACATTGGTTATTCGTCCGAATGTGCGCGGTGATAGAATTCGGCCGCCAGCATGCGGACCGCCGTCTCTTTTTCGCGGCAGGTGAGGAGCATCGCCTGCGCTCCGCAGAGCTCTTTGCCGGACAAGGTCGCGGCAACTACAAACGCATCGTGCCACTCGCCGATAGCATTCTGCAGCTGATCGAGATAAGCGCCGTCGAGACGCAATTCGCGCGCGATCCGGGAAGGTAAAAGCCTGAAGACATACAGGAGGGTCTTGATCTCTTTGCGCGCCTGGTGCAGTTCATCACCGGAGGCATTCAACAAAATGGAGATCTTTATCAATTCGCCGGCACACCAATCCCTAATGCAGTCCGGCCGCACCGGCCGAACATCGGCCAACAACCGGCGCGCGGCTTTTTTCCCTTTTTTACGATAGGTCTTGATACTATTCACAAAATCCTCCGCGGCCTCCGCCCGCAGCTGTTGCTGCTCCTGTTTGAAGAACTCGGGAGCGGAATGCACCTTCTCCAGCAAATCAAGGTGGTTGCCGGCATCGCGGATAGCGCCCGCCTTCCGGTACATTTTTTTGAGCAGATTGAAATCCTTTTTCGTGTCCTTGCCGGAGCAGGCCTGGGAAAAACGAGCGACGGCCCGGATCTTTTTAACAGCGACGCGTAACCGGTGAATGGCCTCCGGGTCGCGGGAGTCCCCGAAGGCATCCAGCTCCTGCTGCCACTCCTTATCTTTCTTCTCGAGATAGCGCCGTTGTTTACTTTTCTTCAGCATTATGCATCACGCCGGTTATACTAATATCCTTGTCTTCGAAATAGTGTTTAAAGTTATGAATATCCTCATACACTTTCTCGCGGAATGCCGGTGTCAGCATGCGGGAAAGCCGTTCACCGATCGCGTCATTGGGAACCCGGTACGAAAGCATTACATCGACGCGGGTGGCACCCGCCGCCGTGTCGGAGAAATTGATCTTTGCCGTTGTCTCGATCACCGCGCCGGGGACCGAATGCCAGGAGAGCTCGCTATTCTTTTCGTCTTTGACGATCCGGGCCTCCCACCGGACATCGCCCATGCCGGGAACCTTGAGCCGCCACGCCGAAGTGGCGGTATCGAGCTCGTCGACGTTTTCAAGGTGACGCATAAATAAAGGCCAGTTCTCCAGCCGGCGCCAAAAGGCATATACGTCCGCACGAGGCCTGTTCACGATAAGATGTGTGCGGATATTGATATTGTACGGCTTTGCCTTATGATGGTCAGATCGTAAAGCCGCGGAGACGGGACAGTAACCCGAGATGGCCCGGTAGAGGAGGTAGCCTCCGCCCAGCAACAAGAGGGATTCGGTCTTGTGTTTCTTCGTTACAAAATATAGCAAAAGGGAGCCGGCGACGGCCGAAAGCACTCTTTCGCCATCACCGAGATTGGCCTGCTTGTCTGTCGATAAGGTTGATTGCGCCATAGGTTTTATTTAATGTGCTGCAATTAACATGCTAGTATTTAGTGGGCATTGGCTGTGGGGAGGTGGGTGTTTATTGCCCTGCCAACCAGGGTTCTAAGACCTTTTTGATCCTTTGAGCCAGATCGACGAGATGGTACTTGCTCAGCTTGTCCGTCTCGGATGGGATCGCGGCCTGGATCTGGCTTCTCAGGCTGGCCAGTTCCGCCCTTGCGATGGAGGGCAGGTCGGTGTTCTTTGTATTAGGCCCAAAAAAGATCGTGATACCCGGTGCGCTCGCTGCCGGCGTCGCAGGGTTGAGGACGCTGATCAGCGACTCTACATAGGTCTTTTGGAGATTTCGCCGGTACACCTCGATGGTTTGATGC
>DASYZH010000241.1:0-11249 GCA_035946435.1 Puia sp. | reverse complement strand
TACGACCCGGCAACCCACAAACAAAAAGATACGGTCATCAGCGGCATGATCACCGGTCGCAAAGGCGATTTCAGCCTGGAAAACTTACCCATCTTCGGCAATTTCCGGATCAGGATCACCGCCATAGGCTACACCACCTATGAACAAAAAGTTGCCTTCGATCTCAAAGGACTTCGCGGTGCAGCCGGTGCGGCTGGTACAGGTGGCACCCCCAGCGGTGCTCCGGGCGGCGATGACAACGGCGGCAACCAGCAGGGCATGTCCCGGGCCCTCGCGGCCCTCAACGCAGTCGATAAAGACCTGGGCAACATCAAGCTCTCCGAAGATGTGCAAAGCCTGGAGCAGGTCACCGTCACCGCCTCCAAACCGCTGATCCAGATGGGCGTCGACCGCAAGATCTATAACGTGGAAAAAGATATCTCCGCCCAGGGTGGTTCTGCCACCGACGTGATGAAGAACGTGCCTTCCGTACAGGTCGACATCGACGGCAACGTCACCCTGCGCAATTCCACGCCGACCATCTTCGTCGACGGCCGGCCCACCACCCTCACCCTCGATCAGATACCCGCGGACGCTATCCAAAGCGTCGAGATCATCACCAACCCCGGCGCCAAATACGACGCCTCCGGCGGCACGAGCGGTATCCTCAACATCGTCCTCAAGAAGAACCGCAAGGCCGGTTACAACGGAAATATCCGCGCGGGCCTCGACCAGCGCGGCCACGGCAACTTCGGCGGCGATATCAATATCAAGCAGGGGAAAATAAATTTCTTCCTGGCCGGCAATTTCAACGCGCGTAAATCCATCTCCACCGGACAGATCAACCGGTATACCTTCCAGCCCGGTTATCCCAACGACAGCCTTTCGGAGTCGGATTACAATGTGAACAAGGGCTATTTCGCCTTCGGCCGCGGCGGGTTCGACTATCTCATTGACAACCGCAATACGCTCACCCTCACCGGCAACATCGTACACGGCACCTTCACACCGTATACCAACAGCGATATTTTTGTCGATACGGTTACAACCAATGGTTCGCTGGATTCCTACACCCGGCGGGTGTCTACCACCAATTCCCAGTTCAACAACCACGGCGCCATGCTGAGCTTCAAGCATACGTTTCCCCGGTCGGGTGAAGAGTGGACAGCGGATGTAAACTACAGCCAGGGCACCAATAACAATAGTAGCCTCAATGCCTCGGAGATCCACGACGCGAAAGAAGGCCCGCTGACCTCGACCTTCGACCAGCAGCAGATCGGCAACGGCACCAACAAATACTTTACCGCGCAAACCGACTATACCCTGCCCTTCGGTGAAAAAGGCAAGTTCGAAACGGGTCTCCGCGCCGCTATCCGGAATATCTACAGCCTTAACGATATCGATACGCTTAACGCGCAGAACCAATTTGAAGTGGAAGGACTGCTTAGCTCGGAATATACCTATCGCGACCGTGTATTCGCCGGATATGCCACCTATAGCAACGCGATCAAGAATTTTACCTATCAGCTGGGCCTGCGGGTGGAAAGCTCGGATTACAAAGGCACCCAGCATTTCACGGGCGACAGTTTGAACATTGCAGGCGCCGACACCACCAGCATCCAATATCCCACCACCGGCTATTTCAGCAATCAGTATCCGCTGAGCTTTTTCCCGAGCATCTTCCTCACGCAGAAGCTCACCGACAACCAGGACCTGCAGCTGAGTTATACCCGTCGGATCGACCGGCCGAGCTTCCAGCAGCTGTTCCCCTTCACCGACTACTCCGACTCGCTCAATCTCAGCCGGGGTAACCCCAATCTGAAACCGCAGTTCACGAACAGCTTCGAGCTCACCTACTCGCTGATCTATGCCGGCAATGCCAATTTCCTGGCATCTGCCTATTATAAGAATACCACCGACCTCATCACCCGGCTGGCCTCCGCGGGAGTCAATCCCGTCAACAACCGCCCCGTGATCATCAACACGTATGTCAATGCGAATTCCAGCTTCGTCGGCGGCCTGGAGTTCATCGCACGGAACTCGATCACTCATTGGTGGGATATCACCGGTAACCTGAATATCTTTACCTCGAAGATCAACACCATCGATACCGGCGAATTCGCGGTAGCGCCCATCGGACAACAATGGAGCTACTACGCCAAAGCCTTCAATACCTTCAAGGTCACCAAGGCCATCTCCTTCCAGCTTTCGGGTGACTTTACCTCCAAGACCGTATTGCCCCCCGGCGGCAGCGCGGCCAACGGCGGCAACTCCGGCCACGGCTGGGGCGGAACCGTGAGCGGCAACGCCAATGGCTACAACCGGCCCACCGGCGGCGTCGACGCAGCCATTCGATATGAGTTCCTGAAGAACCATACGGCCGCGCTAACCCTTAGCGTACAGGATGTCTTCCGCACCCGTGTCAGCGACGTGTATACTTATTCGGCAACCTATACCCAGGAATACGACCGGCGGCGAGACCCGCAGTTCTTCCGTCTTCAGTTCAACTGGCGCTTCGGTAAGTTCGATATGGCGCTCTTCAAACGCAAGGACACCAAAGCGGAAATGGACCAGGGCATACAAGGCGGTGGCGGCGGTCCCGCAAACTAACCAAAAGGCGTCCGATCAGGACGCCTTTTTTCTTATCTTTCCCCATGCATTCTACACTATTTCTGGGTGACTCCTACACCATCGGCGAAGGCCTGCCGCTGGCTTCAAGCTACCCCTATCAGACCATTCAGCTCCTGCGCCGCGGCGGCTATCCGTTCTATGCTCCTGAGCTTATCGCCCGCACCGGCTGGACAACGGACGAGCTGCTCACCGCGATCGGCGGGACCTCCCTGCTTCCCTCCTACTCCTTCGTGTCGTTGCTCATCGGCGTCAACAACCAATACCGCGGCCGCGATACCAGGGACTATGCCCGCGAATTCACTGAACTGCTCCGGCTGGCGCTCGATCTCGCCGGCTCGCCGCACCAGGTTTTTGTCCTCTCGATACCGGACTGGGGCGTCTCGCCTTTCGCCGCCGGCCGGGATCGTTCACAGATCGCCCGCGCCATCGATGACTACAATGCCGTCGCGCACGCCATCTGCGCAAAGGAAACGACTACCTTCATCGACATCACCACCCTTAGCCGCACCACCGGCGCAGACTCCGCGGCCTTTGTCGCAGACGGACTGCACCCCGCCAGGACGACCTGTGCGTACTGGGCCCGCGAATTGAGCGCCCATATCACGTCGCGGCTTTAGCCGGACGCCCATCTTAGTAAATACTGTTGAGACCATCTGTATTGAGGTACACCACATCCGGCTGCCGCACATACGTGTTGTTGTACCGGAACTGGATGCCGGTATTGATCATGATCTTAAAGCTCCGGTTATAAAGCGTATTCCGTGGGAAATACACCGCCCGGAGCTCGATGGTATTGAAGACGAGGTTTTCGTTACGGGTACGCATACCCGCGCCGATGCCGTTGTAGAGATCGGATTTATAGATCGAGCCGCTCTCCGGCGTCAGGAACGAGACGTCCCCAAATACAAAAGGCGCAAATTTGAAACCCAGCAGCTTGTAATTTAGAAAGAAGGTGGTCTCGGAATGGAGGGTCACCCGCTGCACCCCGGAGGTCGAGTCGTTGGTGAAATACCGCAGCCCAAAGACATTGTTGATGGTCAGCGGGTCGAGACCCACGCGGTTCCACAACCGGGTAAAGCTGAAATTGATGTACTGCCTGATCTTGGTGTTACCCGCAAGGAACAGCGGGCTGTAATAGCTCGCTCCTACCAGGAAGCTCGCGTCCTGCGGCGAACCCCTGTACATAAAAACCCCCGATCGCAAAAAGAATTGCACAAAGGCCCCCCGGTTCCCCACTACGTATTCGTTGGCGTCGATGCCGCTATACCATCGGTTGAGATAAAGCTGCCGGTACCAGCCGCTGGTGAGGGCGACATTGTACCCCTTGGGAATATCCTCGGTAGTACCGAAGCCATAGATATAATTGGTCTTATAGAAGTCCTCGCGGAAAAAAGTGAACGACGTCAGCGCCGCCTCCCTCGAGTTGAAGCGGAAATTGAAGGGGTTGTTTGCAAGCTGCGCCGGCACGCTGTCGAAATCGTCGCGGAAATAGCGGAAGGCCAGGAACCGCCGGTCCCGCACGGCCGTATTACGCAAAAAGCTCTTCGAGCCGATATTCCAGCCGATCCAGCCGTCCTGGGTATGGTAGTCATATTTGTAGAACAGGCTGTCGGGCTGGTGATAAACATTGAAATTCTGGAATTTCCCCAGCGTGAAACCACCAGCGAGATGGGCATAGGGTGCATACAGCGGGCGGTCCAGCCGCACGAACCAGGCCGTCTCATCCGGCGTACCATTGTAGATATTAGAGTTGATCTGGGTATAGCTCGCCGTGATATTCACAAAGCTGTGCGCGATATCGGATTTGCTGTAGAGGAGCTGCGGGCCGAAATTGGGTGACCGCGCCTGCTCCAGGTTCATCCCTCCCTGGATCCGCTGGCCCATGCCCAAAAAGTTCGCCTCACTCACATTCCCCCGGAAGCTAAAAGGCGGATACCCCAGGGCTCCCACGGCCCCGGCTATACTGAACAGGTCTTTCACCACCACGACCAGGTCCACCGTATCGGGACTCTCGGGCACGGGAGCCACCAGGATACGGGCATCCTGGATAAAATTCAGGCTACGGATCAACCGCTCGTTATCCGCCAGCCTATAGGCATCCACCGGGGTGTTCTCCTTGACGAACAACGCATCCCGGATCACCCAGTCCCTGGTCTTCCGGTGAAGATGGTTCAGCAGCCGGGTTCCAAAATACTGCAGCCGTTTGGACGTATCGGTAAAGGTCTGCTCGAATCCATACCCGCGGATATAGATATGCCGGATGATCTTCCCTTCATAGGCCTTGAACGGGGTCTCCGACTTAGTGTTGATCGGCGCCATCATGTTGATGTTCGACACCGAATCCGGCCGCCCCTTGGTGATGGCATTTCGAAAGAACTGAAAAATATTGTTGTCCTTCCAGCGGTCGAACCGGTGACGGGTACTGTCGCCGATCTGCCGGGGAATCACCGTGTCCTGCGGTTTATAGTCGATATTGGCCGGCAGCCGGCCGGTATCCACGGCGTGCACCGTACTGTCGCGCACCTGGCCGACGGCCGTAAAACAGCCCCAGGTACAGCTCAGGGCCACCAGGAATAGTATTATGCTCTGTCTCCGCAAGCAGATGGACGATCGGATGTTTTAATGAGTTTATTATCAAGCCCCAAGATAAGGATAATAAGTTGTGAACGGCCATATGGGCCATCCCGGGGCGCGCTCGGCTAATTTCCGTGATTTTTTAGTTAGGAGAATGTTATAAAAGCATTGAATGTGTATCGGTTACACGCCAGTTTTCGCTTCCGGTGGTATTCGTTTTGCTGCATTACAATCCACAATATATGCACATGAAAACAGAGATAGGTAGCACGTGGCCTTCTATGCATTCCGAGCCAAGCACAGAGAGTACGATGACCGCGTATCCAACTTCCCGCAAAAGCAAGCCAGGCGTGGTCAAATTACTTCCGATGCCGGAACCCCCGGACGAAGCCACCGTCAGCCGGCTAAACAGGCTGGCCACACAGCACCCCTTTTGCAGGCTGCACCGCGTAAAAAAGCACGAGCTGCTGTGATCTTTCGGGGAATAATTTCCCCTTCCCAGCCCCCGGCAGCAGCCCCCAAATGGGTGGGAATCTCCACAATCACGCCAAGCCGTTTCTCACGAAACGGCTTGTATCTTTTCTACGAACCGGTTGAGATGTGATAATTTAAATAATTCTTTATCCTCCGGGTCGGCTTCGAAGTTGATGAACAGGATGCTCCCGTCTCTTCCCAGCGTCAGGAGATAATGATCTTTCCGGTATATGTCGTAGACGATCTGATCGCCGTAATCTTTTTCCTCCAACAGGTATTCTCGCGTTTCCGCTCCCATTTGGATCTTTAGGGATTCGGTCATCAGGTGTTCCATATGAACTTTTTCTTCTATACCTCCAAAACACAGGCCACAGCCACCAGGCCCCCTTTTCCTGGCACAATTCTATTATCTAAGATCAATAAGAGCATTGTTCCTGATCCTGTTAAAAAAAAGCTATATGAAAAAAGAAATAGGACAACAAAATCAAAGTCATCCAGACTCGCAGCTGGAAGCCCTTTTCCTCGAAGAGCTAAAAGAACTATACGGCGCCGAAAAACAGCAGGCCCTCGTGCTGTGCCTGTTAAAAAAAGCCGCCACCTCACTCAAATTGCGCAACGTCCTCGCCAGCCACCTCGACGACACGAAAGAACAGCTCCGGCGGCTCGAAGCGATCTTCAGCCAGCTCGGCCACCCCGCCGAAGCCCTCGCGCCCGAAACCATCTTTGGCATCACCCGCGAGGCCGAGCAGGTGATCGCCTCCACCAACCCCGGAACAGCCACCCGCGACGCCGGCCTCATCGTCGCCGCCCAGAAGCTCGAACACTACGAGATCACGTCCTACGGCAGCCTCGCCACCCACGCCCGCACCCTCGATCTCGACGAGATCGAAGAGCTGCTCGAACTCTCGCTCTACGAAGAAAAAGAGAACGACGACCTGCTCACCGCCCTCGCCGAAAATTACATCAACGCCGAAGCGCGGCGGGAGTAAGCGGAAAAGTGACAAATCATTATATCTTGAATTTACATCAGCGGCGCCGCAATGCGCACCCCCTCCGCCGTTAGTGCTCCATGTATCAGCTCAGCGAACTCCACCGCGTGCGCCCCATCTCCATGCAGACACACCGTCTCCGCACGGATCGGCACCGGCGTATCGACAGCCAGCACCACTCCCTCCCGCACCATCCGCAACACCTGCGCAACCGCAAGCGGCCCATCGGCTATCAGCGCATGAGGCTGCGACCGCGGCGTCAGCATTCCATCGGGCCGATACGTCCGATCCGCAAAGACCTCGGAAACAAATCGAACACCCATGGTCTCCGCGACGGAAGAAAGCACACTGCCGCTAAGCCCATACACGAGCAGCGTATCATCGAGATCCGCGATGGCCCGAACGACCAGCGAACTCACCGCCACATCCACGGCCGCCCGGTTGTACAACGCACCATGTGGCTTCACATGCCGCAGCCGCACGCCGAACTCGCGGCAGATAGACTGCAGCCGGTGCAGCTGCTCGAACAGCAAGCCTGTGAGATCTTCCGGCCGTAACGAAACCCCCAGGATATCCACCCGGCCGAAACCTGCCCGGTCAGGATAAGAAGGATGCGCCCCGATGGCCACCCCATGCTGCAGCGCCAGCTCTACGGTGCGCCGCATCGTATCGGCATCGCCGGCATGGCCCCCACAGGCAATGTTCGCAGAAGAAATAAAAGGAAAAATAGCCGCATCCGTCGCCATCCCCTCACCCATATCACAATTCAGATCGATCGACGGCCGCCCTCCGGCGGCCTGCTTCGGGCCGCGAGCCGCGGCCTCCCCATTCAACATACCATCTCATTTAGATGATCCATGCAGGATCGCTGCAGGATATGGAGCTCTTTCTGGCGGGAGACCAGCAGCTGCTCCGCGGACTCGAGGTCCATCAGCTTGAATTGTATGGTATCGCTGGGACGCAATTGCGCTAATTTAGGTAAATGTGCTGAAACTACATGCGCAATCCGCGGATAACCTCCCGTGGTTTGATGATCGGCCATCAGTACGATCAGCTGCCCGCCGGGCAAAAGCTGCACGGTACCGAAGCTCACGGCCGAAGAGACCAGCTCCACGGGCGCATCCAGCAACAACGGTGCTCCGCTGAGCTGATAACCCATGCGGTCACTCGAAGGATGAATAATATAGTTGTCTTCGGTGAACGATTCCCGCGCGCCGCTGGATAACATAACCCATTCATGCCCCGGGATCACCCCGATCTCGTGCGGATACTGATAGATCTTTTCCGTATTGACCCGCCAGGGAAGGATCTCAAAATTGTTTTGTTCTTTCAGCAAACCCGCAAAATAAATGGTGCTCTCGTTGAACGGCAGCTCATCGCCTTTTTTCAGCTGCAGGCCCACCCCGGCTTTCAAAGAAGTACTATAACTGTTCAGCCATTTCTTCAGGCAATACCCGCCATGCACGCTTAAGTAACAGCGTCCCCCCTGTACAAGCGACGGGAAATGTAATACCGTATTCTTCCGTACTACCACCGGTTGCCAGCGCGGGATCACCTCATCATTGACCGTGGGAGAAAAATCGGCGCCGGTGATCGCGATCAGCGTATTCTGTTCAAAAAGGATTTGTGGCCCGGGGAAATGGATCTCGATCACCGCCTCGTGCTGGTCGTTCCCCACCAGGAGATTGGCGACCTGAGCCGCATAGATGTCCATCGCTCCGCCGGGGTTAACACCCCAATTACCGAAACCGTTCCTGCCCAGATCCTGGATGGTGTCGAGCAAGCCAGGCTTAATAATGGAGAAAGCCATAATGTTATGTGGTTGAAGTTTGGAGCTTCTCAGGGCTTACAACTGGGTTCAAAAGGTAGGATCACTAAGCTACTAATTTAAAAAAATAAACCGATCACTGATTTATTTAAAAGGCTTACTATTCAGGACGCCCGGATAAACGCCGGAATTCATCGGCCGGGATCGGATAGAATTCCACCACGTCGCCCGTCTGCAACCGCACCGGTGGATTGTCGGCCGGATCGAACAGCCGCACCGGTGTGCGGCCGATGATCGACCAGCCCCCCGGACTGTTCAGCGGATAAATACCCGTTTGCTTCCCCGCGACCCCCACTCCACCGGCCGCCACCGGGACGGGCCGCGGTTTGCGCGGAACCTCCAGCCGTTGGTCAACGGTTCCCAGATAAGGGAATCCCGGTAGAAACCCGATCATGTAGACCCTGTAGACGCCGGCCGAGTGCAGCTCGATGACCTCTCGCACCGACATCCCCTGCTGCTGCGCTACCCCCTCCAGATCCGGTGCATAACCCCCTTCGTAACACACGGGGATACGAAAACAGTGCCCTTTCCCCGGCCTGGCCACTGGCTCTTGGGCCCATCCGGCGTGAGCCGTCTCCGTCTCCTCCCAGCCCCGTACCAGCAGACCTTTTACCCATGCCCCCGTCCCCTGGTTTCCCGTCACCCCACTGGCCCGGACCACCGCCGGATCATAGAACACGGATACCGAACTATAGGCGACAATGACATCGAGGATACCTTCGAACCGGTGCCGCTGTAACCAGTCGTGGATTGCCTGCACCCGTATATTATGGTGTTCATCGATCACGGGCCCAAGATCGAGGGTTACGGCCGAATCGCCGAGCGGGAATATGGAGTAAGCGTTTGAAGGCACCGCCACAGGTCTGGGTTTTTTAGCTGCGGACCGCTGGTCCGTCCAACAAATTAACCCTTTTTAGAACAACAAGGGGCTTCGACTGTTCATAAATCTATAACTTCCTGTCCGGTAAAATTTGCAAGTAGCTGGTAATCAAACAAAAAACGCCGTTGGGGCTGGACGCCAGGCCGCCGCGACCCGCCCACTGATTTTTTAATTTGAACGTTATACTGTAAACTTGCACGCGCACGGGCAGGCCGGAACACGTTAAACTGGCTGGATTTAAACCCTTTTATACTATAAAATGGCTAAGAACTTATTAATTGTGGAGTCACCGGCGAAAGCCAAAACGATAGAAAAGATCCTGGGGGAAGATTTCGAGGTGAAAAGCTGTTACGGGCATATCCGGGACCTCGAGAAGGACGACATGGGGATCGATATCAAGAACAACTACCGGCCACGCTACATCGTTCCTGAAGATAAAGAAAAGGTTGTCAAAGAATTAAAATCGGTCGCCAAGAAGTCGGGCGAAGTCTGGCTCGCGACTGATGAGGACCGGGAAGGGGAAGCCATCTCCTGGCACCTGTGCGAGGTGCTGGGCCTCGATCCGGTCACCACCAAACGCATCGTCTTCCACGAGATTACCAAACCCGCGATCCAAAACGCCGTGAAAAAGCCCCGGACCGTAGACATGAATCTCGTCAACGCCCAGCAGGCTCGCCGGATACTCGACCGGATCGTGGGTTTCGAGCTTAGCCCCGTCCTCTGGCGTAAGATGAGCATGAAGAACAACCTCAGCGCCGGCCGTGTACAGAGCGTCGCCGTCCGCATCATCGCCGAACGCGAACGGGAGATCAACGCCTTTGTCCCCGTGAGCTCTTTTAAGCTGGAGGCGTTATTTACGGCCAAAGATGTCACCGGCAAGATGGTCACCTTCGCTGCTGAAGGCAAAAAGCAGTCTTCCGCCGAGAACGCCGAGAAATTTCTCGGATCCTGTATCGGCGCCGATTATACCGTCACCGATATCCAGGTAAAACCCGGCAGGAAAACACCCGCGGCGCCCTTTACCACCTCCACCCTCCAGCAGGAAGCCAGCCGCAAACTGGGCTATTCGGTGAGCCGCACCATGATCATTGCCCAAAAACTCTACGAAAGTGGTAAGATCACCTATATGCGTACCGACAGCGTCAACCTGAGCGAACTTGCCATGCAGGCTGCCGCCGACCAGATCAAAAGCCAATACGGCGATAAATACCATCAGGCCCGGAAATTCAAGAATAAGAACGAATCGGCACAGGAAGCACACGAAGCCATCCGCCCCACGTATATGGATGCGATGACCGTCGACGATTCGGACAGCCGCCGCCTCTATGAGCTGATCTGGAAACGTACCATGGCGAGCCAGATGTCGGACGCCGAACTGGAAAAGACCATCGCTAAGATCCAGGTCTCTACCAATAAAGAAGAGCTGACCGCCAGCGGTGAAGTACTCAAATTCGATGGCTTTCTCAAAGTATACAATGAGGACCGCGACGAAGACGATATCACCGACGAAGAAGACCAGGAAGGCGTCCTCCCCCCGATCACGATAAATCAGAAGCTCCCGCTCAAAGAGATGCGGGCCATCGAACGTTTCTCGCGCGCCCAACCCCGCTACACGGAAGCTTCGCTGGTGAAAAAACTCGAAGAGCTCGGCATCGGCCGGCCTTCGACCTACGCCCCCACGATCTCCACCATCCTCAAACGGGGCTATGTGGAAAAACGCGATAAAGAAGGCGTAAAACGCGATTTCCGCATCCTGCTGCTTAAGAACGATCATATCGAAAAGGTTACCGAGCAGGAGAACACCGGGGCGGAAAAGTCCAAATTATTCCCCACCGACCTCGGCCTGGTAGTGACGGACTTCCTCAAACAATATTTCGACGATATCATGGACTAC
>DASYZH010000240.1:0-26562 GCA_035946435.1 Puia sp. | reverse complement strand
TATGCACGAGAAAATCGCTGGAATAGGGCATCATGAGAAAGCCTCCGGTCGAGAGAAATGCCGTCGTGATAAAGGCGCGGATATATCTTTTTTGTGAGGCTGTGCGCAGCAGATGGATAATGGGGCGCTGGGCGGCTCGTTGTTGCAAATGATCGTTTACCGGGCGCATCCATCGCAGGATCACCAGGAACAGCGGGATACATAACGCTACGATCATGCGGAAGGGCATGTGCCAGCCCCAACTACCCGCCAGCAGCAGGCCCAGCGGGATGCCGAGAACCTGTGCAGCGGCGAATGCGGTCTGTACGAAGCCCATGACGCGGCCGCGTATTTCGAGCGGAAAGAGATCGGCGATGATCGCCATGTTGATCGAGAAAAGGACGCCGCCGAACATACCGGTGATCACCCGTGCCGCAACCAGGAAGGTATAGCCGGTGGCGATACTACAAAGAAAGGTACCAAGGATAAAACCGGAATAGAAAAAAAGCAGCATCTTCTTCCGGTCGAACCTGTCCGCAAACCCTGCGGCCAGGATGCCTGAGATGCCGGCGCTAAAAGCATAGGCAGAGACGACCCAGCCAAAATGCGAAGGACTAAGGTTAAGGACGCGCATCATTTGCGCCCCAAGCGGAGCCATGATAATAAAATCCAGGATCACGGTGAATTGAAGGATAGCGATGATCGCGATCACAAAAGTCTGATAGCGGGAGAAGGTGTGTTTTGATTTCATAAATAAATGAATATTCATTTAGTTAAATATGTAAAAAAAATTTATGGCTTGAGCGCTTTAAGGACCAGCGACAGGGTTTGCATGAGCATTTCGTCGGTGAGTACGAAGGGGTCACCGGCCATATTGCGGCCGGCCTTATGGTAATGGACCAGGTTATAGAGCGGCGCGAAGGCTACCGACCAATACACCTCGAATGGCATTTCCACCAATTCTCTGTTTTCGATCGCTTTGCGGACGAAGCGTTTGAGTCCCTCGGCATATTTGGGATCCCGGAGAGCCATCGCTTTTTGATGCAAATGTGAATATTTAAAATGCTCCATGAAATGTGTGTTATCGAGGTTGTCGATGACATAGCTGGCGCGGCTTTTCCATTGGACGGTCATGCCGGTAGCGAAATCCATTTCGGGGTCGAAGTCGCGAAAGATGTATTCGAAGAACCTGTCTGTCTCGCGTTTATAGAGTTGGATCAGCAGGTCGTCGCGGTCCTTAAAATAGATATAGATGGTGGCTGGGGAGACGCCTGCGGCTTTGGCCAGCTTTTGCATGCTCAACCCATCGAAGCCTTCTTCTACGACCATTTTCCGGGCCTCGGCGAGAAGCGCTTCTATTTTATTTTCATCGCGGTTGCGCATGCGACAAAAATAAGTGAATGTTCATTCACTTTTAGTATGTGAGAAGACATTTTTTTTAGTTCAATACCTTACTCTTTGTAAATCCTTTCTATACCGAGCTTTTTTATCTTGCTTTTGAGGGTGGAGGCGGGGAGCCGCTGCAGTTCGGCTGCGCCGCCGGTGCCGGAGATACGCCCTTTGCATTTGCGGAGGACGGTGAGGATATGATCGCGTTCCATCTCGGCGATGGTTTTTACGCGGGCCACGGGTATTCCATGAGTTGTAGGGGGCTGGTGAATATTCGTTGCGATCCCTTCTTTCCCGGTGCCGCTTTCACCCAAGATCAACACGGACGTATCGCCGATCTGGTGTATGCTGTTCAGCCGTGGCTGTAACCAGCAGGTCAACTGCATTACCATGGAATGGGTATGATTAATATCGAAACCGGGCTTCACCCCTACCCCGTCGTCCGGAGACCAACCACGTGCCGACATCATACACCTGTTTATCAACGGATTACGATGCCATTTTTGTTTCAGAAAGCGAGATTCCGTCTTTTGACGAAAATGTTTCGGCGAAATAGCGACTTTTATGTCTATATGAAACAAAAACTACTGACAACACTGGAGATGGTCGAGAACTATACCACGGGTGTAGCCGAATTGATGCCGGAAGAAGGATATGAGTTCAAACCGGCGGACGCGTTATGGAATTTCAGGGAACTGATACACCACCTTGCCTACGGCATCCATTGGTGGGAGAACAATTTTATCCGTCAGAAAAAGGTAAGCTGGGAGCCGCCGGCTGTCCCGGCAACGAAGCAGGAGACCCTGCATTACCTGGGCCAGGCATTTGCCTCGCTCAAAAGAACGGTAGGTGCGGCCGAGGCGACAGAAGAAGTAATCTACGGTTTCTTTTCAACGGTAGATCATATCACGCATCATCGCGGCCAGGCAACGATCTATCTGCGTTGCCAGGGCATTATCCCGCCGGAGTACGTATTCTAGTTTTCCTATCTTTAAAACATGGCAACAGTTCCTTTAGGCAGTACTGCGGGTAAATGGGTCCTTGCGTCGACCATACTGGCGTCGGCGATGGCCTTTATCGACAGCACGGCGCTAAACGTAGTACTGCCATCCCTGCAAAAAAGTCTGCAGGCCACCGCTGCCGACCTTTTTTGGATACTCAATGCCTATCTGCTGATGCTGGCGGCCTTGATCCTGGTGGGCGGTTCCCTCGGTGACCGGCTTGGCCGAAAGCGGATATTCATGATCGGGATCTTTATCTTCATCTGTGCCAGCGCCGCCTGTGGTCTTGCACCGGGTACTGGTGCGCTGATCGCTTTTCGCGTCGTTCAGGGGATGGGAGGCGCGTTGATGATCCCCGGCAGTCTCTCGCTGCTGAGTTCTTCCATCGATGAAAAAGAAAGAGGCAAGGCGATCGGCACCTGGAGTGCCATAACGACTATCGTCACCATCGGGGGCCCGGTGGTGGGCGGAGCCCTTGCGGATGCCGGTTTATGGCGGTATATCTTTTTCATCAACGTACCCATAGGCATCATCGCCCTTTGGATCCTTTCGCGGCATGTTGCGGAATCCGGACGCGTGGAAGCCGGATGGGCCGGCGGAAGAGAGCACGCGGAAGCCGGACGGGCGCCCCTCGATGTGCCAGGGGTGCTGACGATAGCACTGGGATTGGCGGCCCTGACCTTTGGTTTTCTCAGAATGCCGTCCGTGGGCTTCGGTAATTGGACGGTCAGCGGGTCTTTATCTCTTGGCGTGTTGCTGCTCCTTGTTTTTATTGCCATCGAACGCGAGAGCCAGCATGCTATGATGCCGCTTCATCTCTTTGCCAATCCTGTGTTTTCCAGCGTCAATTTGCTTACGTTCTTTTTATATGCCGGATTATCGTCTGCGATGCTATTCCTTTCCCTTAACCTCGTGCAGGCGCAGGGCTACAGTCAGCTACAATCGGGGTTGACCTTTCTTCCTTTTACCTTGCTGATGATCGGTATTGCCCGCCCGGCAGGCATGCTGGCCGATAAATGGGGGCCGCGTTTTTTTTTGATCATTGGGCCGGCCCTTGCCGGCTGCGGCATGTTCCTGCTTTCTTTTGTGGGTTTGACGAAGGGGCCAGCCTACTATTGGACAAGTTTTCTGCCCGGCGTCCTGGTGTTAGGATTGGGCATGGCGTTTACCGTGGCACCTTTGACGACAACGGTGATGAATGCCGTAAGCGATCAATATTCCGGTGTTGCCTCCGGCATCAACAATGCCCTTACCCGGGTGGCCAGTGTATTTGCCAATGCGATCCTGGGAGCATTGGCAGTCTTACTTTTTGCACAGGCCTTGCATCAGCGGCTCGATGCCCTGCCGATGCAGCCGGAATCCAGGCAACTGGTGATGGCGCAGGCTGGTGATCTGGGGAATGCACATGTACCTGCCCGTGTAGGGAATAGTAGTACAATTGCCGGGGCTTATCGAAGCGGGTTTGTCCAGGTCTATCAGCAGATCATGCGATTGTCGGCCTGCCTGGCTTTTACAGGCGCGATCATGGGACTGCTTTTCGTGCGACGACGCTCATCGACTTTAACCACTCATCCGCTTTAACCATCTTGCCACTTTAACCATCCTGCCATGAACATCGCCATTGCTCAAACTCCACCCCCTGCCTATGGAGCCATTTTACGCGCCACCGCCGACGCCGGTTTCATGATGGCTTCGGACATGGAAACCTGCAGGCTGCTTCGTACGCTGGCTACTTCGAAGCCAGGTGGACGTTTTCTCGAATTAGGTACCGGGACTGGGTTATCGACCTCCTGGATCCTAGATGGAATGGACCGGCGGTCGACAATGATCTCCGTAGACAATGCCCCGGTGTTTTTAGAGATTGCGCGGCAGTATCTGGGTGATGATCGCCGGCTGACCTTTATAGAGTCCGATGGCGGCGAGTGGATAGAGCGGCACAAGCGCGAAAAGTTCGACTATGTCTTTGCAGACACCTGGCATGGAAAATATCTGATGCTCGAAGAAGCGCTGAATATGCTCGAGCCTGGCGGATTATATATACTCGACGATATGTTGCCGCAAGCGAACTGGCCGGACGGGCACCAGGAGAAAGCAATGCGGTTGATCGCGTCCTTGGAGGCGAGGGAGGATATCGCTTTTACTTCTTTGACCTGGGCGACGGGGATTATCATCGGTGTAAAAAAATAAGCCGGTCAATTGACCGGCTTTTGTGCCCCCGACAGGAATTGAACCTGCACCCCACTTGCGTAGGACAAGATTTTAAGTCTTGCGTGTCTACCAGTTCCACCACAAGGGCGGCACTTTTTTCTCGCCCGGAAGGCGATTCCTTTTTGCCCGAAGGGCTGAAACAAAAAATTCCACCGCTGGGTGGAATTTTTTCTGAGCGGAAGACGAGGCTCGAACCCGCGACCTCAACCTTGGCAAGGTTGCGCTCTACCAACTGAGCTACTTCCGCAAATTGATCTAAATTTTAAAGATCATTAACTTATTTAGAAAGAACTGCCTTCTACCTTTTGCGACCCGATGTGTGCTTCGTCTGCTTTTCCACGTCACCGTTCGTTTACCGGGGGTGCAAAAATAGGGAAAGAATACTTTCTGAAAAATTTTTTTTGAATTATTTGTACTGCGGCGTGTACAACGTGTTACCGGGCACTTCCACATCGGGCTTACCCATGTAGCGATGCGCATACAAACCATAGCTACCGCCCACGACCAGGGCAATCACAATTAATACGTACAGATAAAACAAAAATGCAGATGTATCTACCCAGCTATTTGCAACATCCTTCAATTTCGGGTCCTTGAGCTCTATGGGCTGGTCTAATGCTTGATCCATAATGTTTTAAATTACTGATTGCAAAAATAAGGGCATTCGCCCGGATATTCAACTTTTGTGCTTTACAATTTCGGTAAAAGTTTTCTTCCCCTTTACAAAGTATTGCCATACAACACTCCCGGTGTACCACCCCTGGAGCTTTCCCCGTTTTTTCGGCGGGAAGAGGCTTTTTTTCCTGCTGACCAGCAGCCATTTGAAAAACGCCAGATGCGCCTCCAGAATTGCCCAGAAATAGACGGCCTCACCGGCAAACAACGACTTCCAGGCCGAAATGGAATCCAGCATAAACCTAAAGGGGATCTTCCACAGCCACTGCTCCGCCGGCAGACACTTGGCCATCATAATAAGATTGTTCCGGAAATTGAGGAACACCTTCCTTTCGTTGCCCTTGGGCAATGTGCCGCCGCCCACATGGAAGACCACACTCTGGGGACAACAATATACCTTATACCCCGCCAGCTGCATCCGCCAACACAGATCGATCTCCTCCTGATGCGCAAAAAAGAAGTTCTCCAGTCCCCGCAACTCGTGCCAGAGCTTTGCCCGGATAAACAAAGCGGCACCACTGGCCCAAAAAACAGGCGAGGCATCATCATACTGCCCCTGATCTTCCTCGCAGACATCGAAGATCCGCCCCCGGGCAAAAGGATACCCCAGATAATCCAGCCAGCCGCCGGCGGCACCGGCATATTCGAATAACTCCCTTTCGGCATACATCCGGATCTTGGGCTGACAAGCACCGATCGTTGCGTCACTTTCCATCAACTTTACGACGGGCTCCATCCACCCTGCCGTCACCTCGACATCCGAGTTCAACAAGACATAATAGTCGCTCTGTACCTGCTGCAAGGCCATGTTATAACCGCCCGCAAAACCATAGTTACGATCCAGCACGATCACCCGCAATTCCGGATATTTTTCTTTGAGAAATGCCAACGAATCATCCGTGGAGGCATTGTCGGCGATGATCACCTCGCCGCCCGGACAAGTGCCCGCCGTGACAAAAGGAAGAAACTGCTCGAGGTACCGGCGTCCGTTGTAATTGAGTATGACTATTGCAATTGTTGGAGTCAACTTTTTCAAAATGAGGTCCAAAAATAAGGGAATCGACGTGGTTTTTATAAATTCGGCCTATGATTCGAAGTTTGCTTAACTGGAGATCGCTTTTGGCACTGGTCGGCATCGTGATCGTTACCGCGACCATCTTCTATTCCCACTACCTGGCGAAAAAGATCGCCGCGGAGGAACGACAGAAGGTTTCGCTGTGGGTAGCCGCAAGCAAAGCCATGCTCAGCAACCCGGGAATGGACCTCACCTTGCCCAATTTGATCCGCAACGGTCAGCAATCCATTCCCATTATCGAGACCAATGAAAAAGACAGCGTCATCGACTTCATCAACCTGGACTCGGCGCGAGCGGCACGGGATAAACCCTGGCTCTACCGGCAGCTCAAGAAATTCCGGGATGAGAACAGCCCGCTCGAAGTGGTCCTGAGCGACACGCCTTATGTGGCTGACCGTTACTATTACGGCCATACCACCCTGCTCGATGAGGTGCGTTATTACCCGCTCGTTCAGCTTTTCATCGTAGCGCTTTTTATCTTCTTCACCCTTTACTCGATCACGATCCGGAATAAAGCCGCGACCAATCAGCTCTGGGCCGGCATGGCCAAAGAAACGGCGCACCAGCTGGGGACCCCCGTGAGCTCGCTCGAAGGCTGGGTGGAAATGCTCAAAGAGAGCGGCCTCGATCCCCGAACCGTAGTAGAGATCAAGAAAGATGTGGATCGATTGAAATTAGTATCAGATAGGTTTGGGAAGATCGGCAGCACGCCGCAACTCGAAGAAAAGGACCTGATCGGGCAGGTCCGCACGATGATGGAATACATCCGGAAACGAGCGACGGGCAAGGTGCAATTTACCCTGCAAGCGCAAGGTCATACGGAAGAGATTGCCGGATCTGGCCGGCCGGCGCCGGGGCCACTGGTGGCGCGCATTTCGGGTCCGCTGTTCGACTGGGTGATCGAAAATCTCCTGAAGAATGCGCTGGATGCCATGGAAGGCAAGGGCTCGATCACCGTTGCCATCGCCGACCAGGAGAAAGAAGTGCTGATCGATGTCACCGACACCGGCAAAGGGATCGCAGCGGGGAATGTCGCCAAGGTATTCAAGCCCGGGTTCACGACTAAAAAACGCGGCTGGGGACTGGGGCTAAGCCTTTCGAAACGGATCATCGAGCAATACCACAAGGGTTTGCTGTTCGTCCGGCATTCGGAGCCGGGCAAGGGGACGACTTTCAGGATCGTGTTGAAAAAATAGACTTTGAAAATCCGCGGTGAAAGCCCTATTTTTGCAGCCCACTACAAAATGACCTGCCCAACGCACTTACCATTAAGGCTATTGCGTGGGTGGCGAAATTGGTAGACGCACTACTTTGAGGTGGTAGCGCCGCGAGGCGTGTGAGTTCGAATCTCATCCCGCGCACAAGCAGGTCATTTAGAGCCTTGTAATTCAAAAGATTGCAAGGCTTTTTTATTTGAAAAAACATAGGTCGCATGGGGACCCACCGAGCCAGTGATCTTTTTGATGCAGCGGGGTGTGCCTCGCGCAGGTCGAAATTCAGTCCGCCACCGATGGTCACACCGGAGCTATTGAAACAGGGGGTTTGAACATACCTGCAAGCCGTGGAGATTGTTTGGTTCAATATAAGCGGTAATGGGTCCATCCGGTCCGTGCGGGCGCCGAATAGCTGCATGCCCTTGATGGTAATATTAATTGCCCATCGGCCATGCCCCGCAACGCGGGCTCCTGGTCGAAGTTGCCGCGACTAATAAGCCCGACGCCCGGGAGGTTGTCCAGCAAACGTTCTGTCCGGGCCTGGCCGTCGTAGCGTCGGCCGTTGAAACCGGCGTTGTTACCGTTACCGGCGGGACTGATGGTGACGGTTTGGGGAGTTAGCGCAGGGGTTTCCCTGGCCCGAGCAAAAGCGGGGCAAACATAGCAATTTTGCCGTTTGGCGGTGGGTAGAGCTACTTTAGCGAGTCCATGAAATTCTTTTCGGTGTACTTCAGGTGCGCGAGCATCGCATGGGAGGCTTCGCGGGGATCGGCGTTTTTGATGGCCTGGAAGATCTCCTCGTGAAACTTCAGCACCATATTCTGGTCATGCGGTACGACGTCCAGCTTGTTCTTTGCGAAGATGGACCTCTTGACCTTGGGCATGTTTTCGAAAATGGGCCGCATGAGCAGGGCAACGACATTATTATGCGTGGCTTTGGCGATCAGGCTGTGAAAGCGGATATCGATCACCGTTTGCCCTTCGATATCCTCGGAGGGGCTGGCCTTGAGTGCTGCGAGATTTTCGGCGAGGTCGTCGAGCTCGGCGGCGGTTCGATTCAATGCTGCCTGGCCGGCGATCTCGGGTTCGAAGAGCTGCCGGGCCCGGATGATGTCGAAGATCAAAGAGCCGTCGTCCGTCAACTCCAAGAACAAATTGATCGAATCGATGGCCGACTCCGAGCTGAGCTCGTTGACATAGGCCCCACTCCCTTGCTTTATCACTACCAACCCGCGCGCGCTAAGCTTGCGGAGGGCTTCCCGGACAACGGTTCGGCTGACGCCGAATAGCTTGCACAGCTGGCCTTCGGTAGGCAGCTTCTCCCCTGCCTTGTACTGCTTTTTGCGGATGGCTACCTCGATAGATTCTTCGATCTTTCCACTGAGGAGCTTGTCGGAGCCAATCTTCTGAAACGGTGTATCCATTGGACAAAGTTATTTAGTTATATGTTGTATGACAAATTGGAATAAAAATTCCTTTTTATTCTTATTTAACGGCAAAAACTGCTATATTCGTTTCCAGTTGTATGATGTTATATGAATTAGATCTTTAATATTTTCCCCCATGGTCAACCCTCCTACCATTAAGGAAATTGCTAAAAAGCTAAATATTTCCACCTCTACCGTCTCCCGGGCGCTCCACGACCATCAGCGCATCAATATCCTGACCAGGATACGTGTACAGAAGCTGGCCCGCGAGCTCGACTACGAGCCCAATCAGAAGGCCATTTTCTTTCAGCAGCGACGGACATTCACCATCGGGGTGATCCTGCCCGACCTGTCCGAATTCTATTTCTCTACTGCCATCAGCGCCATAGAAGACATCTCGACCCAGCACAAATATTCCGTTTTGCTGGGGCAGTCCTTCGACAGCGAGGTCCGCGAAAAACACATCGTGGAATGCGTAATGAACCAGCGCATCGACGGGCTGATCGTCTCCATCGCCAAAAGCACCGCCAACTTCGAACATTACGAGCTGTTGAAACGCTATGGCATCCCGGTGGTTTTCTTCGACCGGATACCCGACATGGCCGATATCCATTATGTGGCCTGTAACGTAGAAACGGGGACGATCCAGGCGATGAAATTCCTGCTGAAGAACGGCCATCGGATCATCGGGGTACTCAACGGGCCGGATGGACTCTATAGCTGCAAACAACGCATCGCAGGTTACATGAAGGGGCTGGCAAGTCATCCGTTGAAATTCGACCCCAACCTGATCGTCTCCACCGACCTCACCAAAGAAGGTACCGAAAGGGCCATGACCGAGCTCATGGGTCTCAAGAGAAAACCTACGGCGCTGCTGTGTTTCAACGACAATGTCACGCTGGATGCCATGCAATATGCCCGGAGGATGAAGCTCAAGATCAATAAGGACATCAGCTTCGTGAGCTTCGCCAACCAGCCTATGATCAATCACACCGCTTTCCCGCCGATAGCCACCATCGAACAGTTCCCTCATCTGCAAGCACAAAAAGCGACCGAAGTACTTCTCGATCTCCTTAACCGACGCGAAGAGCGCGAGACAAAACCGTTCAAAAAGATCACCGTAGAGTCGCAATTGGCCATTCATAAAAAATAGTTATTTCATGCGTTTTGGAATGCTTCTTTTGACGCTGGTTGCCGCTATATCGGCGACAGCGCAGTCTTCTGTACGTATTTGCAGCCCTAACGGTAAGCTTCGGGCTTCGGTTTTCGTCGACTCTTTCGGGCATCATCTGGCCTGGTCGCTCGACCTCGATGGGAAGCCCGTGGTTTTACCTTCGGCGCTGGGTATCGATCTTTCGGGTATAGATCTGGGTCAGGATGTCTCGCTTGGAGCGGCTGGGTTCTCTACGCACAACTCCTCTTATCCCTGGAGCGGCGTCCATTGTGTCGCGACCGATCATTACCGGGATGCGTTGATCCCTGTGAAGGGGACGCGCGGCCTGTTCACCCTCGAATGCCGGATCTTCAACGACGGCTTTGCTTTCCGCTATTGGGTTCGTTCGCATCATCCGGCACTTGTGACCGGTGAATCCAGCTCCTGGCATTTGCCGGGCGGATCGCGGGTATGGTATCAAGAGAACGTTTTCTATTACGAGGGGCTTCATTATTCGACCCTTATCGGTGAGCTCGGTGACAAGCGACTTGGGCCACCTGTGACCTTTCAAACGCCTGACGGCCTGTATGGCAGCATCACGGAGGCCGCTTTGTATAACTATAGCGGGATGTCGCTACGGAGTGATACATCTGGCACCCTGCATGCAGCTTTCATCAACGACCCCGAGGGCTGGACCCCGGGCGGCTGGACTCCGGACGGCTTGATTTCGGACGGCACTTTTGCCTCACCCTGGCGCGTGGTGCTGGCGTCCGCCACGCTCGATGGGCTCGTCAACTCCGACATCATCCCCGATCTCAACCCTGCTCCCGATTCGTTGGCTCGCACGGCTGGCGGGGCTCGCGGGGCTGGCCGGGTTGGTGGAGTTGGCACGGTTGGCGCGGCTCAGGGGGCTGGCGGGGCCCGCAGGTTTCATGGGTCTCAGGGGGCTCGCACGGCTGGCGGGGCTCGCGCGGTTGTTTCGGCTCAGGGGGCTCGCGGGGCTCAGGGGTTTACCGGGGTTTCCTGGATACGGCCGGGGCGGGCTGTTTGGTCCTATTTCGTACACGACAATGTCACCACGCTCGCGCTCGAAAAAGCCTATGTCGACAAAGCTGCAGCGCTCGGCTTCGAATACAGCATCGTAGACGCGGGCTGGGATAGCAGCTGGCCGAATGCTTACGACTCGCTCTCCTCGCTGGTACGGTATGCGGGTGCCCGGCATGTGCGCATCTTTGTCTGGAAGTCGTATGCTTCGTTAAAAGATGATTCTATCCGGCGGGCTTTTTTTGCCGATATGCGGCGTCTTGGCGTCGCCGGGCTCAAGATCGACTATATCGACAAAGAGGGTATCGACCAGGTGCGTTTCTATGAAAAGGCACTGCGGGATGCGCTGGCTTTTCAGCTGCTGATCGATTTTCACGGGGCCGATAAGCCCACGGGCTACAATCGCCGTTTTCCCAACGAGCTCACGCGCGAGGGCATCTATGGCCAGGAATGGCGAACCTATACGCCACAGGGATCGATCAACAACGCCATCATTCCATTCACCCGTTTCCTGGCAGGTCCTGCAGATTATACACCGGGCGTCTTCAACAGCGCCTTGGCCTATGGCACCTCCCGTGCGCAGCAGCTGGCCCTGACCGTGATCTATAACTCACCCCTGCTGTGCTGGGCCGACGATCCTTCCGTTTATCTGGCAAGCCCCGCGGCGGCGATCATCCGGCGGATCCCCACGACCTGGGACGAAACCCGCGTTTTGGCGCCGAGCCGCATCGGCGAGCTGGTAGCGTTCGCGCGGCGGAAAGGGAACGACTGGTATCTTGGCATTATCAATGCCGGCGACGAAAAACGGCTCGACCTTCCGCTTTCGTTCCTTGGGAAGGGGGCTTTCAGGGGTGAGATCATCAGCGATGACCTGACTTCTTCCGACCGCGTTCTGCATTCGGTTGCCGGTTTCACTGCGGGCGATACACTGCCGGTTCTGCTGCAGGCCAAGGGCGGATTTGTTGCGCGGTTTGTCCGTTCGAGTGAGGCGCCTTTGAGCCTCGTGATCCGGCCGGCGGGCGGGTATCTGCAAGGGCCGCAGAAGGTGCGGATCGTTACGAAGGGTGCTGCTCCTGGTGCGATCATACGATACACTATCGATGGGAGCCTGCCGGATTTGCGGTCGCCGGCGTATACCGGGGAGCTGACGATCTCCGAACCGGCGGTGGTCAGGGCGCGGGTTTTCATGGGGCGGGCTGGGGCCGGGGGTGCCGAAGCTGGAGGCAGAGGTGCTCATGCCAGAGCTGCGGGCACGGGGGCCGGAGGCGGGGGTGCTAGTGCCGGTGGGGCTCGAGCTGGGCGTGCTCACGCCGCGGGTGTTCGCGCCGGGGGCAAAACTGCTGGGGCCGATACTGCCGATGTGGTTGCTCAATTCCTTGCTGCTCCCGCTCCGGTGGCAACACCGGCGGGTGGGATCTTTATCGGCCGGCAGGCGGTCTGGCTTTCGAGCCGGATGCCGGGGGAGATACGGTATACCACGGACGGTTCCGACCCGAATGCATCTTCGCCGCTCTTTAGGGATTCGATTCTCCTGGATGCTTCCACTATGTTAAAGAGCCGGGTGTTCTTCGCCGCCGGCGGTGCAAGCGCGATCAGCGATGTGCGTTTTCAAAAGGTGGCGCCCGATGAGGCCGTTTCCACTGGACGGACGGGGGTTGACGGCTGGTCGGCAGGCGGCGGTGTTCAGGGTTTGCGGTATGCCTATTACGAAGGCAAATGGGACTCGATGCCGGCCTTCGGCAGGCTTACCCCGATGAAATTCGGCAGTGTTCTTTCGCCGGTGCTGGACAGCATCGCCACCCGCCCCGACGAATACGGATTGCGATTCACGGGTTGGATCACGATCCCCGAAACAGGCGTCTATACCTTCTATACGGTCTCGGATGATGGGTCGGAGCTTTACATCGGCGATCAAAAGGTTGTCGACAACGACGGTTGTCATGGGGACCTCGAGCGATCCGGCGAGAGGGCACTGATGGCGGGTAAACACCGCTTTACGCTCGACTACTTTCAGAACTCCAGCGGGCAGACCTTACAGGTTTTCATAAAGGGGCCGCATCTCGAGAAGCAGGCGATCCCCGCGGCGATGTTTGCGACGCCGTGAGCGCGGGGGGGACGGAGGGGCGCGGAGCGTGACGAGGGGCGGATGCCGCGCGGAAGGCAAGGGCGCGGGGGGGAGGGACACGGTTGGGGCAGATGGCTTTTTCGCGGGCACGGGGAACGGAGGGGCGCGGCCGGGAAGGAGCGAGCGGGCGCGGGGGACGGAGGGGTGGGAACCGCGGGGCTGGGCGGATGAACGCGGTCGGGACGGATCGAGCGGGGCCGAAACAGCGGGGCGCAGAAGCAGGGCGGATGTTACTTGAACCTGATCTTGTACACTGCGGCGTACTCGGCGGGATAGGTGGCGGAGGGTTCGATGACGAGGGCGTCGGACTTTTGGGTCCACCTGAGTTTTTCGCTGCTGCCGATCAGCTCGACGGTAGCGATGACGCCGGGATCTGCTTTTAACCCGAGGTTGGTGATCGCGGTCTTTTCATGGGGTAAGCCGAGGGTGATGGCATAGAGCACGGGGCCTTTGGTCGTGAACCGGATATCCTTTGCCGTAAAGGGTGTCTTTTGGTCGGCGAACGCACCGCTGGCGGACTTCGTGGGCCCCTCGCCATAGACGCGCCAGGGCCGCGTGCCATAGATCGCCTCGCCGTTGACATCAAGCCACTTACCGGTTCCGAGCAGCGTGGCTGTTTCTTCATCCGTGATGGTGCCGTCGCTACGCGGTCCGACATTCAGCAACAAATTGCCGTTCTTGCTCACAATATCGATGAGATTGGTGACGACATATTGCGCCGTTTTGAACGTGTTGCCCGCCGCATAACCCCAGGATTCGTTGCCGATGGCATCATCCGTCTGCCAGGGCAGGCGACGAACGGAGTCGAGCTTGCCGCGCTCGAGATCAAGCACCGCCACGCCGGTGGGGAACGACTTATCATATTTGTAATTGATGACGACACCCTGGTTCCATTCCAGCCCTTTATTATAGTAATATGCCGCGAAAGTCTTGCGGTAGGGGTCCAGCGCAGGCTGTTCGATCCACCAGTCGAACCAGAACAGCTGGGGATGATAATGATCCACCAGCTCCGTGCAGCGCATCAACCAGTCCGCCATGAACTCGGGCGAAGGATCGTCGCTTTCCAGCCGTGCGGGTCCATAGAAGTCGGCATATTTCGGGTCGAGGACGTCGGATATGAAATTTCGGCCTTGATTAAAGAAGAACCAATGTTCGATGCGGTGCGAAGACAAGCCGAAGATCAACCCCTGCTTGCGGATCTCGGCGGCCAGCTCACCCAACACGTCGCGTTTGGGCCCCATTTCGTAGGCATTCCATTTACTGAGGGTCGTTTTGTACATGGCGAATCCATCGTGATGCTCCGCAACGGGTACGACATATTTTGCGCCGGCCTTTTTAAATAACGCCACCCATTGCGCGGGATCCCATTTCTCAGCCTTGAACATCGGGATGAAGTCTTTGTAGCCGAAGTTCTTTTGGCTGCCATAGGTGGCGACATGGTGCTTGAACTCGGGCGTAGTAGAGTCGTACATATTGCGCGGATACCATTCGCTGCCAAAGGCGGGAACGGAATAGACGCCCCAGTGGATGAAGATGCCGAATTTGGCGTCGCGAAACCACTCCGGGGTGGTGTACCTGCTCAGCGATTCCCAGGTGGACTGGTAACGGTCGTGGCCGGGGGCGGAATGGGCTTGGGCGGCGGTTGACTGGGCGGAGGCTGACTGGGCGGAGGCTGACTGGGCGGAGGCTGGCTGGGCGGTGGCTAACTGGGCAGTGGCTGACTGGGCAGTGGTTGACTGGGCAGTGGTTGACTGGGCTTGGGCAGTGGCTGACTGGGCTCGAGCCGGGGTCGTGGTCGCGGCGATGGCGATTGCGGTGAGGCAGGCCAGATAGAGTTTTTTCTTCATATGCAGTATTAATGCGCCCAGGCGGAAGCCGGCAGTTCTTGCCGCCCGACGCCGTTAGCACTGTATTCCAATTTTAATGCTTTGTCGCTGCCAGCCTGAATATAAGCCAGCTTGAACACATGCGGTCCTTTCTTCAAGGCGATTTTCCCGGTTTTTTCGGTGTTGGCATGTTTGCCATCGTGGTCGACGACTAATTGGTTGTCGATCCAAAGCACGCCGCCATCATCCACGGAGAGATACCAGGTGTATAGCGCATCTTTTGGTACTTTGACATAACCGGTATATAGCAAACCTGCGTTCTCCCCGCGGGAAAGATCGCTTGTCGCGGGGTGAAATGATATCGTGTCACCGATGGGCTGTGTCTTTTCGAGGTCGGCTACTGTGCTCGGGTTTAGCTCGTACCTGGCTACCTTGAGACCCGGTGCGGTTTTGGTTTTGTGGCTGGGCAACAGCGTGTAGACTGTAGCCGGGATCTTTATCGTGTTGCCAGGCAGCGCTCCGGACCGGAAGGTACGGACGGTGAGCGTGGATGATTGCTGTACTACAAAGGGTTTTGTGTAGAGGGTCGAACTTTCGTTGGGCACCGAACCGTCGAGGGTGTAGCGAGCCTCGCTATTGGTGGTGATCGAGACCAGAGGTTTTAAGGAATTGTAGATCAGCTCGACTCCAGGATTCGCAGCGAAGTCGCCGGTGTGGTTTAGTTTGACGACATAATAGTATTGTTCCTTGATGGTGCTTGGGTTGTAGTCGGGGAATTTTATCGCGAGATCTTTTCCCTGCTGTACCCAGTCGAGGGACTGGTGGGTTTCGAGGAGTTCGATCCTGGTGCCCGCGGCAATGGGCAAGTCTTTTACTGTATAGCTGCTGCCGGGCCAGTGCGGGAGGATGACGTAAAGATCGTTTTCTTTGGGGTTGTAGGTGAAATAGGCGCTCGAGTCCTGGCGGGGTGTGCGCCAGCGGATGGTATTGTAGATGGCTTCGTGGTTGGCGTCCATCCACGCACCTATTTGGAGGAGGCGTTCTTCCATGATGGGCGGGATCTTACCATCGGCATCGGGTCCAATGTCGAGCAGGAAATTGCCGCCACCACTGACCTTGTCGACCAGCATGCCGATGAGGGTTTGGGCGCTGTTGTAATCCCAGGCATCTTCATTCCGGTTGTACCCATACGAATAGCCCATGCCGCGGCTCTCCTCCCAGTAATGATCCGGGAAGTTTACGTCGGGCTGGTATTCCGGGGTAAAGACGCCGCCGTGTTTGAACCGGACGCCGCGTCCCCAGCGATCATAGGTGACGACGTTGTCCTTCACAGGGCTTTCGTTATAGAGCCAGGCGAGGAATTCCTGTGACTTCCAGAATTCGGCGGGTTCTTCCCATTCCCCGTCCGTCCAGAAGACGTCGGGGCGATAGGTGTTGATGACGTCTTTCATTTGCGGCCACATGTGTTCGGTGACATAGCGCTTACGATCCTTGAGCCAGATGGGGTTGTACCATTCGTAGAGCGAATAGTACAGGCCGGGATGAACTTTGGTCTTACGGATCGCGGTGAAGAGATCGCCGAGCAGGTCGCGATGTGGGCCGGCGTCTACGGCGTTCCAGGGGAAGCCCCAATCGCGGGAGGCTTCTTTGCTCGGCCAGAGCGCAAAACCGTCGTGATGTTTTGATGTCAGCACGACATAACGGGCGCCGGACTTTTCGATGAGGTGAGCCCACTCGTCGGGATTGAATAGCTCGGCCTTGAAACGATCGGCCAGCTGGTAGTAGGTGAGGTTGCCGTATTTCTTTTTATGATAGGCGATGACGGCGGTGTCGCCGCTGTTGAGACCGTTTTGGTACCATTCGGCATACTCGCCTACGGTCCGGAAGGCGGGCACGGAATACACACCCCAGTGGATGAAGATGCCGAATTTGGCGTCGCGGTACCACTCCGGGACGGGGCGTGTGTCGAGGGATTCCCAAGTGGGCTGGTAGGTTTGGGCCCGCGAGGTGAGGGCCGCCGCGGCGGACAAAAGCAGGAGCGACAACGCACGGACGGCGTGGGTAATGTGTGAAGATAGCTGTGAAGGAGCGCGTGTCATAGGGTTTATTGTTTGGGTTTGGAGAAACTATAGGGAACGGCGTCGGGGCTGGTGCCGAGATGTTTATTCGGGACGGGGCTCATGGCGAAGTCGATGGTGGCGCCGTCCATGAGGGCCTTATGGCTGAGCCAGTTCTTCATGTATGGTTTTCCGTTGATGGTGATCTTGTCTACATAGCGGTTAGCGGCGCTGTTAGCGGGGGCATCGATGATAATTTGCTTCCCATTTTCGAGCGTGAGGGTCATCTTTTTGAACAGGGGGGCGCCCAGGATGTACTGATCCGTGCCGGGGCAAACGGGATAACAACCGATAGCCGACCAGATGTACCAGGCGGATGTCTGCCCATTATCTTCGTCGCCGCAATAACCGTCGGGGGTGGCATGATAGAGCCGGTTGATCGCCTCGCGCACCCAGTACTGCGTCTTCCAGGGCTCGCCGGCATATTCGTACAGATAGATCATATGCTGGATCGGCTGGTTGCCGTGGGCATAGTTGCCCATGTTCATGATCTGCATCTCGCGGATCTCGTGGATCACGGTAGTATAGTAGGACGCGTCGAATACCGGCGGGACGATAAACACGGAGTCGAGCATGCCGACAAATTCTTTGCGGCCACCCATGAGGTCCATGAGGCCCTGGATGTCCTGGAAGACACCCCAGGTGTAGTGCCAACTATTCCCTTCGGTGAAGGCGTCGCCCCATTTGAACGGATTGAAGTTGGCGGACCAGGTGCCGTCCTGGTTCTTGCCATGCATCAGCTTGTGCGCGGGGTCGTAGAGATTGCGATAATTCTGACAGCGTTTGGCGAAAGTGTCGATCTCGGCCTGTGGCCGGCCGAGGGCCTTAGCCAGGAGGTAGATACAATGGTCGTCATAAGCGTATTCCAATGTCCGGGCGGCGTTCTCGTAAATGCCGACGTCATAGGGTACGTAGCCGAGGGTGTTGTAGTATTTGTAACCCTTTCGGCCTACGGATTGGATGGGTCCTTCGGTGTGGGAGTTCTTTAATAGCGCCTCGTACAGGGTGTTGATGTCATAGCCACGGAGGCCCTGCAGGTAGGCATCGGCGACAATGGAAGCGGAGTTGGAGCCGATCATGCAATCGCGATGTCCGGGGCTTTGCCATTCCGGCAGGAAGCCGCTCTCTTTGTACGCATTGACCAGGCCGGCCTGGATATGTTCGTTGAGCTCGCGGTGGAGGAGGTTGAACAGCGGGAATACGGCACGGAAGGTATCCCAGAAACCGTTGTCGGTGAACATGTAGCCGGGCAGCACCTGGCCATTATAGGGGCTGTAGTGCATGATCTTGCCCCGGGCGTCGATCTCGTAAAATTTTCTTGGGAAGAGCATGGTGCGATACAGACAGGAGTAGAAAGTACCCGTTTGGTCGACTGTGCCCCCTTCGGCCTTGACCCGGCTGAGCTCTTTGTTCCAAATGGCTTTGGCCTTTGTCTTGACGGTCTCGAAGTCGTCGTTACCGATCTCCTTGAGGTTGAGCTCGGCCTGTTCGGGACTGATGAAGGAGGAAGCTACGCGAGCGTATACCTGGTCGCCGCGTTTGGCAATGGAGAAACCCACGACGGCTCCTGCATGGTTGCTTTTATCTTCCAACTTGCTGTCATCGAGGGTATCGCCATTGAAAATGGCAGTATTCGTGAAGGGCCGGTCGAAGACGATGACAAAGTAGTTTTTGAAATTATCCGGGCATCCGCCGCTGTTCTTGGTGGTATAGCCGATGATCTTGTTCTCCGAAGGGATGATCCTGATATAAGATCCGTTGTCCATGGCATCGATGATGACGTGTGCGCTGTCCGTTTTTGGGAAGGTGAAGCGGATGGCGGCAGCCCTTTCGGTAGGAGAGATCTCGGTGGTGACATCCGGGTCTGCGAGATAGACACTATAATAATAGGGATGGGCGATCTCGGCCTTATGGGAGAACCAGCTGGCCCCGTCGTCTTCTTTAAACACGCGTTTCCCGGTGGTGGGCATGATGGCAAACTGGCCATAGTCATTGATCCAGGGGCTGGGTTGGTGGGTTTGCTTGAAACCGCGAATCTTGATGGCATCATAGGTATAGGCCCAGCCGTCGCCCATCTTGCCGGTTTGGGGCATCCAGCAGTTCATGCCCCAGGGAAGCGAGATCGACGGGTAGGTGTTGCCGTTCGAGAGCGTAAAGTTGGAAGCTGTTCCCATGAGGGGGTTGATCCAGTCGACGGGGTCGGTGACGTGATCGACCATTTGGGCATTCCCGCCGGCTGTGGCGATCAGCCAAAAAAACAAAAGCAAGCAAACGTTTTTCAACTTAATTTTTATTTATTTTTAAAGATATATGAAAAGGCTCTCCTCTATATTGCTAATTATCGTACTACTTTTTGTGCTCGCCAGCACTTTTATTCCGGCCGAGCTGGTAAGGTCTGTTACGGTGCGCAATACCATTCAAAATACCGTTACCGCTTTGAAACACCCGGAAGCCTGGCGGAGCCTTGATTCGGGCAAAAATACCCATATCACCGAGACCAGGTACATGCTCTTCCAAATTTCAGAACCGGAGCCAAATGGCGACAGTATCGATCTTACACTCGCTATCGTCCCCGATGTAAGCCCGCAACACAATCCGAACAATATCGGCATTTCCTATGCCTATACGACCACACTTTTCTTTAAACTTCTGCCCTTTCTCCAAAGGCCATCCGTCGAATCCGCTATTGTCGGCGAACTGCAGGACTACCTCCAGGATAATACCCGGTTCTATGGGTATACGATCACCACGCAACCGCTTGTCGATTCGTTTTTTCTCACGAGGCAGCGGGATATTCCTACACGCGACCTGCTAAAGACGCTGCCTGGTCTATTCGCCGGACTTTCGGACTATGCCCGCGCCAATTCCTGCCAGGTGATCGCCCAGAATATTTCGATTGCGCCGCTGAGTCACGATTCGATCTCGCTGATGGCCGGGCTCAATATCGACAGATCGGTTATCGGTGACAAGGTCAATACTTTCCGGCAGCTGCCTTCTACGCTGGGCCTGGTGGCCGGACAGTACGAAGGGCCTTTTCACGATCGGACCGGGCTGTACAGGGCGATGGAAAAATTCATCGCCGATCACCGGCTGGCGAAACGTGGGTTGCCTTTTGAGCGGTACCTCTCTCCCCTACCCTCCACTGACAGTTCGATGGTCAAGATCGAGCTGTTGTACCCGGTGACGGCTTATTGATCTCCCGATAGAGGGCCGGACGACCGAGGACCGGATGACCGGGGGCAGGACAGCAGAGGCCGGATTGCCAGCGGCGGCGCCGGGATCTGTAGCCTTGCCTGCTACCGATAACCCAGCAACCGCAAGCGGGCGTTGCAAAAACCCACCAGCAGCGCCTTTTGGCCACCTGCGAGGCGGATGGGTTGGATGCTGCGGACCTCGCCGGACAACGTATCGAGCGGGGCGGGCAGCGGGAACATACCTTGAAGACCACCATGACCATCCCCATGATACATTGCCAGCGGCATTGCATCATAACGGCCTTCGAACGGCTGGACGCCAAAGAAATCGCCGCCCGTGAGCAGGTCGGGTTTGCCGTCTCCGTCGAGATCGGCGTGTGCGAAGGCGAAGATGGGCGACCATTGCAGCTGATAGGGCAACGGCGCCGGGTGGTAGTGCCCTTTGCCGTCGTTGATCAGGGCAGTCGATGCCAGTGAATAGGCCTCGAATAAGGCGCAACTGTCCAATTTTTTTCCAAAGATCTCTTCCACGGTTTGGCCGGCCATGCTGCCGGCTGTCGGGAATTTCTTTTTCAGATAGGGTATTTCTTTTTCCAGGTTTTCTTTGTCGAGGAAGGTATAGTATTTGCCATTCTTTTCCAGTGCCACGAGCTGCGTCATCCGGCCGTTAGCCTCGATGTCACCAACATACATCTTGAGGGGGTGGTCCGCGCTTGCGGTGAGTTTGCTGTTGAGACCGTAATTGCCGAGCAGGAGGTCGGGATAACCGTCGCCGTTGAGATCGGTGGCCAGCATACCGCACCACAACCCCGAGAGGTCCACGTCATCGGTCGTTAGTTCCTCTCGAACGAGGTGTCCCTGGTGGTTTTTAAACAACACCGGCGGCATCCATTCCCCCGTGACAATGAGATCGGGCCAGCCGTCTCCGTCGACGTCCGTCCAGGCTGCGTCTGTGATCATGCCCAGGCGATCGAGGCCGGGGCTAAGGGTGGGTGTGACGATCGTGAAATTGCCATGACCATCGTTTTGCAGCAAATAGCTCGCAGGCGGCATCCCATAGACGGTGGCGTTAGCCCGGCCCCCTACGAAGATGTCGAGGTCGCCATCTTTATCGAAGTCTGCCACTCGTACCACGGATTTGTTCTCGAAGAGAGCGGGGAGACCGGTGGAGCGGGTAAAATGACCGTGGCCGTCGTTGAGGTACAGGTGATCCCGGAGTTGTGGCGCGTTGCCGGCGAATTCGTTGCCACCGCTGGCTACATATAGATCCGGATAGTGGTCGCCGTTCGCGTCGAAGAATACCGCGTCGACCTCTTCGCAGTCTTTGTCGTTGCCAAAGATGGTGTCGGTGGATTGCCGGAATGTGGCATCGGGCTGCTGGAGGTAGAGCGTACCGCCCTGGCCTCTTGCACCGCAGACAAAGAAATCTTCGAGTCCGTCGCCATTGACATCGGCCACGGCGATCTTTGGGCCTGACGTAGAGATCTCGTGAGGGATGAACCACTGACGGGTGAAATCGATGAAGCTGCTATCCTCTTCGTGTTTGTAATGGATGTTTGCGGCGTCGGTGAGATCGGTTAGGGGTGACGGTGTTTTTTCGTGGAGGAGGTTGGCGATGAATGCTTGAAAGTCTGGGATCGTGTCCAGTTTTTGCCGGTCATACGTTACAGTGAGCTTTTGATCGGCTTTTGTTTGCCCGATGTGCTGGACGGTGTTGTCGGGCCAGATGAGGACCAGGCTGTCGACGGTGGTGTGTGTGGCGAGGCCAAAATGGAACAGCGGCTCGCTGCTGCTCATGAAACCGCGCTCCGGCTGTAATTCCTGGTATTGGAGCTGGCCGGCTGCATATATGAAAACTTTGGCGCCGATAGCGAAGGTATTGGGGGCTTTCCCTTTTAGCTGGATGGCGAGGAAGTGATTTTCCGGGTTTTGGGTGCGGGTGTTGTTCTTGTAGATGCCGGCAGGCTCGTTCATGTTATTGGTCACGAGATCGAGGGCGCCATCGCCGTCGAGGTCGGCATACGCGGCGCCCTGGGCCAGGGTGGGTTTGTCGAAGCCCCAGTCCATGGAGCGATCGACGAATTTCAGATCGGAGTCTCCTTCGAAGATATAGCTGTGCCAGGCGCCGGGGGGCATGTGTTTCAACATTTCTTTGTCATGGGTGCGTTTGCCGGTGTTCGAGTGATCCTGTGGCAGACCGGAGATGAATTGGACATAATCGAGGTCGTTAGGGCGGTTCTTGATGCCATTAGACACAAAGATATCCTGTTTTCCGTCGAGGTTAAAGTCGGCGATAAGGGGGCTCCAGGACCAGTCGGTCGCTGCAACCCCGCTGTAGAGGGCGATGTCGGAGAATTTTTTGCCTTTGCCGGTGTTCAGTTGCAGGCAGTTTCGCGAGTACTGGTAATTATAGCCGTAGTTCCTTTCGAGGTTGAAGAGGGGCAGCGGGTCATCGCCCAAAGTGGACTTCAGCGTCCTTTCGTCGCCGGGGAGCATGTCGACGGTCATGATGTCGAGCCAGCCGTCGTGATTAATATCGGCGATATCGTTGCCCATGGAAGATTTCGATTCGTGGCCAAAGGCCTGGTTGTTGATCTCTTTAAAGGTTCCGTTGCCCTGGTTGAGGTAATAATAATCGTTTTCGTGAAAATCGTTGCTGACATAGATATCGTCGTAGCCATCGTTGTTGAGATCGGCTACGCCAACCCCCAGGCCGTACCCCAGGGCGCTGCTGTAGATGCCTGCCTCTTTGGTGACATCGGTGAAATGTCCGCCGTCGTTGCGGTATAGTTTTCCGCCGCTTTCGGCGCTATATTTTTCCCGTAGCGAGGTTGGTCCGTAGGCATCCATTTGGTGGGTACTATGTTGCAATACGAAAAGGTCCAGATCGCCGTCCTTGTCGTAGTCGAAGAAAACGGCCTGGGTATTGTACCCTTGGATATCCAGTCCGTATTTTGCGGCGCTTTCGGTAAAGGTGTTGTTGCCATTGTTGATGAAAAGCTGGTTGCGTGAATGTCTAAAATACAGATGCGTCGAGTCGCCGTTGTGGTCGCGTGGGTCGTAGTCGCCGACCGCGCATACATAGATATCCAGCAGTCCGTCCCCGTTCACATCCGCCATGGTGACGCCGGTAGTCCAGTCGGCATTGCCTTTGACGCCGGCTTTTTCGGTAATATCTTCAAAGGTGAAATTGCCTTTGTTGAGATAGAGTTTGTTACCGCCCTGGTTAGCCGCCAGATAGATATCCGGCAGGCCGTCGTTGTTGATGTCGCCGATAGCTACACCGGCGCCGTCGTAGTAATAGAGGTAATCCAGGATGCTCAGCGTATCCCGGTCGATATTGCTATCGATGAAATTCACGCCGGTGGCGGAAGCGTCGAGACGCGTGAAAAGCACAGGCCTGTGGCCGCTACAGGCTCCTAATAGTACAGTTGTCAGCAGCCCAATGATATGGTTGAATCTCAATAACCGGGATTTTGCGTCAATTTAGGATTTGTATTGATCTCAACCGTAGGTACGGGCAGCAAAAATGTATGATTGTCCGGGTCGGCCGGTTTGGGCGGATAGTTGCGGGCCCGGGTGAAATAGGGCACCCCTGTGTAGACCTGCATGCGGATCTGGTCGATGCGGCGGACGTCTTCCCAGGCCATCTCGCGGCCGCGTTCCTGGAGGATATTGTCCGGGGTGAGGTCGGCGGAGGTCCAGTCGTGGCCCGAGGTGCTGTCGTTGTAAGCGCGGCGACGCACTTTATTGATATCCAGCAATGCGGGGCCAGTATTACCCAACCAGTACTCGGCTTCTCCGCGCATCAGGTAGACATCGGCCAGCCGGAAGACGACCCAGGAATTGCCCATGTTGTCGTTCGGGGGCAGACCGGGTTGCGGCCAGTATTTGATGTTGCGGAGGCCGGCATGCCGGAAGTAGGCCGGCGTGGTGCCGAAGGAGAATTCGGTCATGGTGTCGTAATAGATTACCGGAGAATACTGGCTGTTGTAGTAATCACCAATTTTCGTTGTATTGTTAACGGAGGTATCGCCGTTATAGGTACAGCAGTAATCATCATTGGCGACAATCCAGTCTTTATATGGCGGATAGTTCGTAACCCCGTCGCCCTGGAACTGCTGGCCCACGAGGTATTGTCCCGTTCGCATGTCGTTGAAGGTGCGGAGGGTGTTGTGCACCGTGCGGCCGTTGATCTGGACGGTATTGGAGGTATAAACCGAGGTCGTATCGAAATACTGATAAAAGTCGCGGGTGGTGGAGGCGCCGTTGTTCCCGAAGTTACAGCAGGGGATGCCAAATGTCAGCGAGGAATTGAACTGGATGGAGGCCTGGACGATGCCATTGGTATAGGTGAGTCCTTGCTGGTCCCCCGGTACCACCAGGATGTTCTCCTTGCTCATGTTGTGGATGCCATTGAAACAGTCGAAGTAATCTTTTTCAAGCCCGAAATTGGCGTTGTTGATAATGGAGTCGCACATGCTGATACAGTCTGCGGAGCGATCTGTTCCCGTGTAATATTTGGCGTTGAGATACATCCTGGCCAGCAGGGCGAAGGCCGCGTAACGGGTTACGACGCCATAGGTGGTATTGTCGACATTGGTCTTGAGGTTCGGTATCGCTGCTTTCAAGGTAGTCTCGAGCGAATCGAAGATCTGCGCCATGGGTGTTTGGGTGACTTTGGTGGGGTCGACGGCGTAATTGACATAAGGGAAGTTTCCGAAGAGCACCATGGCTTTGTAGTAGAAGATGGAGCGCAGTGCCTGCATTTCCGCGACGTCCTCAGCGAGGTTGGGGTCCGTGCCGGTGGGCAGCCCCTGGAGGGTGAGGATAACGTAGTTGCATTCGGAGACGCCCTGGAGACAGCCCTTCCAGCAGCCGTCCACGTTGCCGTCGACATCGCTTGGCTGGTTCTGGTGGTAGTACATGCGGGCCCACTGGCCACCATCGTACCAGTCCGTCCCTCTGGTCGGATACACCATCTCGTCCGAGGTGATCTCCATCATATTGCCGACGCCGCTGTGGCCGACGACATTTCCGAGTGCGGTGTAGGGAGCGAGCTTGCCCACGGCGATATTGGCCGGGCTGCTCCAGAACGAGGCGGCAGGCAGTACGCTATAGGTCTTTACATTGAGCTTGGTACAGGATGCCCCGGAGATCCAAAGGAGGAGGATCGCGGGCGCCCATTTCTTCGCTAATGTCTGTGGGGTATATAGCAAGTTGTTCATCTTTTAGTTTTTTGTGTTTAGCTGTACTTATTTAACGGTAATGGATACACCAAAGGTGAATGTGCGTGCGCGGGGATAGAAGCCGTTGCCCGCGTAGTTATTATCCACGTATCCCTGACCCGAACCAGCGCCCCCGAGACCACCGTAGTTGCTGCTGAGGTTGGTAGCCAGTCTGGCGACGTTGGCCCTGCTGCCGTTGGCCGTGGCATACCCGGCTACGTTGCTACCATAGGGTGAGATCTCGGGGTCCAGGCCTTTATAGGGCGTGATGATAAAGAGATTGTTACCGGTGAGGAAGAGGCGCAGGTTGGAGATCCCATTAGTGAATTTGGGGAAGGTATAGCTAACCGTTGCACTTTGACAGCGCAGATAGGAGGCTTTTTCGAGCCAGTAGTCGCTGGTCGTGGGATTGTCTTTGAGCCCATTGGTGAACAGTTCTTTCAGGCTGTTCAGGCCCGGGAAACGGCCGTAGTTCGCCATGTTTAGCCGCGCATTGTCATAGACCTTTTGTCCATAGTTGCCGGTGAACGCGATGTTGAAGGCCCATTCGTGGTAGCGGACGGTGCTGTTGATGCCATAGGTAAATTTCGGCGAGGGATCGGTGTAATAATACGTGGGGTTTGGATTTTGCGCGAGGGTCAGCGATTTTACATGCGCCGAATCCAGCAGCTGGTTGCCGTTCTGATCGATGCCGGTGAAATGGGGCAGGTAGAAGATACCGGGATAAGCGCCCACCTGCAGGTAGGTAAGGGGGTTAAAGCTCAGCCCCTGGCCGCCTGCGGACGTAAGTTCGATATGGTCGGTGGACACCGGTATGCCGTTGATGGCGCCGGTGAGGCTGGTTACCCTGGTGCGGACCATGCTGATCTGGCCACCCAGGTCCCATTCGACATCTTTGTTGCGGACG
>DASYZH010000239.1:0-31553 GCA_035946435.1 Puia sp. | reverse complement strand
TCAAAGCCCGGCTCGACGCCGGCGAAACCCTGCACCTGCTCGACGTCCGCGAGCCGGCCGAAAACGCCGAGTTCAATATCGGCGGCACCCTGCTCCCCTTGGGCAGGATCAGAAATATGGAAACGGAGGATATCGACGGCTGGAAAGACCAGGAGATCATTTGCTATTGCCGTAGCGGCAACCGCAGCGGCCAGGCCTGCATGATCCTCGAAACTGCCGGCTTCTCCAATGTCAAGAACCTCACAGGCGGCATGATGGCCTGGGAAGGCCATCGGCCGTAGGCCCACCGTTGGCCCGCCGGCTAAATGCCGAAGGCATTGGTACCATACAGCCAGCCAACTATGCCGCAGCTCGCTACCGGAGATATTTCCCGAACCATGCCAGCCATCTCTCCAGCCTATCCCTTTGATAGGAAGGAATAGTGATTCCATGAAACTGCCCCGGGTAAACGATCAGCTCGGTAGGCACCCCCAGCGTGCGCAGCGCCTGGTACATCTGCTCGCTGCCCGCGGTAGGAACATTGAAGTCTTTTTCCCCGCTCATAAAAAGGGTAGGGGTCTTGATCCTGTCCGCCTTCAGCAAAGGATAGCCGATCTTCAGATATTTGTCGATGGCTCTCCACGGCGGTCCTATTTCATTCATATACTGATTGACATATTGATCTACCCCGTACAGGCTAAGCGTAAAGCCCGTCCCGGCTCCGCTGCTCGCCGCCTTGAAACGCGTATCCGAGGCGATCAGGTAATCGGTGAGGATCCCCCCATAGCTCCAACCCGCTACGCCCATCCGCGAGGAATCGGCAATGCCCTGTTTTACCAGCCAATCCACCGCACCGTGCAGGTCTACAACCTCCTTATTACCCCAGTCCGCCGAGATCGCCTTGCTGTACTCCACCCCCCGGCCATTACTGCCCCGGTAGTTCACCGCCGCCACGACATAGCCACCCGCCGCCAGCATCTGCCGCGTGAGATCGAAATCATAAGCATCCTGCCCCACTGGCCCGCCATGAATGTAAAGGATCAGCGGCAATTTCTGACCCGCAGGCGCATCTGCCGGCCGGTAATAAAACCCCGACACAAGGGTCCCATCCGGACTCTTCGACTGGAAACCCGTGACCGTTGCCAGTCGCAATGGCGCCAGGAAACTGTCCGCATGATGCGTCAACCGCCGAAGCCCACCCTCGGATAACCTATAGATCTCTGACGGCGTCTGCGGATCGCTGCTCGCGGTCACCCAGCCGTCGCCGTTAGCTTCCAGCCCTGTGAACACCCGTTGTTGCCCACCCCGTCTCTCCATCTTGCCATCCCCCACGGAAAACGCCCCTATATACTCCTCCCGGTCATCGGTGACAAGCGCCAATATCTGCCTTCCGTCGGCGTCCCACCGCGGGTTGAACACCGGCCTGTCCACCTTACGTGAAAGCAACCGCGGCTCCCCGCCCGCAGCCGCCACCACACACAACACCGGCTCATCATACATATGCCAGTCCTCATCGGAAAGTGACCGTGTGTACGCGATCTGCGATCCATCCGGACTCCACCGCGGCGAATTATCACTGCCCTTCCACGTCGTCAGCTGCCGCATCCCCCCGCCCGGCTGAGCGGACACCATCGCCCCCGGCTGCCCGGATATCCCCACACCCGGCTGCGCCGCAATGACCCAGATATCCGTGTTCTCATTTTGATCGGGATCGGGCGTCCGGTTGCTCACGAATGCGATCCGCGTCCCATCCGGGCTCCATACCGCCCCCGACTCATCATACCCCCCGCGCGTCAGCGTGTCGAGCTTGTGCGTCGCCACATCGAAAAGATAAAGGTGCGTATGCTGCTTCTTATATCGATAGCCTGAGACATCCTCCTTGTACCGGTACCGGTCGATCACATAAGGTTTGACGGTCTTGATCTTACCCGTATCCTCCGCATCGGGATCGGTTAAGGTCAGCAAAAGTCGCCGCGAATCGGGACTCCACGCATAATCACTTACACCTCCTTTGATCTCCGTAAGTCGCTTGCCTTCTCCACACAGCCGGTCCATCAGCCAGACCTGCGCCCCCTTGACGCCATCACCACGCGAAGAAAGGAACGAGATCCATTTCCCATCGGGACTCCAACGCGCCCGCGATTCCCCATCCGGACTGCTGGTCAGCTGTATATCCTGCGAACCATCCGTACTCACCATCCAGATATCGGCATTGCGGCCGTCTTTCAGCGAGTCGATGGTCGTAAGCGTGTAGGAGACCCATTTGCCGTCAGGCGAAACCTGGGGATCACTCACCACCGGCAACCGGTAAATGTCGCCAGGTCGAAGCGGCCGTTTGGCGACAGGAACCTGGCCATAAGCCAGCGCCCCGATGCTCAAAAGGCCAGTAAGTACGAAGGAGGATTTCAGCAGCATCCACCAATTTACAATTTAATATTCACGGCCAGCATAAAATTCGCCCCCGCCATCGGGAATACGAAATTGTCCGTTCGCAACGCGCCGCCGTAGATGTAGCTGGAAGTATAACCGTTGGGGGTATAGCGTTTGTCGAAGATATTGTTCAGCTGAAAAATGATATCCGTCTCCCTGGCGACCTTGCCCGCAAGAGTATACACGGCCCGCAGGTTCTGGACATAATACCCGTCCAGCTTCCGGTTCTCCTGCTGCGCATTGTCCAGGTATTCCTTGCTGACATATTTGGCTGGCAACGAAATGCTGAAATGGCGATCCACCACAAACGCCGGCGTCAGCGCAGCCACCACCGAAGGGGAAAAGGCAATATCAGTAGTCTTATAGGCATGGCTAACCTGCCCGCCATTATCATAGTCGTCATCGTACTCGACATAGTTGAAGACCTTATTGCGGCTGAATGCCACATTTCCGTCGGCGGAGAACCAGCGCACGGGATGAATGCTTCCCTGCAGTTCGATCCCCAGGCGGTAGCTTCTGGGAATATTCGACCGCGTATAGTCTCCGACATCGTTGATCTTCCCCGTGAGTACCAGCTGATCATGATAGAGCATATAATAACCCGTAGCGCCCCACGAATACTTCAACCCTTTCTCGCCAATACCCAGCTCGAAATCATGCAGCATCTCCGGCTTGGGCTGATCGAGCACGCCGGCTTCAAAATCATCCCGGTTAGGCTCATGATTCGACAAGGCATACGAGAAATAGGCCTGCCAGTTATAATGGGTATAGGTGATGCCGGCCTTGGGATTGACAAAATTGTATTTCGGATGCACGAGTATCGAGGGGTTATCGTCAAAACCATCCAGCTCATAGTCGAGATGCCGGTATTGCAGATCGGCGAACCCGGTCCAGCGTTCACCCAACTGCTGCTGCACTTTAGCGTATACATTGTAATCGATCTTGATCGCCGGCTCCCGGTAATACCGGTAGTCGTCAGGGAACCCTCCGTCGGCCGCCCACGTGACATACCCATAATGTTTGCCGTCATACCGGTCCCAGCCGCCGCCAAGAAAGAATTGTGTATTATTCTTCTTATACTGGAGAGACATCACGGTTCCATAGAAATAGTTGTCGAGCCACCGTTGGCGTATCAGGTCTGTGCTTTGCAGCGTATCCCCACCAATGACGTAAGGCGACAGGCCATAAGCCGTATATTTCGCGTTCGCCGAATCACCCTGGTCATGGTACTCTTCATAGTAGCCATAGCCACGTGTGAGGAACACCGCGCTGTTCAGCGCGAGATCACTCGAGAATTGGTGGTTAAAAAACAATTGATAATGGTTCTGCCAGTAGTTGTCTGTTTGATTCTTGTACGTAAAATAATTGTAGGTACGGTTGCTCGACCGGAACAGGTTGAGCGAATCCGCTTGAGTGAAATACAAGGAGCCGACATTGTCCTGGTAATGCTGTTCCAACGCGGGCAGATTGCCGTCCCATTTGGCTTGCGGGATGCCGTTCCAGGCCTGATAGGTCTTCTCGGTACCCTGCAGGACATTGAACCGAAGTGAAGAATTCTTACTATACCACGCTGCCGAAAAATAAAAGGACTTGAGATCGCTGGTAGCCCTGTCGATATATCCGTCGCTGCCGATCCGCGACAGCCGCACATCGACGGTGAAATGCCCATCGATCAACCCACTGCCCGCCTTGATCGTATTCTTCCAGGTGTCGAAGCTGCCGAAGCTGTTGTTGAACTCTGCATAGGGCTTTTCGTTGAACTCATTGGTGGAGAAATTCATGGTAGCGCCAAACGCACCCGCGCCATTGGAAGACGTGCCCACACCCCGCTGTATCTGGATGCTGTTCACCGAAGAAGCGAAATCGGGGAGATCCACGAAAAAGATCGCCTGTTCCTCCGCATCGTTATACGGGATGCCATTCAGCGTCATGTTGATCCGGGAGTCGTCCGTCCCCCGGATATAGATGGCGGTATACCCCACGCCGTTCCCCGCATCCGAGTTGATCACCACGGAGGGAGTCTGGTTCAGCAAAAAGGGCAGGTCCTGCCCCACATTGGTTGTTTCGATCTCTTTTTTCGAAATATCCGTTTTGGTAAAGGGAGCCTTTTCCCCGGCGCGCAAAGCCCTGACTTCCACGGGCTGCAGAAAAAGCTTTCCTGGCTGTTGGGCATTGTACAGCGAGTCGAAGCGCCGCCGCGCAGCACTGGTATCGACCTGAGCCTGCACCCGTAGAAAAATTGCCGAAGAAAAAAACGTCAGAAAAAGTGTAAAGGTATTCCTCATTTGCATCGTTTTAAGCCGGGAATACCTACGAAGGGATAGAAACAGAAACTAGGGGACTGGTTCACCTTCCCTGCGCAGGCATTACCCTGATCAGGTTCTACGGGTATTTCTCAGCCATCCGGCCATAGCCGGACAGCACCCCGAGGAACGATACCGCAAAGTTAGGTGTTTTTCGCCCGCCATGTAACTTTTTAAAAACCCTGGCCGTCAAACCAACATGCAACATCCACCGCCAGCCGGTGTCCTTAAAAAAAGAGAAAACATGAAAAATACCCTACTCATCGCAACTTTTACCTTCGCTTCCCTTGTTTCCCTCGCACAAGGGAGCAAGGTCATCAATGATAGTCACGCCCAGAAACGCCCCGCCTCCGGCTTTCATGGCGTGCATATCTCCAGCGGCATCGACCTCTACCTCAGCCAGGGCAACGAGGAAGCCGTTGCAGTCAGCGCTGACGACCCCGAAATACGCGACAAGATCCAGGTGGAAGTAAAGGACGGCATCCTGGAGATCTATATCGATAATCATGGCTTTCACTGGGGGAACTGGGGCAGCCGGCACATGAAAGCATATGTCTCCTGCAAGACCATGGACCAGTTACACGCTTCCGGCGGCTCGGACGTGTATGTCCAGGACCAGATCCACTCGCCACAATTGGATATGAATCTCTCCGGCGGCAGCGATTTCCATGGAAAACTCAATGTCGGGGACCTCAGGGTTGTCCAGTCCGGCGGCTCGGACTCCTATGTGAATGGCACAGCCACTACGCTCAACGTTAACACCAGCGGTGGCAGCGACTATCACGGGTACGACCTGGCAGCCGACAACTGTCATGTAGACGCCAGTGGCGGCAGCGACGCCTACCTCACCGTGAATAAAGAGCTCTCGGCTTCGGCCAGCGGCGGCAGCGACGTCCACTATAAAGGCAATGGTGTCATCCGGTCTTCTCAGGCCAGCGGGTCAGGGAGCATCTCCCATAGGGATTAGATCTTTTCCCATAACTTTACCCTATGCGTAAGCCATTGCTCATATTGATAGTCAGTCTTTACGCCTTCACCGCGCAAGCCCAGAAGACCGTGATCCACGACGCAAATGCGGAACTGCGGCCTGGCGTCAAAGGCTTTCATGGCATCGAGGTGTCCAATGCGATCAATCTCTATCTGAGCCAGGGCGACACGGAGACCGTGGTAGTCAGCGCGCCGGACGTCAAATGGCGCGACCGCATCCACACCGATGTGAAAGACGGCATCCTGCGCATTTATCTCGAGAACAGCCATTTCTCGCTGGGCAACACGAAGCTCAAAGCCTATGTATCGTATACCCTGCTGGACCGCCTCGATGCGTCGGGCGCCAGCGATATCTTCGTCGACGGGGTCATCGCCGGGGATAACCTGGATGTGACCCTCAGCGGCGCCAGCGATTTCCGTGGCGCCGTCAACGTCAAAGACCTTAAGATGAACCAAAGCGGCGCCTCCGATGCCCATATCACCGGCGCCGTCTCGGGAACAGCCTCGTTCGAATCTTCGGGCGCGAGCGATGTCAAAGGCTACGACCTGGTCACCCAGAATTGCAATGTCCACGCTTCCGGCGCCTCCGATGTCCACATCACCGTGACCAAAGACCTCACCGCCGACGTCTCCGGCGCGAGCAGCGTCCACTATAAAGGCGATGGCGCCCTCAGAGAGATCCACTCCTCAGGCGCTAGCATCGTGAAAAAAAGCTCGGAATAGGTGCGGGTGGCCATCGGCCACTGGGCTACCCGCCCGCAACCTAGAAATAAGTTGCAATCCCAAAATTGAATTCCCCCGTATTGCCGATCGTCGCACCGATCACATTCCCGGTAATGTCCCGCTGGTGCTGATGGCGGTAGTTGAACCGCAAAACCGTTTGCGGCGTCGGCCGAAAGCTGAGTCCCGGCATGATGCTCCATAGATCATTGTACATCCGCGTCCCGGTGGACGTAAAATTCCCTACATTCCAATCCACGTATTCCAACCGCAAAGCCAGGTTGACCGTGGCTTTATCCCAGTCCAGGATCTTCCGTCGTATTATCGGCTGCACGATATCGGTAAACCCGCCGAACTGCCTGCCAGCGTACTGTTGCGTGTAATTCGGCGGGATGTCTACAAATATCCAGGCCCATTCCGTGATCAGGCTCGTACCCAGCCCGGGAAGCACGGTGTTGAAATCGGCATCCAGCACCCGCACGCTACGTTTATTATCCACCGGCGTCCCCTCGATCCGCCAGGTGTTGTAGACCCCACCCATATAGGAAAGCCCCAGCTCACCGATCTTGCTGTTCCTCACCGACAGCTTCCCCGTTACAAGCGGCTCGCCACTCGCGCTGGTGGTAAACCGGTTCGGAGCACTCTTGGCCGCAGGTAAAAACGTCTTGCCCTCGGCATTGTCGATTATCGAATCGTTGAAACCGCCGGTGAGATAAAACTCATAACCGAACATCCAATCCTTTTTATAGTACTTGCCATATACCCCAAAACCGGTCGTGCTCCACGTATCGGGCAGCATTTGCGTCATGGCGATCGGCCGGTCCGTGAACTCCCATTTCGGGCCATCGTGATTTTGATTGAAAGACCCTATGGGGTTGACGATCATCCCCCCGCGAAGATTCAGTAGCGGATGAAGCTCGATATCGAGCGCGGCATACTCGATCTCGAATTCGGGTCCCTTGGCCGCCTGGTCGGGATCACCCTGCGGGTCGTTCTCATATTCGATCTCCGAAAGGAATTTGATCCGTTTGCTGATCGTAGAAGCGACGAACAAGCTGAAACGCCGGAACTGGAACTGGTTGCCCACCGTGATCCCTGAGGTGGCAACATATTGCCAGTTCGATTCCACATAACCCCCGATCGACACGGGGAGCTTACCCAGCTGAAGGAACGGCCGGTTATAGATGGCATCCATCGTCAGCCCTTTCTTCGCGGTGTCGGCAAAATGTACCTTGAGCAGGCTGCTGTCGATCTGCGCATGGGCCCCATGAAAGAAAAAAGAAATAAGCGTCAGTGTGGCGGAGATACGTTTGATCACTTTAAAGAGATATTGATTTGGTTATTTTGAATTGTTACGGGAAAGGTCCTGAGATTGGTGCTGGCAGGTCCGGTCTTCACCACGCCGTGATTGTCGAACTCGCTGCCATGCGCCGGACATTGCAGCCTGTCGCCAAAGACCTGCAGCTCCGCGCCCTGGTGGGTACAGCGCATCAGGACAGCGGAATACTCCTTGTCGCTGAACCGGTAGAGACATATGGGATTACGCAGCTGATCATTCCCTACCACCACATAGGATCTGTAGCTGCCATTCTTGTTCACGAAGGCATCCGCAGGTAGCACCAGATTCGAGCCGGCGATCGTCCCCGGAACCATCCTGCTACTGCTGCATCCTTCCAGCAACGGGCCCATCAGCAACCCACCCATACAGGCCATACCACAGGTCTTGATAAATGCTTTTCTTTCCATACCTACAGTGATTTCAAAAAGGTGATAAGTGCATTTCTGTCCGAAGCACTAAGATGGTTGAACCGGTCGGCGCTCACGGCTGCCTCTCCGCCGTGCATCGTGATCGCTTCCTCGATGCTGTGCGCTCTGCCATCATGCAGCAGATAGATATTTCCACCCTGCACACCAGGCGCAAGCCCGAGTCCCCAAAGCGGGGCCGTTCGCCATTCGGAGGTCCCCGCCGTCCCTTCGGTATAGCCGTCATCCAACCCCGGTCCCATGTCATGGACCAGGAGGTCGGTATAAGGGTTGAATGTCTGGTAAGAGAGCGCGTCGGTAGGCGAATACCCCGTGGTCAATGTAGGCTGATGACAGGTGCCGCAACCAATGTTGATGAAGACCGTACTGCCGTATTTAACCGTAGCATTGCCGGTATCGCGCTGGTTGGGTGTCTGCAGACATCTGCAATAGAAGACCACTGAGTTGAGCGTGGTGTTGTCGACTTCGGGGGTGCCCGGAGAGGATGGCGCCGTCTGATCGAGATAATTATAGGGGTCGAAAGGCGTATAGCTGGAAGTGATGCCCATGTCGTGGTTATAGGCGGTGGCCACCTGCTGCAAGAGATCATAGACGGAAGCCTTGCGTCCGAATCTGCAGATGTATTTTCCGTCTCCGCGGGGGATCGCATTGATAAATGGCGTGACATAGGAAGGAATGGTGTTGTAGTTGGGATGTCCCCGGACTCCATCGGGGTTCGTCAGGTTAGTGGCAGCCATCGCCAGGATCTCGGAGTCGGGAACGGCTTCCAAAAAGCCTACCCCCGCGGTGATAGGGGCGATCAATTTGCTGGAGGTGGCGCCGGGCGGGATCTGCTGCGGCAGATAGCCGGGGAGATTGGCATTTTGCAGCTGCGGTCCGCCTTCCGACATAAACTTGTTACCTGTAGTATCGCTTTGGCCAAACCGCGTGAGGATCGTGAACGGATGACCGCGGTTATCGCTGGAATGGCATTCACCGCAACCGGTTGAAACGAAATACGGCCCCAACCCCGTCGCCGCCGTCCGAATGGCAAAGAATTGATCATTCCCGTGTGCAAAAAGGACACTTTGTGCGTCCGAAAGAGGCACCGGTCCGCATAAAGTACTTGTCGGATCCGGCATCTGGGGCAGCATCTTATAACAAGAACTCAGGCCGGCGATCACAAGAACAATAAAACTAATAAGCAGTGTCGCTTTTCTTTTCATACCGCAAAGCAACCACCCAAACGGGCAAGCCGGGTTACGAGATCGGAAAAGCGAAATGCCGGATCGGGAATTTTTCGGCCAACGGCTTTTTTGACATTGAGCGCACATTTATTTGGCCGCGAACTTGTTTTGTCTTACTTTTGCCCTCCACATCGCGAAGTAGAGCAGCGGTAGCTCGTCGGGCTCATAACCCGAAGGTCGGTGGTTCGATCCCACCCTTCGCAACGAAAGGGACCTCGTCATGAGGTCCCTATTATTTTTAGCGAGCTGCGGGCGAGGTCCCTTTCGTTGCGCCCCGAAGGGGGCATCCTCAGCCCCGCTAGATGCCGAAGGCATCGGTAGAAGTCCAGCCATCCAGAGACCCAAAAGCAATCGGCCGTTAAAGGAACCGACCGTTCCGGGTAGCCAAAACAAAACAATATCTTTGCACGCGAAATGAAAGTCGGCTTCGTCTCCATATTTGGTAAACCTAACGCCGGGAAAAGCACCCTGCTCAACGCCCTCATGGGCGAAAAGCTGGCCATCGTATCCCCCAAAGTGCAGACGACCCGCCACCGGATCAAAGGCATCCTCACGGAAAAAGACTACCAGGTCATCTTCTCCGACACCCCCGGTATCATCGAACCACGCTATAAGCTGCACGAAAAGATGATGCAGGCCGTCAAGAACTCACTCGAAGACGCCGACATCGCACTGCTCCTGCTGGACATCCGGGATGGCTGGGAAGAGAACGACCAGCTCTTCACCGCGCTGAAATTGCAGGCCCCCGGCATCGTCGTGATCAATAAGATCGACGGCATGGCGGCGGAAAAGGTCGAAGAGGCAAAAACCTTCTTCGCAGGCAAACGGTATTGCCGGGAAGTCGTCGCCATCTCGGCACTGCAAAAGAAAAATATCAGCGGGTTGCTCGACACGGTCTTAAAGCTCCTGCCGGAAGGCCAGCCCTTTTTCGAGGGCGACGACCTTACCGACCTGCCCACGAAATTCTTTGCAGGGGAGCTGATCCGCGAAAAGATATTTTTGTTGTATGGCGACGAAATTCCCTACCAGGCTACCGTTCTGATCCAGGAGTTCAAAGAGAAAACCACCCTCACCAAGATCAGGGCCGATATCATCGTGCAGCGCGAATCGCAAAAAGGCATCATCCTGGGAGAAGGGGGGAAGATGATCCGCAAGCTGGGCTCCGAGGCCCGTGCGGACATCGAAAAATTCATCGATCGCAAAGTTTTTCTGGAGCTTTTCGTCAAAGTGCGGCCAAAATGGCGGGACACGGAAACCTTCCTAAAAGAATACGGGTATAACTAATAGAATATGAGCGGATTTACAGTAGCCATCGTAGGCCGGCCCAATGTGGGGAAGAGTACATTTTTCAATCGCCTGCTCGAACAGCGCAAAGCTATCGTCGACGACGTCAGCGGCGTTACCCGCGATCGCCAGTATGGCGTGGCGGAATGGGCTGGGAAGAGCTTCAACCTCATCGACACCGGCGGTTTCGTGGACCATAGCGACGATATCTTCGAGATCGAGATAAAAAAGCAGGTCCTCATCGCCCTCGAAGAAGCAAACGCACTGATCTTCATGGTCGACGCGGCCACCGGCATCACGACCCTGGACGAATCCATGGCCGACGTACTCCGGCGTACCACCAAACCCGTTTTTCTCGCCGTCAACAAAGTCGACAATGGCGAACGCCTGCTCGAAGCGGCGGAATTCTACGCCCTGGGCTTCGATGAGATCTATTTTCTTTCATCGATGACGGGTAGCGGAACCGGCGAACTCCTGGATGCCGTTACCGCCCTTATCGAGGAAGACCAGGTTCAGCCGGATGAGGACGGTCTGCCCAAATTCGCCATCATCGGTCAACCCAATGTAGGCAAGTCCTCCCTCCTGAACGCCCTCATCGGCCAGGAACGCACCATCGTCAGCGACATCGCCGGCACCACCCGCGATACCATTCATACCCGGTACAATCTCTTTAAAAAGGATTTCATCCTCATCGATACCGCCGGGATCCGACGCAAGACCAAGGTGGAAGAAGATCTGGAATTCTACTCCGTGATCCGTGCGATCAAGGCCATGGATGAAGCAGATGTGTGCCTGCTGATGCTCGATGCCCCCAAAGGCATCACGGCGCAAGACCTCAATATCTTCAGCCTGGCTGTAAAAAAAGGCAAGGGCATCGTGATCCTGGTGAACAAGTGGGACCTCGTGGAAAAAGAGACCAATACCGCCAAAGACTATGAAAAACAGTTAAAAGACCGGTTGGCGCCCTTCACCGATTTGCCCATCCTCTTTATTTCTGTCACGGAAAAGACCCGCATCTTCCGTGCCGTGGAAGCCGCACTCGAAGTCTACGATAACCGGCTGAGAAAGGTCCCCACGGCCCAGCTCAACGAGGTCATGCTCGCGGCTGTCGAAGCCTATCATGCACCTGTGGTGCGCGGGAATCCGGTGAAGATAAAATACGTGACCCAACTGCCTACGCCCGTTCCCTCGTTTGCCTTCTTCTGTAATTTCCCCGACGACATCAAACAGCCGTATAAGAATTATCTGGAGAACAAATTGCGCGAGAATTTCAACTTCAAAGGCGTACCCGTACGGCTCTACTTCCGGAAGAAATAGGCCTCTGACCGCGCCGCATCGCCCAAAGGCGTCGCGTCGGCATCGCTTTACGCCAGTTTCCACCCCGTGACGATCTCTTCCACCGCCGCACGATATTTCCGCAGCGCCTCCTTCTCCTGCCTGATAAACCCGTTATCTTGCAGGCGGCCCACCACGGCATTCATCTCCTCGGGGGAGGTATAAACCATTTTCCGGAAAGGATTGCTATAATCCTTGGCGCGCGAGTCGAAGATCTCCTTGGTAAGCTGTTCCCGCGTCGCCACACTCTGGCGGAGTAAATGCCCCAGCGCCTCAGGTCCATCTTTACGTACCGCAATTCCTTTGACGGTCCTCAGGGCGGCGAGAGCATGCACCAGCTTGTCCGTGGCATAATGTCCGGCCTGATGGCCATACCATTGATGGACATGCTCCCAGTTGCGTACCTTTCTATTATGGATTGTTCCGACGAACTTTTCCAGCTCCGACTCCCGGATCAGCTGACCTCCTACATTCGCCCAGGAGGGTAAGGTCTGACTCGCCGGCGGCAGTGCCGCCACCAGTTCGTCATAACTGCCGATCTTCCGCTCTTTGATAAAACGCATGAGCAGCCCGGCGGCATAATACCCAATGAGTTCGCGGAAGATCGCCCGGGCTTGCGGGACCTTGACCAGACGGACCTTGCGGTCGGTATTCTCCCAGCCTTCGGCAATGATCTCCAGCTCCTCCGCCTGCCCCGGACTATGTTCCAGCAGACTGGCGCCCATCTCCCGCAGCTCGGCATCCGAATAGTTGGTGGGTTTTGCGGACTGCCGCGCGAGGGCCAGCCCCGTGAACTGTTCCAGCAACTCCAGGGCACGCACCATCTCGTTTACGGTGTCGGGGGCCAGATAATCGTATTCCAGCAGCTGGATCTTGTCGATACGTTTATCGCGGTCGATGTATTTCCAGGAGTTGCGGGCCAGCGCATACATATTATGGAGGAACCAGTAGGCCGGCATCACCACCAATTCGTCCTTGCTGACATCATTGCTTACCAATGAAAAAGGGATAGGGATGTCCAATTCAGCCGGGTAGTCGCCCTTCGCCAGCAGAATAAAGGACGCAAACCGGCTATTGTGCTTCAGGCTGACACAAAGCCCCGGCCAGAAGCCGCGTCCGGCGATGATCTCACCGTCGGGACTTCGTGAATTATGATTCGACCCGATGGTAGCCCCCGCCGCCATATTGCTCTGCCCCATTACCACGGCTGCACATAGGAACGAATTATTATGGTGCTGCTCATGCGCAGGGAAGATCAGCGAATTCAACACCTCGCAACACGAGATCGTAGAGTTATTACCAAGATAGCTGTTGATGAGCCGGGCACCATATTTCAACTGCGAATGCGAGGCCATGATGAACCGGACCGCCTTTACCCCATAGAAAACGCGGCAGCCAAAACCCACGATCCCATTCACGAGCTCGCAGCCTTCGCCGATCTGCGACATCGCGGCTTCGGAGGAGTTGATGGTGACATTCTTTATCTTATTGGCGCCTTTGAGATAGGCGTCGCTGCCGATCCATACATCCTTGATGATCTTGCAATTCTTGATCACGGTGCGGTCACCTACTTTGCCATAATAACCGCGGCGGTTGTCAAATGCTGCGCTGGTGAATTCCTTGAACTTCTCCTGCAGCACCTTGTCGTCGCGGAAACGGCTCCAAAGCCAGGCATCGCCCGGCAACATCCCGTTAAAGGGAATGATGCTTCGCCCTCCATTTTCATTACACACCTCCAGCCAGATGCGGATGGACTCGTCTTCCCCCTGTTTTAGCACGCCGTTCCCGAACTTGGCATGATCGGTGGTCGCCATTTCATTGGTGTTCACGATCATCACGTCGTTGCCGATGATATAATGAGAAAGGTAATTGGTGTTGTCGATGCAGACATTGTCGCCGAAATCACAGCTGATGATCGTGCTGTTGTACAGCCCCACGGGGCGACGCAGATTATGGAATTCAAGATAGTAGGGCGCCAGCTTGCCGATTCGCACGAGCCCGAAGAATTTGCAGTTCTGTACCAGCTCCGGCGTAAAATCATCCGAAACGAGGATATCGTTCCAGTTGCTCGACGTATTCCGGTTCCGCACCAGCACTTCGATCTCATAGGCTGTGAGCTGCCTATAGCCGATGCCACTCCTGTTTTGAACATTGCGGAGATAATATTCGTCTTTTCCCTTGGGCAGATACCGGCTATCGATAAATGAATAGCCCAGGGAATTTATCGGGCTTTTTTTGATTTCGTTCATAGCTATTCCACAGTTACGCTTTTGGCCAGATTTCTGGGTTTATCGACATCATATCCTTTTACGACGCCGCTGTAGTAGGCCAGCAATTGGAGCGGGACGACGCTGATTATCGGGGCGATCAGCTCGTCTGCATCGGGGATCGGGAGCAAGTCGTCGGCCATCTCGCCGATGATATTGTCGCTCTGGCTGATCACGGCGATCACCTTTCCTTTCCGGGCCTTGATCTCCTGGATATTGCTCACGATCTTTTCATGATAGCTGTCGCGGGTGGCGACAAAAACCACCGGCAGAGCCTCGTCCACCAGCGCGATCGGCCCGTGTTTCATCTCGGCGGCGGGATATCCTTCCGCATGGATATAGGAGATCTCCTTGAGCTTTAATGCTCCCTCCAGGGCCACGGCGAAATTGTAGCCCCGTCCCAGGTAAAGAGCATCTTTGGCGTCCTTGTATTTCGTAGCAAGCCGCTGAATGCTGTCGTTGAGCTCGAGGACTTCGCGCACCTTGTCGGGAACGGAATGCAGCTCGTTCACCAGCTGCATATACCTGGTGGCGTCGATCGTTCCTTTTTCCTTGGCGATCTTTAGGGCGATCATGGTGAGTACCGCCAGCTGCGCGGTGAAAGCCTTCGTCGAGGCTACACCGATCTCCGGTCCTGCATGCGTATAGGCGCCGGCATGGCTGATTCGGGCGATCGACGAGCCGACGACATTCACCACCCCAAGAATAAAGGCCCCATTCTCTTTGGCTTTTTCGATGGCGACAATGGTATCGGCTGTCTCACCGCTTTGCGAGATCGCGATGATCACATCTCCCGGATGGATCACGGGATTGCGATAGCGGAACTCCGAGGCATATTCTACTTCCACCGGGATCCGGCACAATTCTTCGAAGACATATTCGGCGACGAGCCCGGCATGCCAGCTGGTGCCGCAACCCACCATGACGATACGGTTGGCTTTGGTCAGCTTCTCGATATGCTGTTGAATACCCGCCATGGTGATGGTTCCTTTGGTAGCATCCAGCCGGCCACGCAGACAGTCGAAGATGGTATCCGGCTGCTCGAAGATCTCCTTCAGCATAAAATGATCATAGCCGCCCTTTTCGATGGCCGCCATCTCCAGATCCAGTTTCTGAATAAATGGCGTGATCTTCTCGTTACCAAGGTTCTTCAGGATCAGTTCGTCGGCTTTTAAGATAGCCAACTCATAGTCATTGACATAAACAACCTCTTTCGTATATTCAATTATTGGCGAGGCATCCGAGGCGAGAAAATGTTCCCCCTTGCCGATCCCTATCACCAGCGGGCTGCCTTTCCTGGCTGCGATCACCGTGTCGGGACTGTCCCGGTCGAGCAGGACGATCACATACGCGCCTACAACCCGTTTTAACGCGATCCGTACGGCTTCTTCGAGCCCGCATTGATTGCTCTTTTGGATCTCTTCGATGAAATTCAGCAGGACCTCGGTATCGGTGTCACTTTTGAAGTGATAACCTTTCCGTATCAGCTCCTGTTTCAGCTGCGTATAGTTTTCGATGATGCCGTTGTGGATCATCGCCAGCCGGCCGCTCGCGGAGCTATGCGGATGCGCATTCCGGTCGTTGGGTTCGCCATGCGTCGCCCAGCGCGTATGTCCCATCCCCGCATGTGCATGCAGGTCTTTTCCGACAAGACTGTCCTCCAGCTCCGCAACTTTTCCTTTCTTTTTATAAACCCTGAGATCATTATTAAGAAGTGCGACCCCCGAACTATCATATCCTCGATATTCTAAACGCTTGAGACCTTTTAAAATTATGGGATATGCTTCCCTTGGACCAATGTAGGCTACGATTCCACACATGAAGACAAAAATTTAGCAGAGCAATATTAGAGAATAATCTCCAAATAAAAAGTCTCCGGAGGAGACTTGTCCGAAGGACAATCATAAAAGCTTTGTTGGGGATGCTCTATTTTCTCTACTGAGCATTCCCCAACAAAAAAGTCCCTCAAATCGAGGGACTTTAAGCTTTTCAAAAAGATTTTATTGTGTAACTAATACATTTTTTTAATTCTCGTTGTTATACTTCGGCCGCCAATACCCATCTATCCATACCCAACCGTCGTACGTGTGTTTCCAATGCCCTTTCACCCATACTTTATCACCGTTCGACGCAGTCTCCGAAGAAGAATACGAAGTCGGAGAGTTGCCGTTGGTTCCCGGCCTGTTCTGCAAAGAATCGGGATTCGGATAATTGTTCTGGTTATCGTTGTTGTTGTATTGCGGGGGCTGCTGCTGTTGTTGTTCTTCCAGCCTGGGATTACCCGAACCATCGCCATACGGATCTGCCGGCTCATCATCCGGATCGTAGTAATAGCCGGGAGGATAAGCATAAGGCGAATAATAGCCATAGCCGTAACCATAAGGATAGCCATAATCATAATAAGGCCAGCCATAGTAGCCGTAATAGGGCCAACCCAAGCCTAAGCCAAGACCGAGGCCCCAGCCCCAGCCTCCATAGCCCCAACCTCCATAGCCCCAACCGCGACCATAATAGCCGCGGCCATAATAACCGCCACGCCCCCCATAATAGCCACCGTGCCCATAGTAACCCCCATGAACGCCGCCAATATAACCGCGGCCACCACCATAGGTCCGGGCGCCGATCACACCCCGGGCGCCGGCACCATACCGGGCTCCCGAAGAAAAGCCTGCGCCGCCCCTGGAAAAGCCCGCCCCGCCCCTGGAAAAGCCCGCCCCGCCCCTCGAAAAGCCTGCGCCACCCCTGGAAAATCCCGCCCCGCCACGAAAGCTGGAACCGCCCCCAAAGTGCGACCCACCGACGCGGCCGCCAAAACCTCCACCACCAAAATGGGCACCGCCACCACCAAAGTGACCGCCGCCGCCACCGCCAAAGTGACCGCCGCCGCCACCGCCAAAATGACCGCCGCCTCCACCGCCAAAATGACCGCCGCCTCCACGCTGGGCATATCCGGCCATCCCAACCAGTAATAGGACCAAAAGGGGTATAATGGCCCTCTGTTTTATCCTTGTACAAACCTGTTTCATGACATACTTTTTAGATTACGGATACCGATTAGACCATACCACAAACCATTGGTTTAAGTTACGACAAAAAAAAGAGGGAAGAAAATATGTTAACACACTCGTGCGCGCAGTTTAACACATTACAACAAGGTTCCATGCATGAGCACGAACGCCACCGAAAAATAGATCACCAGACCCGTTACGTCTACCAGGGTGGCGACAAAAGGCGCTGATGAAGCCGCCGGGTCGGCGCCGAATTTTTTCAGCACAATGGGCAGCATGCTACCGGCCAGCGTACCCCAAAGGACCACACCGATCAGCGAAAGACTCACCGAGCTCGCGATCAGGAAGGAGTGCTCACCATAAGTATGAAAGATCATATTCCAGAACACGATCCGGAAGAAACCAATGATCGCGAGTACGGTACCGAGTAAAAGCCCCGAGATCACCTCCCGCCGGATGACCCGCCACCAGTCTGCGATCGTGATCTCCCCCAGGGCCATCGCCTGGATGATCAATGTCGATGCCTGGCTGCCGCTATTACCGCCGCTGGACATGATCAGTGGGACGAAAAGGGCCAGCACCACGGCCTTCGCGATCTCATCCTCGAAATACCCCATGGCTGTCGCCGTCAGCATTTCGCTGAGGAACAACACCACCAGCCAGACCACCCGTTTCCGGAAAAGCCGGATCAGCGGAATTTCCAGGTAAGGCTCGTCCAGGGCTTCGGTACCACCGATCTTTTGGATGTCTTCGGAGAATTCTTCCTGGGTCAGCCAAAGGACGTCGTCGATGGTGACGATACCCAGCAGGATATTGTTGTTGTCCAGCACCGGCAACGCCACCCGGTTATTCATTTTGAACGCCTCGCCGGCCACTTCCTGGTCGTCGTTGACATTGAGCGCGATATAACGGTTGTCGATCACGTCCTCGATCTTCTTCTCGGGATTGGCCAGGATGATCTCGCGGATGCGGATGTCGTCGATAAAATAACCTTTGTCATCCACCACATAGATCACGTCGATGGTTTCGCTGTCCTTTCCAACCTCGCGGATATGATCGATCACCTCCCGCACCGTCCAATCGCGTTCGACGGCAATATAGTCGGGGGTCATCAGCCGGCCCACGCTGCGTTCAGGATAACCCAGCAGGCTCAGCGTGATCTTGCGTTCCTCCGGATCGAGGGTCTTGATCAATTCCTTGACCACCTCGCTCGGCAGCTCTTCCAGGAAGGAGGTCCGGTCATCCGCGGAAAGATCGTTCAACAGCTCGGCAGTCTTGAAAGCAGGCAATTCCTGGATGATCCGTTTTTGCGTAGGGACGTCCAATATTTTAAACGTACTACTCGCCCGATGAATGCTCAGATGCCCCATGATCTGACTCTCATAGTCAGGGAACTCATAGATCAGCTCGGCCACCTCACTGATATTCTGATTATTCAAAAAATCCCTGATCTCCAGCAGATCTTCCGATTGGATCACCTCCTGAAAACGTTCCTTGGGGTCTGTATGTTCCGCCTGTTCTAAGGACATACGCGAACGTACGTCAAAAGTCCCGAAAAATGCTAACTTCCCCGCCAAAATCTAAAGGCAAAGGGATGATCCTACCGCAGTTATTTATTGCGCCTACGGCAGATATGGGCCGGGGCGTATACACATCGGAAAATATCGCCAAAGGAACTATTATCGAGATCTCACCCGTGGTCGTGCTATCGGGCGAAGAACGAAAATTGCTGGATCAGACCCTGCTGCATGATTATATCTTCGAATGGGGTGACGACCGCAAAAGCTGTTGCATGGCACTCGGCTATATCCCGCTCTATAATCACTCCTACCGCAGCAACTGCGAATACGAAATGGACTTTGGAGAGAAGATGATCTCCGTCAAGGCCGTCCGTTTTATCAAGGCCGGCGAAGAGATCTTTATCAATTACAATGGCGATTGGAACAACACTACCCCCGTGTGGTTCGACCAGGTCGGGCCCAAGGCTCGACGCTAATATCTCTTCCGGCTTATTACCGGCGCGAACTTCAGCGCGAAATCGATGCCTACCGTGCTCATCTGTACCTGGCCGATCCCGACACCCCGTATAGGTATCTTCATGTAGGGCGCGATCAGCAGGCTCAAACTATTGCTGAGCCCCGTCTCGACGCCTGCCGAAAGGTTGAGGGCCGTGAACAGATAGCTCTTATCCGGTGTAGAGACCGGCGTGCACACGCTGGTCCTCGGGTTCCAGTACGAACTATAATAGTAATTGTTGTTCTGGCTGGCCAGCAGATAAGAGGATATGCCACTGCTGAGGAAGAACATAGTGCTGCCCGATACCGTGAAATCATACCGCAGGTTGATGGGGATCTCGAGCATTTCAAAGGTGCCTTTCACCAGACCGACCTTGTCCGGCATCCCGTTAGCCTGATAGAATCCCGCCGGTGCATGAAAATCCTGCCCATAGGCCGAAAAATTCTTCCGGTCCAGCAACAGTCCCGAACCGATATACCAGTGATTGGCGAATTGATAGTCTACCGTAAGGCCGATGGTACTACCCGGCCGGTCCCCGGCAAGCGAGTTGACGCTGGCGAAATCCGGCGCGACGAGCAGCCCGAACTCCAGGGAACGATTGATATGTGCGCCACCCTTGCGGATCAAGAGCGGGGCCGTCGATTTGAGCGTGAAAGCCCTGAGCGCAGAGTCGCTGATATAGGGGGCCTTCTTTGTAGGCCGCAACCCTTGCAGGGCGACCTTGCCCAGTTCTCCTCGAGCCGCCGCTTGGGTGTTTCCCGTCGAACGGCCCGCCGAGCCTCTCGCCGAACGGCCCGTCGCGTTCCTGCCGCCCCGAGAGTTCCTAGCCGCTGCAGCAGTGCTCGTCTCGTTATCGGCCGCACCTGCCGCCATATCGGCATTTTTAGCGTTGGTAACCCGCCCCGCATTCGCCGGGGCCGTTATTGCAAGTGTATTGTCGTCCTGAGAAACCCGCCCATTCCTTCCCCGGTGGTTTCGGCCCCGCACAACCGCCCTGGTATTAGCCCCACCCCGTGTCTTCATCGATCCGGCGGCAGCCGTCGATCCCGCTCCGGCCACCGACTCCGTCGCATCAGTCGCACCAGCCGCACCAGCCACAACACCCGCACCAGCCACAACACCCGCTCCAGCCGCAACACCCGTTCCGGCGGCCCCATTGTTCCCCGCCGCGGCGCTCGCACCGGCCGCAGCCCCCCGCGCTCCAGCCGCTATCTCACTTCCACCCACGGGTTTCCCATCCGCCTGCTTAGCGGGAAGGGTAGGAGTGGCAGCAGAGGAGTCAAGAGTAGTAGTTTTTTTATATTCCGGGCTTTGGGAAGAAGGAGAGTTTTGGACCACGGCGGCAGACGCCTTCGCCATCCTACCTGGCGGACCCGCAGTCCGCCGGATGAGATAATACGAAACCCCCAACAGCACCAGCATCGCCGGCGCATAATAGAACGGAAACCGCCGGATATGCCTCAGGGGATTTAGATGTACCTTTCCTAGATCCCTATCCAGGCGGATCTCCAGCCCTTCCCAGGAACGCTCACCCAACACATCTCCGGGGTCGTACTCCTGGGCCGCTTCTTTTGCAAAGTGGTCCAATTCCTTATCGGACAGGTTCAACATAAGCTTTCTGGTCAGTTTTTTTTGTTAGGATTTTTCTTAGGTTTTCTCTGGCTTTCGATAGATTGGATTTTGACGAACCTACGGAGATCCCCAAATGCTGCGCAATCTCCTCATGCGTCAACCCCTCGATGACAAACAGGTTGAACACGGTTCTATAAGCCGGCGATAATTCGCGTATCGCCTCGATGATCTCTTTATAGCTAAGGATATCGATCCCGGTCTCCTGCTTATCGGCGATATTCTCCGCATCTTCGGATAACATCTGTCCATTGATATAGCTGGCATTTTTTCGATAATGATCGATACAGGTATTGACGAGAATGCGCTTGAACCAACCCTTAAGCGATGCCAATACATCCGCATGGCGCGATTCCTCGAATTGATGAATGTTTTTGAATAACTTGATAAATCCTTCATTCATGATCTCTTCCACTTGTTCAAGGTTATTTTGATAACGGTAACAGATCTTTACAGCATAATCCTTGAGCATGTTATATAGCTCCTTCTGGCTTGCACGGTCATTCGATCGGCACCCGGCAATCAAAGCATGTATTTGCGTGTTTCCTGCGATCAATTCGTTGTGCGGTATTTGAATGGTAGATATAAAGAAAGAACGCACAAACTAGTTTTCCTAATTGGCATTATACGCAAATGAAATGTTAATGGTTGCTTTTTTGAGGTCAATTCGCCAAATGTATAGGTGAACGAGGCTATACCCCTGAAAGACAGCCCCCTAACTCGTTTTCCGCAAGCCTATTTCGGCAATCCGGTATCGATTACGGAAAGCTCCGCCTGGACAAATAGTTGTACGTATACATTAGATTCGCCCGCCAGGAGCCCTATTAATTTTAACTGTTTGATTTCCCCCGTTGTATGTAAATATGGAGTTATGGCGCGATTAAGCTGGGCATTTATGGCAGGTAAATTCGTCCTTAACAGGGCGGCCAGATCGAGATAGCTGTTGCCTTGTACGGTTCGGCGTAGCTTACCCCGCAACACCGTCCTCACCATTCGAACGATCAGGTCTCCACTCTCGATACTAAATGATACGTCGGGTACCGTGAGCGCCTGTTTGGCCGTATCGACCACCGGCGTGCCCCGCAAAAAGATCCGCGCTTCATGCCACCCGGTAAGATCGATCCGCAACTCCAGCTGATGATGACTGATCCCCTTGATGGCCAGCTCCTTGATCGTCTCCTGGTGACCCTTGTAGTCGAATGTCTTGCCGGCGATCGAATCGTTCAGCAGCTTGTTGAGAAAAGCATATTCATAGGTAGCCGGGAGATAAAGGGTGATGCCGTTCCGGTCGCTGCCGCTGTTCAATGGCGGCAACGAGATCTGTCTGGCCGGGCTCTTGTCGCTGCTCAGCTCCGGTCGGCAGCTGATGCCTAAACTCAGCGCAAAGGTATCCCGGACGAAATTGAGCGTACCGACACGCATGGCAAGCGGATTGATCGCCAGCCAGCCATAAGGGCCTATCGGCGTTTTCTGCCAGGTCCTGGCCGTCTGCCGCAAATAGCCGGCAACATTCAGCCCGTTTGCCGAAGCATCGATGATCCTGCAAAAAGCATTGATGGAACTGCGGATGCTGTCCATGATCAGCTGGGTCATATCTACCGAGAATACGCTCATGGTACATCTGTCCAGTGCCTTGACCTGCTCGACGCCGCTAAGGGTATGGATCTTATAGTCGGGCGAAAGCGAGAACTGCGTGGCAAAGGCCAGATCCACCTTCCGGACTGGTTCAGGATCGAAACCACAATAACCGGAGATCCAGGGACTCACGGGCTTCCCGCCCGCACAAATACTGCGTCCGCCCGCTACCTGGTAATCGCATTCCATTCGCACGGAGAGAAAATTATTGATGCACCGGACATTCAAGCCTCTCCGCACAAAACGGTATTTGTACCGGAAATCACAGCTGGGCTGGAGATAACCCGGCCATCCCACCGAAGTAAACTCCTTGGGAAAAACAGAATCGGCCGCTGCCAAAAGCGGTCGCCCGGCCAATTTGATGGGAATATCGATCTCCGACTGCGGCAACGCCGGTAAAGAATCGGGTAAAGACAGTTTTACAGGTGGCGTGGTTAGTTTCTTGGCCGGAGAACAGGCCCCGAATGCCGTCACGAAAAGGACAAACACTAAATTCCACCGCATTATCTGCCTCCCTCCGTTTTGGTTTTCGTGCGGTCGATCACATCCAGCAATCCATCACTGAATTTATCCTCCGTCAGCTGCCAGAACATCACCCCGCCGAGCCCTTTGTGGATCGCATACTCCGTCTTCACCCGGATGGAGGTGGTATCGTCAAAACTGGCAAAGATCCGCTCACGCGCATTGTACATGTATGGCGCCTGGGCCACCGTGTCCCAATGGTATACATAACCGCTGTCCGGTGACAGTACAGTGGCCTGATCCTTATAGGAGATCCCATGCAGGAAATGGCATGGACGATAAAGCCCGTTGTTGATAGGGTCGACGCCGCCGAAAAGCCGTGCATAAAAAGCCATTCCGATCACCACCTTATGCAACGGTACCCCGGCGGAATCCAGCCAGCGGACCGCCCGGTCGGTAGACTGCTCTTGCTCCGGCCGGCTGTACAACGCGGTGTGATGCCCCGTTTGCGTGGCATAGCCGTTGATGAGATCATAACTCATCACATTGATATAGTTTATAAGCGGTGCGACCTGCTTCCAGTCGATCGACGTCCGCAGATAATCGGTGAAGCCGCCCGCGGCAAAGCTGATCACGGCTTTTTTCCCCAGCGTCTTCCGCAATAGCCGCACCACGGCGGTAAAATTATCTTTGTCGGCGGGATAATAGGCATAACCCGGGACATTCTCCAACGCCGGATATTCCCAGTCCAGGTCGATGCCGTCGGCATGAAAATTATTGAGCAGCTCTTTGGTGCTTTGCACGAACTCCAGCCTGCCGCTGTCGGTGGAAAAGACATCCGGGCAGGTCCTACAGCCTCCCCAGCCACCCAGCGATACCAGGACCTTGAGCTGCGGATGCCTGGCCTTCAATCCCACCAGGGCAACCAGCGTAGCGCTGTCCCTGGCATTTTGGATCCAAAGTTTGTTACCATTGAGATGCGCGAAGCTGAAGATCACATGCGTCAGTTCTCCCATCGGAAAGCTATCCACAGCGGTAGACCTGCCGGCATAGTAGCCGATAACAGCCAGCCGTTTGGCATTGGACGCTTGGGCTTGAGCAGTAGAATGGAGGAAGACCAGGGCTATAAAAAAAACCGAAGCCTGAATACGGGTCGCGCATAAAATTTGATCGCGGGTCATGCGTAAAATTTGACCTAAATATACCTATATTTATTTCCTACTATCTACCTTCCATCATGTCTATAAACAGCTGGCCCAGACGTAAATTTCTCGCCACCTCGCTCGCGGCGCTGGCCGGAACATCGATCCGCCCGCCCCACGCATTGGCCACATCATCCATCCCACTGCCACGTGCATCGGGCTCCACGACGGTCGCTCCGCCGCCCACCATCGCACAGGTCATCGACGCCCTCCTGGCCGATATCCCCGGCGCCCCCTTTCCCAATACGGTTGACACCATCAAAAGCGGCGACCCGAACCAACCCGTCAAAGGAATCGTCACCACCATGTTCGCCACCGACGCGATAATCCAAAAGACCATCGACCTGGGTGCCAATTTCATCATCGCTCACGAACCCACCTTCTATAATCACACGGACGAGACGGACTGGCTTGGCGCCGACCCCGTCCTCCGGTTCAAAAAAAACCTGCTGGAAAAACATGGCATCGTGGTCTGGCGCTTCCACGACGGCATCCATGCACATAATCCCGACGGTATCCGGATGGGGGTCTTACAGGCACTTGGATGGGACGGTTATTACGATCCGTCCAATCCTCCCCTGACCATCCTCCCTTCCCCGACGCCCCTCGCCAACCTCATCGATCTGCTTAAAAAGAAACTGGCCACCGGCCCGCTAAAATACATCGGCGACCTCGCCCAACCCTGCACCCGCATTGTGCTGTCGCCCGGTGCCGCCGGCGGCCGGAAACAGATCGGCTGGATCCAGCAATTCCAGCCCGACACCTTTGTCTGCGGTGAGCTCAACGAATGGGAAACCAGCGAATATATCCGCGACGCCCGCTACCAGGGTAAGAAGATCTCCCTGGTGGTGCTCGGACATTCCGTGAGCGAAGAACCCGGTATGGAATGGCTCGTCCCGGTACTGAAGAAGAAGATTCCCGGAGTTCCCGTAACACACCTTCCCTCCGGAGATGCTTTTACCATATCTGGCTGAAATCTATTCTGGCCTTACTGCCGGCCAGCAAAAACGTGAAGCCGATATCCCTGCCTTTGGCTTTGAGCACATACTTCCCATTCTCCCATTGGTAGATCTCGACTTTCCGGGACTCGGGCGAGAGGATCAGGTAATACAAGACTCCCTGGGACTCATAAAGGTTAAACTTGATCTTCCTGTCCCTCGATGCGGTAGACGGCGAAAGGATCTCGACCACCAGCACCGGCGGGAAATCCAGATATTTTTCACCGATCTCCCCACAAACGATGAGCATATCAGGTATTAAAACAGTATCGTCAGTTATTCGGTAATCCAGCGGTTGATAGACCGTGCAGTTAGGGGAGCTTTTGAGCTGGTTGTAAAATTCATTTGTAAGCCTCGTTGCAAGCAGCGCGTGTCTGGGCACAGGCGAAGGATGCTCGACACGGCTTCCCTCGATGAGCTCCCAACTATCTTCCCAATGCTCGTATTCGGCATAAGTATAACGCGGTTCTAAAGTATAACGCGGCTCTATCTTCGTTTCCCCTTGTTGCTGCTGCTCCTGCATCCAACAAAGGTACACTTTCCCCCATGTCCCAAAAATAATTATAGGCCGTCATCCGACGGCCTATAATTTATAATTGAATAATGCCCTATTTCTTCGCGAACTCTGCCCTGATCACATTCAACGCACCACCCGCCTTGAACCAGCCGATCTGCTGCTCATTATACGTGTGGTTCAGCGTGACCTCATCCTTGCTGCCGTCCTTATGGTTCAACACCATGGTCAACGACTTGCCGGGCGCAAAGCCCGTGAGCCCTACGATGTCGATGCTGTCGTCTTCCTGCACCTTCTCATAGTCTTCTTTGTTGGCAAGGGTCAGCGCCAGCATGCCCTGCTTCTTCAGATTGGTCTCGTGGATCCGGGCAAAGCTCCGCACGACGATCGCACGGACACCGAGATGCCGGGGTTCCATCGCCGCATGCTCACGCGAAGAACCTTCACCGTAGTTCTCGTCACCCACAACCACACTACCGATCCCCTTGGCTTTGTAAGCCCGGGCCGTAGCAGGTACGGGGCCGTATTGGCCGGTGAGCTCATTTTTAACGCTGTCAGTTTTATCGTTATAGAAATTAACTGCACCGATCAGCATATTGTTGGAAATATTATCGAGATGACCACGGAATTTCAGCCAGGGGCCGGCCATTGAAATATGGTCGGTTGTACACTTTCCTTTTGCCTTGATGAGCAGCTTCAAACCCTTCAGATCGGTGCCTTCCCAGGCAGCGAAGGGCGCCAGCAGCTGGAGACGTTGCGAATCGGGGCTTACCACGACCTGTACTTTACTTCCGTCCTTAGCGGGCGCCTGGTAACCGGGATCGTCCACCGAAAAACCCTTGGGGGGTAATTCTACACCTGTGGGTTCATCCAGCATCACCTCTTCGCCTTTCTCGTTCTTTAGCTTATCCTTCAGCGGGTTAAAAGTCAGATCACCCGCGATCGCAAACGCTGTTACAATTTCAGGAGAAGCGACAAAAGCGTGCGTGGAAGCGAGGCCGTCATTCCGCTTGGCGAAATTCCGGTTGAAAGAGGTGATAATGGAGTTCTTACGGTTAGGATCATCTATATGACGCGCCCACTGGCCGATACAGGGACCACAGGCATTGGCCAGCACCACGCCGCCGATCTTATCGAAGGTCTTCAGGAATCCATCTTTTTCGATGGTATACCGAACCTGTTCGGAACCGGGGGTGATGGTAAACTCCGCCTTGGTCTTGAGTTTTTTATCGATGGCCTGTTGCGCCAGCGAGGCGGAACGGCTGATGTCTTCATAAGAAGAGTTGGTACAGCTGCCGATAAGCGCTACTTCGAGCCGCTCTGGCCAGTTGTTGGCCCTGACCGCTTCCGCAAACTTGCTGATGGGCCATGCCAGGTCAGGCGTGAACGGACCGTTTACATGTGGCTCCAGCTCGCTCAGGTTGATCTCGATCACCTGGTCATAATATTTTTTGGGATCCGCATAAACTTCCTTGTCAGGACGCAGATAATCGCGGATTCCGTCCGCCAGGGCCGCTACTTCGGTCCGGCCGGTAGCCTTCAGATACTCCGCCATCTTCCCATCATACGCAAAGATGGAGCAGGTCGCACCGATCTCTGCCCCCATATTGCAGATGGTACCTTTACCGGTAGCACTCAGTCCATCCGCTCCTTCGCCAAAATACTCCACGATCGCCCCCGTTCCCCCTTTCACCGTCAGGATCCCGGCGACCTTAAGAATGATATCCTTAGCCGAGGTCCAGCCGCTCATCTTACCGGTGAGCTTTACCCCGATCAACTTGGGCATCTTGAGCTCCCAGGGCAGCCCCGCCATAACGTCGACGGCGTCAGCACCGCCAACCCCGATCGCTACCATCCCAAGACCACCGGCATTGGGCGTATGCGAGTCGGTACCGATCATCATCCCACCGGGGAAAGCGTAATTTTCCAACACTACCTGGTGGATGATCCCCGCGCCGGGCTTCCAGAAACCTATACCATATTTATTGGAGATAGAGGCAAGAAAATCATAGACTTCTTTGTTCACATCCAGGGCGGTCGCCAGGTCGGCGGCGGCGCCGGTCTTGGCCTGGATCAGGTGATCGCAATGAACGGTGGAGGGTACTGCGACGGTATCGCGGCCACAGGTCATAAATTGCAACAAAGCCATCTGGGCCGTAGCATCCTGCATGGCTACACGGTCCGGCGCAAAATCAACGTAGTCTTTACCACGCCCGTAAGCCCGCTTTGGTTTCTCGAAAAGATGAGCGTAAAGAATTTTTTCGGCTAAAGTCAGTGGTTTTCCCACCAGGCTACGAGCAGCGTCCACTTTGGCAGGCATACCGGCGTATAGCTTCTTGATTAGATCCAGATCAAAGACCATGATAAAATTGTTTTATATGTTCAGACGACGCGCTTTCAGCGCCTTGCGTAATACGCCCGCAAAATTACCAAAAAATGCGTTTCGGGTGTTATAATATATACGATAGGTTTACTAATTTTGATGCTATGAAACAGTTTAAACACTTCATCGAGTGGCAGGTTTTTGGAGTGTGTACGGCAATAGGTGAGAGGATGGGTATAGCCACTTCCCGTATCCGGACCTGGTTCATTTACATCTCCTTCCTCACCATGGGTTCGCCGCTCATCATCTATTTCGTCCTTGCCTTTTGGATGAATATCAAGCGCTACATCCTTTCTGCCCGGCGAAACCCCCTCAGGTATCTGTAATTGTGTAGGAATACCCACTTGCGGTGGCAATCGGGGCTGGGATTTTTCGTATCTTACTGGGGTACAGGAAAGCCATTAGATTGTTTCAGTTCGATTTCGCCTATACCGATTATGAGCAATTGATAAACGATCTGGCCGAGCGGCTCAACGTCCCGGTGATCAACAATAAGCTTATCTTCCCGGAGCGGGTCGCCACCGGAAGCCTCACTTTCGTGAGATTACCCAATGGTATCCATGTCAACATCATCAACGCCACATTTACGGACGACTGGCTCATCTGGCGAAGAAAGACCAAAGAGGGCTTCTACACCCTCCGCTTCCACGAGCTCACCATCCCGGACACACTCGAGATCCGTATCGGCGACGAACGGCTCAAAGAAAGCAACACCACCCGCATGATCGCCTATCTTACGAACAGCCTGCAGGACTGGGCCTATCTCGCTTCCAAAGGGACTGTTTACAAGGGCATCGACGTGCTGTTCAACGCAGGCTGGCTTGCCGACTACCTCGGCCTTCGTCCCTCCGACGACGTCCTGTCCGCCTATCTCTCGCTGCAGGTCGAGAACGTCCACCGCGAACCGCTCGACAGCGAATACCGCCGGCTGATCCAGGAGATCGTCGAGGTGGAGGAGTCCAACCCCATGCGGCTCGCAATCATCCAAAACAGGATCATGTTGCTCATCGAACGGTTCTTTCTTCGGCTCTACGAACGCCGGAAGAATGCGTACTTCGATATTCCGCTGTCAAAGGCGGATATCGACCGCGTCATGCAGGTGGAAGCCGTACTGACAAAAGACATCTTCGAACCGGCACCCACCATCAGCCAGCTGGCCCGCATGGTGTCCATCAGCGAATCCAAGCTTAAAAAGGATTTCAAGGTACTCTATGGCGTACCCGTTTACGAATATTTCCAAAAAGTTCGCATGCAGGCCGCACGCGACAAGCTCCTGTCCGGCGGCCACTCGGTAAAGGAAGTGGCCATGGAATTGGGCTATTCCAATCTCAGCAACTTCACCATCGCCTTCAAAAAAGAATTTGGACTTTTACCCAGTAAATTGCTCGCTACTTATTGACGGGCCGCTGCGGGCTTCACCTAAAAATAGCCCACCACGGCCCTCCCGCTTAAGAGCCGCGAATGCAAAAGCTTTGCTAAAAAATTTTTACAGCTACCTTAATCTCCTTTGTGGGTACTCCAAACCCGCTCTGCGTCGTAGCTTTGCAGAACCCGTTTTTAATTTCCTTCCGGGAAAACCAGTGGTCCCTCACCTTATAGTTCGGAAACGACACGACGTAGTTTGACTAGTTGTTCCAGTAATCCCTGTAGAAGATCCAAACGTAGCATATTGGCCCCATCGCTTTTAGCGACAGCCGGATTGGGGTGCGTCTCTATGAAAAGCCCATTGGCGCCGGTGGCAATAGCAGCTTTCGCGATCGTAGAGATCAACTGCGGATTGCCACCGGTGATTCCACTTGTTTGATTCGGTTGCTGTAACGAATGAGTGCAATCCATCACCACGGGAGTGCCATGCTCCTGCATCCAGGGAATATTGCGATAGTCGACCACAAGGTCCTGGTAACCGAATGTCGTTCCCCGCTCCGTCAATACCACTTTATCGTTCCCCGCTTTGCGAATTTTCTCTACAGCGAACTTCATCGCCGGCCCGCTGAGGAACTGCCCCTTTTTGACATTGACCACCTTACCCGTCTCCGCCGCGGCAAGCAGGAGATCGGTCTGCCGGCAAAGAAAAGCCGGGATCTGCAGCACGTCCACATACTTTGCCGCCGGCGCCGCCTCATCATGCGCATGGATATCCGAAGTCGTCGGCAGTTTGTATTGCTCACCCACCTTCTTGATCAGCGATAAACCATTGTCGTCGCCGATCCCCGTAAAGCTGCCGGCGCTGGTGCGATTCGCCTTCCGGTAAGACGCCTTGAAAATATACGGTATCCCCAGATTCCTGCAGATGCCCGACACCGTATCGGCCACCTCCATCACCAACTCCTCGCTTTCTACCACACAGGGACCCGCAATAAGAAAGAAATTCTTTTTATCGTACGATTGCTCTTTAAATAGGTCGTGTAAGAATTGCATTCCGCGAAGCTACGAAATTGCCTATTGCCATAAATCTTCTTTTTCCCAGCCTGGCATAAAACCCATTCGGTTGAGTTCTATTCTCGGATATTTGGCAATTAATTGTTTCAGCTTGCTATTGAAAATACTGCCCGGACTACAAGTGTGAAGAAGATACCTTACTGCGCACAACTGATAGTATAGATGTTGACTTAACATTCCTCCCGCTTGAGGAATAACTTTTATCCAAGGCAACCTGGGTCTGTGCATATCCTTGGGTGGAAAACTGAATATGCGATAACATAATCTGCTGTGGTGTGCACAATAATGGGTCACTCTGAAATATCCGCCAGTAGCCCGCCAGCCGGTAATAGCCAACGTGCTTTAGATAATGCTCCACGGGCATAGGGTCTTTAATAACTAATCCACGTTGCCGCAAAATGGCTATTTGATCCGAAATAGATGTAGCTGGTTTGTTAAAGGGGACAGGCATATAAAAAAAAGCCCCGCCTGGGTGCGCTGTTCTGCGGGAAGCGTGGCGAGTACTGTTACTCACAAATGTAAGTTTTTTAAATAACAGTTCTAAATAATTTTTGCAAGCCTACCTTGCAAAATTGCAGACTTTTCCTGGACGCAGAAAAATGGAGATGTTATATTTGCACCCCAAAACCCACCTACATGGCTAAAGAAAAAGTACTCGTTATTGGCGCCAGCGGACAGATCGGTGTGGAACTAACGCTTGCCCTGCGTCGCATCTACGGAAATAACAATGTCGTAGCTTCCGACCTTCGGGAAGAGAACGAACTCCTCAAAGGCACAGGCCCCTATGTTTCCATCGACGTGATGAACAAGGAAATGCTCCACGTGCAGGTCATCCGGCAGAATGTCACCCAGATCTACCTCCTGGCCGCGATCCTCTCCGCTACCGGTGAAAAGAACCCCAACCTGGCCTGGCATCTCAACATGCAGGGCCTCCTCAATGTCCTGGACATCGCCCGGGAAGAAAAACTGCAC
>DASYZH010000238.1:0-4543 GCA_035946435.1 Puia sp. | reverse complement strand
TGCATCGCTGCACTAGTTCGTGGTCGCTTAGCTGTTTTGCCTGCATTTTGAATGTCTTTGGATGGCTTTTGATCGTGGGAGCCGGGGGCTGGCCGTGATCTTTACCTTACCAAATTACTCTTTATGCAGCAAAAAAACTTGAACAGGAACGGACTTTTCAAAACTGTGTTATTAACGGGATTATTGGCGGGTACGCTGGACGTCACCAGTGCCTATATTTCGGTGACGGTCAAATCTGGGAAATTTCCGGCAATGATGTTCAACTATATCGCCGGGGGCGCGCTAGGTCTCGACACGGCGATGCACGGCGGGAATGCCGCGGCCTTTTTGGGCCTGTTCTTCCATTATTTCATCGCCATGGCATGGACGGTATTGTTTTTCCTGGTCTTTCCGCGTTTGCGGTTCCTGTGGTACAACCGGTATCTCGTTGGGATGTTGTATGCGGTTTTTGTCAATGTGATCATGGGGCAGGTGATCCTCAGGCTGACCCCGTTGCCGAGAGGGCCGTTTAATCTGGGTACTACGTTTACGGACTGGCTGGTTTTTGGGGTGATCTTCGGCATCCCCATCGTCTATAGCGCCTATAGATACTATGGCGTCGATCCTAATGCTGCTGGTGCAGACGGCGGCCGGTGAGTAAGGACCAGGATACCCGGAAGGCCAGGAGGCTGGGAGCGGTGCCGGAAACGAAGACGTGATCGAAGCGCAAGGCGAAATTGAGCGGGCAGCGGGGATTGGCGAGGATATATCCAATGCCGAGGGCTGCGGTAGCGCCGTTAAAACTCTCGTCGGCTTCCGAACCATCGGAATTAAAGACCGGGTTGCCGTTGGCATCGGTTTTCTGGACATCCGTGGAGCCGAAGGTATAGCCTACGAGGGGCTCGACATAGAAACCGGTGCCGGCGCCATTAAAGAAATGGCGGAAGCCTACCAGGAGGGGTATGAAGACGAGGTGGGACTGGTTCGGGGCGAAATAGTCGAAGCCTGCCTCCGCGGTGATCTCATTACTTTTGTTGAGGGGGAAGTCGCCGTGGAAGAAGGCGCCAAAGCCGGTGGCGGATTGGCCTTTAAGGATCAGCTGGGTGACTTGCAGTTGAGCATGTGCCTTGTGGGTTGCCGTGAGAAAGATGAGCGCAAATAGGATGGCCCTGAATTTCTTTAAGGTGGTCATGGTGACTGATATTGGATATGCCGCAAAAATAATAACTTTAGCGATATGAAAAAGATATTTCTGGTAGGCCTACTCGCCATTTGTGTAGTGGTGGGCGGTTCAATGCGGCCGGCTTCAAAAATTAAGTGGATTTCCCTATTCGATGGTAAAACGCTCGATGGCTGGAAGGTCGGCGACAATGCTTCGACCTTTAGTGTCGACAGTGGGTGCATCATCGCGCATGGGCCTACGGCGCATCTCTTCTATGAAGGGGATGTGCACAACCATGACTTCAAGGATTTCGAATTCAAGGCCGATGTGTTAACGCGACCGGGCAGCAATTCGGGTATCTATATCCATACGGAATACCAGCAGGGCGGGTGGCCGGCCAAGGGCTATGAGGTGCAGGTCAATAACTCGCATACGGATTGGCGCCGGACGGGCAGTCTTTACGGGATCGTGGACATCAAAGAGGTCTATTGTCCCGACAATGTTTGGTTTACCGAGTATGTCTCCGTTAGGGGCAAGCATATCGTCATCAAGCTCAACGATAAGACGGTGGTGGATTATACGGAGCCTGAGGACGTGAAGCGGCCTGCGGATATGGCGGGCAGGGTATTGTCGCATGGGACTTTTGCGTTGCAGGGGCATGATCCGAATAGCAAGGTCTATTTTAAAAATCTAATGGTAAAACCATTAGATTAGGACAGTGAGTGTATCGCGGGCGGACATTTGTTAATTGTCGCGCCGATAGCTCGATCACTGGGAATCAGCTGGTTGTGGTTTTGGCCGGTATCTTGTGGTCTTTGGTTGCTATGTTTAGAAACTACTTCAAAACGGCCTGGCGCAGCCTTGCGCGGGGGAGAAGCTTTAGCTTTATCAATATCACCGGTCTTGCTGTGGGGATGGCAGGAGCCGTGTTGATCCTTTTGTGGATATCCAACGAGTTGAGTTTTGACCGGTTCCATCGGAACAAGGACCGGCTCTACCGCATCTATTCGATGACGGAGATCCCCGGCGAGAAGCATCAGACGATCGACCAGGTGTCGCAGCCTTTGGGGCCGGCGTTGCAGCAGGAGTTCCCGGAGGTGGAGGCGTTTTCCCGGGTGGCTAACGTCGATGGTTTCCTTTTTACGGCAGGAGGAAGGAGCTTTACGGGTATAGAAGGGAGTGTTGTCGATACCGCTTTTTTCCGGCTTTTTAGCTTTCCGCTGGTGGCGGGCGCTGTCCGCGGGCAGCTGCTGAATGTGCATTCCATAGTGATCACGGAAAGGCTGGCGGTGAAGCTTTTTGGCAACACGGATGCGTTGGGGAAGACGATCCGGCTGGACAGCGTTGATAATTTCACGGTCACCGGGGTACTGAAGGACCTGCCGCCGAATACGCAATTCTCTTTCGATTACCTGTTGCCCTGGGCTTACTGGCAAAAGATAGGGTGGTACAATGACAACTGGATCAGCAATAATATGCCTACCTATGTACTGTTGCGCCCTGACGTGGATGTGGCGGAGTTCAATGCCAAGATCAGGGATCTCACGCGGGTCAAGACGGGCCGGAACGATCTGTGGGTCCATTTTGCCTACCCGCTGACGGCGTTGCATTTGCATAGCACTTTCGACGATGGGAGGCCGTCGGGCGGCAGGATCGTGCAGGTGCGCATCTTTGTATGGATCGCCGTATTCATTTTGGTGATCGCGTGTATCAATTTCATTAATCTTTCCACGGCGCGAAGCGAGCAGCGGGCGAAAGAGGTAGGCATCCGGAAGGTGGCCGGCGCGGGGCGGTTTTTGCTGATCGGCCAGTTCATCACGGAAGCTTTTCTGACGACCTGTATTGCTGGGGCGATGGCGTTGTTGATCGTGCAGCTGGTGTTGCCTGAGTTTAGTACGTTGATCGGGACTACGTTGCGGGTGCCTTTTGAGAGCGTGGCTTTTTGGCTTTGGGCGTTGGGATTTTTGGTGGTCACGAGCCTGCTGGCGGGGAGCTATCCGGCGTTTTATCTCTCGGCTTTCAAACCGGTGGGTATCTTCCGGAAGGAATTCCGCCGGCCCATGGCGTTGTTCTCGCCGCGGCGGGTGCTGGTGGTGTTGCAGTTCACGTTTGCCATCGTGCTCATCATCTCTACGCTGATCATCCGAGAGCAATTACAATATGCGGAGAACCGCGATACCGGCTATGCACGGAATGCCCTGATCTATCTCCCGCTGGAGGGAGAGATCGGCAAGAATTATCCGTTGATCCGGCAAGAGTTGCTCTCTTCGGGTGTAGCGGTGGGCGTGTCGAAGAACATGCTGCCGATGATCGCCAACAATGTCAATAGCTGGGGGTTTCGCTGGGACGGGGAGTTGGCCAAGGACACGACCAAGGGGATCAATTTGTTTTCCGAAGATGCGGACCTTGTGCGTACGGCGGGGCTGCAATTGGTGGCAGGCCGCGACATCGATATTTATACGCATCCGACGGATAGTTTTGCCGTGGTGCTGAATGAAACGGCGGTGAAGTGGATGGGTTTCAAGGACCCCATAGGGCAGGTGATCCGGGAGCCATATGATAACCAGGTATTCCATGTGGTGGGTGTGGTGAAAGATTATGTGGTAGGTTCGCCTTATAGCAAGGTGCCGCCGGTGTTGATCCTGGGCCCTTCGTCGTTCTTCAATGTGATCCATTTCAAATTGAATCCGGCGCGGTCGACGGCGGACAATCTGGTCCGGGCTAAGGCGATCTTTACGAAGTATAATCCGGCGTATCCGTTCGACTATGAATTTAGCGATCAGCGATATGCTGCTTTGTTCCGGCATGAGCAGCGTACACGGACGATGTCGGGGCTGTTTGCGGGGTTGACCATCTTTATCTCGTGTCTGGGGCTGTTTGGGTTGTCCGCGTTTGTGGCCGAGAGCAGGGTCAAGGAGATCGGGGTGCGGAAGGTGTTGGGGGCTTCGGTGGCGGGGATTGCGCGGCTATTGTCGGTGGAGTTTGTGCGGCTGGTGGTGATCTCGCTGGTGATTGCTACGCCGCTGGCGTGGTATGCGATGAACCGCTGGCTTTCGGGCTATAACTATCGGATCAGCCTACGATGGGAGACGTTCGCGGTAGCGGGGGTACTGGCGATCGTGATCGCCCTGGCGACGGTGAGTTTTCAGGCGGTTCGCGCGGCGATGGCGAATCCGGTGAAGAGCTTGAGGAGCGAGTGAGGCATTCCGGGGGCTTGGGCTTGCGAAGCGAGTGAGCCGGCCGGGGGTGCGTCGATACGCGGTTATGCCAGGCGGTGTGTGGGGCGGGGGTAGCCGGGTTGGAAGCAGGATTCGCTGACGGTGTGGATGGTGCAGGCGTATTGCTTTTCGATGGCGCGGGTGGCGGTGGCGACGTGCGCAGCCAGGCTTTGGGGTGCAGTGT
>DASYZH010000237.1:0-29815 GCA_035946435.1 Puia sp. | reverse complement strand
TCTCGAAGGAGCCATCGGCATTGCGGTCGAAACGGACCGTTAGCTTTCCGCCTTTGGTCGTCACCTTTACGTAATTATGCCCTGATTCGTTGTGATAGGTGGCCAAGGCACTGGCGGTGACGCCGGTGCCGCAGGAGAGGGTCTCGTCTTCTACGCCGCGTTCGTAGGTGCGGACGACGATCTCATCGGGCCGTTTTTGTTCTACGAAGTTGACGTTGATGCCTTGTTTGGCGAAGTCGCTGCTGTAGCGGATGTCCATGCCCTTATGGTAGACGTCGAGTTCCATGACGTCGGTGACCATTTTGATATAATGGGGGCTGCCGGTGTCGAGGATGCTATCGCCTTTGTAATCGTCAATGGCTTTTACGTCTTTCATTTTGAGGGCTACGATGCCATTGGTGTCGATCTCGGCCAGGTGGGGGCCGTCGACGGCGAGGAAATTGTATTGGGTCCGGACGATGCCCATGTCATACGCGAATTTGACGAGACAACGGCCGCCGTTGCCGCACATGGTGCTTTCGCGGCCGTCCGCGTTGTAGTATTTCATTTCAAAGTCATAGCCGGAATGGGGATTGAGGAGCATGAGCCCGTCGGCCCCGATGCCGAAACGGCGGTCGCAGAGAAGGCGAATGCGATCGGTGGTCAGCGCGGTATAGCTCCAGTTCCGGTTATCCAGGATCACGAAGTCGTTGCCGGTGCCCTGGTATTTGAAAAAATTCATTGGGGACATAAGTTGGGCACAAAAGTAGCTTTTTCGGGTGAACCGGCCTAACGGGGCGCCGGGTTGCCTTGGTGCTTTGACGCACGCGCCTGGAGCTTTTCCATGCAGTGCCGTGGCCTTACCGATCCGGGGACAGGTTGGCCTCGGAGAAGGGGTGTTTACGTGGGCGTTTGCCGTGGGGCCGGGAGGTACCTTTTTTGGCCGCCCTGGTCTTTACGTAGTGATGGATGCGACTCTTTTTTTTCACGTCGTGAAGATAAGATTTTTTCGGCCGGCGGGGTGGATGGCGCAGCCCGCATGGACCGGCTTCAGATTGCGCTGACGATGTCGAGGGTCTGGCGGATCATTTGGTCGATGACGGCGTTATTGTCACGGCTAAAGGTCTGTGAGATGCGATTCGCGACAATGGCGCTCAGGCTGAGGCAATGGTGGCCTAGGAGTTTGCCGAGGCCATAGATACCCGCGGTTTCCATCTCGAAGTTGGTGACGCGGTGGGGCCCATAGGCGAAGTTGGTGAGCCGGTCGATGAGGTCGGGCTGGGTGAGGCCAAGGCGCAGGACGCGGCCCTGCGGTCCATAAAAGCCGGGGCAGGTGACGGTGATACCGTGGTGGAAGCCTTGGGTGAAGTGCCGCAGGAGGGTGGCGCTGGCGCCGCTGATATAGGGTTGGGCGAGGCGGTGGTGCAGTTGGGTCTGGGTGGCGAAGGAATGGAGGAGCTCGCTTTCTTCTTCGCTGGTCTCGTGGCGGTAGAAGTTGAGGAGGTTATCGATGCCGAGCCCGTGGGTAGAGGCCACGAAGCTGTCTACGGGGATGTCCTTCTGCAGGGAGCCGCTGGTGCCCATGCGGATGATGGTGAGGGGGGTGAGGGATCTTTTGACGGTACGGGTGAAAAAGTCGATATTGGCGAGGGCGTCGAGCTCGTTGAGGACGATGTCGATGTTATCGGTGCCGATGCCTGTGGAGACCACGGTGAGGCGTTTTTTGCCGATGCGGCCGGTGTGGGAGACGAATTCCCGGTGGTGGGAGCGGTGTTCGATGGCGTCGAAGTGTTTGCTGACCCGGCTCACCCGGTCCGGATCGCCAACGGTGAAGATGGTGGTGGCCAGTTCTTCGGGTCGGAGGTCGAGGTGGTAGATGGCGCCGCGACCATTGATAATTAATTCGCTTTCAGGGATTGACTGCATAAATTATTTTATTCTTCTGCGAAAATATCTTAATTTTGCAGCCACCCAAAAAATTTGGGTCAGGCCGGAATGGGCCTGGCGCCGATCGATTTATTGGGTAGAATGATGGTCTCGTGGCCGAGTGGCTAGGCAGAGCTCTGCAAAAGCTTCTACAGCAGTTCGAATCTGCTCGAGACCTCCTTAGCAGACAAGATGGAAAAAACACCATTTTGTCTGCTTTTTTCTTTTTGGAAAGCCGCGTCCAGACTGAAAGCTGCGTTTGGGTCATGCCGGCCTGAGATGAGGAATAGAAAGGCGCCGGGGTGTCGCCTTACTACTTGACAAATCCTTTATACGGTTTGTTTCGTAACATCGACATTGTACGGTCATAGCTGATCAGGTAATGCGCCACCAGTATACCTGTCAGGAACCAGGCCCAGGTGTCATATCCCAGGTCTTCGAGCGCCCAGACCGCCCATGCAAACAAAGCCCATTCGAGCAAAAGCCTAAGGGGTCCTGCGATGGCCACAGGTGCCGGCCGCGGATCATTAGGAATGCGGAAGACTCCCCAAAGTACCGCTGCGATAGCCGGAAAAGCGATAGCGGCAGCGATCCCCTGCCAACCGGCGAAGCGATGGTAGCTCCAATAGCCGATAACGCCCAGCATGACCAGCTCCAGCAGGAAGCGAAGCGTAAGATTTAAAGAGTTAGTATTCATTGATTCTATCCTTTTTCGTATTGCTGAATTTGCAGAATTTTTACTAATGTACCGCGATTTTGCTGAACGAAATACCATAACCATTTACTTATGGCCTTGCTTGGGCGGAGGAAATCGCTCTTCGGAATAGAACGGGACACCCTTTGTATCGAACTTGTTCATCGGAACCTCAGTCCAGAAACAGGTTCGGTCGGTAAGAGGGATCTTGTAAAGAACCCAATGGGTTTGCTTTTTCATATCCTTACGAAGAAAGGATAAACAGGGCATGCCGACCTAGATATACGCTTTTGCATAATCGGGAGGTTTTTGTCGCAATTTGATCTTGAGCGTTCCGCACCCGCAGACACAACCACAATTCAGGCCGAGCGTATAATCCACGATTTTCCCGTCGACCACGATGGAGTCGGGATATTTATTTAGGGTATCCCGTGTGATAGGGTAGGACCGCTTGAATCTTCCGTATGCATTGGTGTCGATCGACTTCATCACGTCGCGCCAGTCCGGAAGCGGTTTCGTTGCACCCTGATGCTGCGCCATCGCCGGCAGATGCAGCATAAAGATACTGACCAACAGAAGTGCATTAGACATTCCATTTCAAGATAAGATTTTTTCCGTCCCGGATTGATTATTTTCAAGTTATGAACCTTTTTAATTCCCTTAAGGTCGAACGAAGCTATGCCTCGGTGATAGAGCGCAAGACCATGTGGCGGATCCCGGTTTATCTACCTTGGCTATTTGTATTGAACTAAAGAGATCGTTTCCCACCAGTGGGGGTCGGTAACGAGAACGGCGATAAATAAGTCCGGGTTAGTATTTAATGGAGTTATCCGAACATCTCTCAGACTACAGTCTCTTCGCATGAGAATCTTCTTTAATGACTGCTCATGGCTTGATATGGTAAAGAACATGCCAATAAGGAGCATTAAGTATTTTGTAATATTTTGCCTTTGTACACCCATCGCTTGCTGTTCGTTATTGAGCTGATCGCGGGTAATGCGCTTCTCGCTTTATTTGGTTTTCGAATTGCATTATATCATTATAAATTCGGCGGTTAGTCAACCCCATTTTAGCACTGTCCAATAGCGATAGCGCCCTCTCATTTTGCTCGCGATGATAGTATGTATCCGCCCCGGAAATGCAGTTTTTTATTGATATCGACCCGTTTTACTGTTCTGTTTCCGCTGTACCATATGGTGTCGCTTTGGCCATCGAAGACAGGTTTCCGATAATCGGTTATTTGCTTTAAAAGATTGCCATCTTTTTCGTATCTATAATCCAGGATCGTATCGCCGCTTGGGTTTATCCCATAAGTTAGTTTCTTTATTCCATGTGCGTAAATGGTGGAAAGGGTCTCTGTGTTGGGATTTTTCGGGTTACCATCAATCTTTTTTACAAGATTGCCATCACTATCGTAGGAGGAAGAGATCAGTGTGGTGTCATACTTCGGGGGCTTAGTATCATTCTCATGAGCTATTACACTATCAAGATTCCAGTTCGAGGGCTCTTCCAAGTCCTTGCGTATTTCCATTCGGTGGATCTCCTGGTTGTTTTGGTTGTATTCCAATTTAGTCATTTCGATCATTGTGCTTCTCGAATTTTTAATGTCAGAAGAGACATTGAGGATCATGTTGCCTTTTGTGTCGTACTTCTTGATATTTTTGCCGTCCAGCATCCATTTTTTCGATCGCTTTGAATACGTAAAGTCCTGCTCCTCTGTTAATTTACCTGCTGCGTCATATGTCCGGGTAATAAGCATATCGATATGATCAACCGGTGTGCCATTCTGGAAACGATACCAGGTCTTTAAGGTCGAGTCGAGCAATCCTGATGGCAAATATTTATGAATTTGAGCCGTGCTATCATAGATGTTCCAAACAGGATATGTAGGATTTTCCGGGTCAAGACTTTTTAGGTGGTCTTTACAGGAGCTCATAAGGATTAAAACTCCGAACACTAGACATTTCATGCGTAAATATATTGATGTCATGGCGTGGGTCCGGACACGAACTCACTGTTTCTTCTGCAGATCATCCAGCTTTTTCCTGGTAGCCGGATTCTCGTTTAGCGCCAGGGACTTTTTGTAATATTCGGCTGCGTTGGTGTTATCTTTTTGGGCGGCGTAATAATCGCCCATCGAATCGAGTGCGCCTGCGCTGTTGGGATAGTTCTTTATGTTGAGGCTAAAGAGGGAGAACGCCTTGCCCGGAAAGCCGTACCCGAGCATGGTATAGCCCAGGTCATTGACCATTTCCTCCCTCGGCAGGACTGTATACCCCATGTGTTTGGATATATCTTCATAATGGTCGCTTATAAATTTAGCCAGATCTTTTATAGCATCCTTGTCCATGATGGAGCCGGTAAACCCTGGCGGGAAATCATAAAAGCCCAGCAGGAAGTGCAGACCATCGTATTCGGCAATCAGGGGAACCGACCCGTGGCTGTCGTTGCCATAATATTTGTAGCTCCAGTGGAGGCCATTGCCTTTGCCTGCCTGCAGGGCATCTTTAAGCAATAAGATGGAACGGATATGCCCGCCGAAGTCGTGGGCGGTATCTTTTCGCACGCTGGCGGTATCCATACCAAAGGACATGGTGTTGGCGATTGCCAGGTACAGTGACTTGCCCTCGAATCGCCGTTGTTTTAAGGCAATTTTTGCCTGATCCAGTAATTTGCGGCTGTCCCACCACATACTCGGGTCGATCACCAGGTAGCTGTTGAACATGTCGGTGTGGTTAATAAAGATGTTCATGGCTGTTAGTCCACCGAAGGAATGGCCGACCAATATTTTATAGGGCGTGGTGCGGTACGCGGAGTCGATGTGCGGCATCAGCTCCTTTTGCAGGAATGCGGTAAAATTCTCACCGCCGCCGGAGGTTTGCATACCGTCCATGTATTTACCGTCCGGACCCACGGTGGCATGAGATGGGGTAAGATCGCGCGTCCGATCCGTGTTAGGAATGGATACCACGATACACTTCGGGTATACCGTATTGCCTATCACCTCGCTCAACTCATGCACCATGCCCGTAAACGCAGCGAAGTTCCATTCGGCGTCAAGCAGGTAGATAACGGGATAGCTGTCCTTGCTTGTGGCGTAGCCATCAGGCAGGTAAACCCATACCGTGCGTTCTTCTTTTAATATAGCCGAGTTTAAGCTATCGGTTTTACCGATGACAACCTGATGATCAACGATGGTTTGGGCCTTTAAATTGATCATCAGGCCGACGAGAATTGCGCAGACGATAAGGCGTTTGATTAGCATGGCAGGGGGCTTTAAGATATTTAAAGATAAAAAATGAAAATTTAATGATGTCAACGACTTTTTTACCTTTGCGACAGCTATGGCAAACAATAAGAAATACGAAGAACTGATCAAAAACAATCCCGGTTCTCTGGTAGAGCAAATCGTGAAAGAAGTGGTCAATAATAAAGCCGTCGACATTCATTTTGAAGAGGACGACGACGAGCATTGGGCACTCATTAAGGTGTTTAAAGAGGACGAGGACCAGGAGATGGCGATCCGGTTGCAATCCGGGGATAAATGGGTCCTGCAGTTTGGCTATTATGATGACGACGATGAATTCATTGAACTGCTCCAACCGCTTGGCCAGCCGGAAATTGGCCTGATCCCCCAGGGACTTCAAAAGGTCATGCGCAAGGTGCTGGCAAGTGAAGAAGGCTTGCGGGTACCGGGGAATTTGCTGTCGAGATAATGCTGATTATCAGCTCCAAAAAATAGGGCTTTTATCTTAACCTTAACAGTAGCCAATTAAATATACTGTCTTGTGAGCCTTCTTATATAGCAGTGAAGCGAAACCTGAAACAAATGCTTCCCTGCTAACTTAAAATCGCAAACACAATGAAAAAGCTCTTTACGCTGACCGTCCTGGCTACCGCGGGCGTGCTGATCGCCGCCAAAAGCGATGCCCAGGTATATATAGGCGCCCGGCTGGGTTTTCGCGGACCCCGCTTTTATGTAGCGCCGCCCCCGGTGGTCTATGGCGCGCCTGCCCCGGTTTACGCAGCACCTGCGCCTGGTTACGTTACGCCAGTTCCGGGTTGTGCTGCGCCGGCCCCTGTTGATCAGGATCCAGCTTACCAGGATCCCAATGCTTACCAGGACCCTTATGCTGATCAGGATATGTATGCGGACCCGGAAGGCTATCCCAGCTGCGATGGCGTCGTCTATGAAGACGAGTTCCCCGGGTATCTGTACTACGACTTTCCCGCCTGGAACGGCCACTATCGGGATTATTACTATTATGCACATTATCGCCCCTTTTTTGAACACAGATATGCCGGCTTCTTTGTCGGCGGACGGTTTAACCGCGCCGGCTTCGTAAACGCGCGGTTTGGTCGCGGTTATGGTGGCTACGCAGGTCGCGGGTATGTTGGTGGTCGCGGGTATGGCGGCGGCCGGGTGATCGGCGGCTACGCGGGTCGCGGCTACGCTGGCGGACGTGGGTACGAAGGCGGACGCGGTTATGTGGGCGGTGGCTTTAGCGGGCATTCCGACGGTGGCTTTCGCGGCGGATTCGGCGGCCATGCCGGTGGCGGGTTTGGCGGAAACCGTGGCGGCGGGTTCCACGGCGGTCGCAGATAAAATAGAGTAACTCGTGTATATTAAGAGGCGCGGCCGCAGGCCGCGCCTCATGTTTTATGGAAATTTCCCGGAATCGCATCGAATGTTGTAAATTCTATTGAACTTTCCAAAAACCAACGCTATGCTCAGGACCTATCTCCGGATCGCGGCGCGCATCCTCACACGAAACAAACTCTATACACTTATCAACGTCCTGGGCCTCGCGCTGGGGGTCTGCACTTGTATCATCATCTGGCTGGTGGACAGCGCCGAACTGAGCTTTGACCGCTTCCATCCGGATGGGGATCGCATCTATCGCGTGGTGCTGGGAGGCTCGCCGGTCCCCATGGTGCTGCCGCCGATGCCGGAGGCCATGCGGGCCACTGTTCCGGGGCTGCAAAGCATGACGGCCTATTTTCCCTTTAACGAGAGCCGGACCGTACAGGTGCCGCTGCAGGGACATCCTACCCGGGAGTTCCAGCCCACCCTCCCGGATGAGGATGGGGAAACAGCCGTCATTCTTGCCGATACCGGTTGGTTTCACGTCTTTTCCTATCGATGGCTCGCGGGAGAACCGGCGGCGGCGCTCAAAATGCCCTACCAGGTGGTTCTCACGGCGAGTGCAGCAAAACGTTATTTCGGCAACATCCCGCCGGCAGCGGCGATAGGCCGGGAATTGATCTATGCCGATTCTTTGCATGTACATGTTTCGGGAGTGGTCCGGGATTGGACGCACCATTCCGAACTGGCCTATACGGATATCATATCATTGCCTACTGTCGACGCCAGTTTTTTAAAACAAACGTATCAGCTGCATGATTGGACGCCCCGCCTGGGACCGGACCGCCCCTGGTCGTACGTCTATGTAAAGCTGGTTAAGCGCGCGGATACCGACCTGGTGGTGACGCAGATGAACCGCATCGCCGCGCAGCATCAGCTCCGCACCCCGGCGGGCCCCTATACACAGGCGCTCCAACCGTTGAGCGATATTCATTTCGATGCGAGCTACATGGACCGTCGCCACAGGGCCCATCTACCGACCCTCTATGCGCTGGCGGGAATAGCACTTTTTATCCTGATCCTGGCCGCAGTGAATTATATCAATCTGGCGACCGCCCAATCGCTGCAACGGGCGAAAGAGATCGGCGTACGCAAGGTCCTGGGGAGTGGCAAGAACAGCCTGATAGGACAATTCCTCGTCGAAACCGGGGTGCTGACGACGCTGGCATTGCTGATAGCGGTAGGGATGGTTTGGCCTGCTTTGCGGTACTTCCGGGACTATATACCCGCTGGTATCCATTTCAATCCGTTCACGGCGGCCAACTTGCTGTTCCTGGCGGGAGTGCTGATCGTGGTGACGCTGGCAGCGGGTTTTTATCCGGCGCGGGTCCTGGCCGGGTATCAGCCGGTAGAGAGCCTCAAAGGGTCCGGCTCGATCAGGGGAGGGGGAAAATGGTGGGTGCGGCGGAGCCTGGTGGTGTTCCAGTTCGCGATCTCGCTCGTCTTTATCATTGTCACGCTGGTAGTGGGCAGACAGATCCGATTTATGCTGAACACCGATTATGGCTTCCGGTCGAATGCGATCGTTACGGTACAAGACGATGGCGATAAGATCGAACTCCTGGAGCAGCGATATCGCCGGCTGCCGGGGGTCGCGGAAGTTATCCGGGAGAGCAATCCGCCGATCGGCATGCGCAGGATAGGCGGTCTGATCACCTATAAAGGGAAACAAGTGGTGCAGGTTCTGTCGATTGTGGAGGCTGCAAATGACCAATTCATTCCCTTTTACGACATGCGGATGGTAGCCGGGCGGAATATCCGGCATAGCGATAGCCTGGTCGAATATGTGATCAACGAGACGGCCGCCAGGCGGCTTGGATTCGCGACGCCGTCCGCAGCCGTAGGGCAACTATTGGGTGAGGATAATCCTGTGCCCATCGTCGGGGTGGTGGCGGATTATCATGAAGCGTCTTTAAAGCAGGCCATCGAACCTATCATCATCGGTCATCAACCAGGAATGGAGCACGCCCTGGGTATCCGGCTCGCCAGCGCCGGAAAAGGTATCGATAACGTCAAGGCGACACTGGATGCGATGGAGAAGACCTATAAGGAAATATACCCGGGAGTCAGCTTCTCCTACAAGTTCATGGACGAATCTATCCGCCATCTCTATGAGACGGAACAGAAGACCGCCGCGCTGGTGAAGCTCGCCATGGGGCTGGCCATCTTTATCTCTTGTATGGGCTTGTTCGGGCTTTCCCTTTTCACGGCGGAGCGCCGGGCGGGCGAGATCGGCATTCGAAAAGTTCTCGGAGCGACGACGGTGGATATTGCTTTATTGCTCAACCGCCAGTATATCCGGCTGGTCCTGCTGGCGCTTGTCATCGCTTCGCCCATCGCCTGGATCCTGGCCCACCAGTGGCTGCGGAGTTTCGCCTATCGGATCGCGGTAGACGGGTGGGTATTCGTGCTGGCCGGGCTGAGTGCGATAGGGCTGGCGCTGGCGACAGTGAGTTATCAGTCGATTCGGGCAGCACTGGCCAACCCGGTCCATAGTCTACGGGCCGATTGAGTCTTTTGCGGGTTGGGTCAAGTGTGAATGTGACTTTTTTTTATATTCGCAGGATGGGTCATATTCAAAAGAAACACTTTTTAGTGCTCGACGGCCTTCGGGGAATTGCAGCATTGGCGGTAGTTGTCTTTCACTTCATGGAGTTCATTGTGCCGGACTATAGCCATAGTTTTATCGGCCACGGTTTTCTTGCAGTAGATTTCTTCTTCTGCCTGTCCGGTTTTGTCATTGCCTATGCCTACGACGACCGCATGGGAAAATTGGGACTTGCCGAATTTTTCCGATCGAGGTTGATCCGCCTGCATCCGCTGGTGATCCTGGGCTCGGTTCTGGGGTTGTTGGGCTATCTCTTCAACCCTTTGGGTAACCCAACGCAACACATCGATGCTTTCAGGATCATCGAGATCTTCCTTTGCTCCATCTTACTGATCCCTTTTCCCGCGATGGCCTCCCGGTTCTACAACCTTTTTAGCTTCAATGCGCCCGCATGGTCGCTGTTTTGGGAATACATCGCCAACATTTTGTATGCCGTTGTCCTTTGCAGGATCCGGCGTCGCTACCTGCTGTTGTTGCTCATCCCTGCAGCTGCAGGCATCTGTTTTGTTATTTATAGAAGCGGATCACTCTTGGGCGGTTGGAGCGGCGGAACTTTTTGGGACGGGTTTGCGCGGGTTTCCTATTCCTTTTTAGCCGGCCTGTTTATCTATCGTTCCGGCTGGATCTTCATCAACCGGCTGGGTTTTCCGGCATTGGCAGCCCTGCTCGCGCTGGCTTTTCTGATCCCATTTGGGAAATGGAACCTGCTCTCGGAATCGCTGATCGTCCTGATCTATTTCCCTTTGCTGATCGTCTTAGGTGCGGGTACAAAACCGGAAGCGTGGATCCGAAGGTTTTGTATTTTTTTGGGGAAGCTGTCTTACCCCCTTTATATGACCCATTATTGGCTGATCTGGTTGTTTGGTGACTACTACAATAGCCGCCGGCCCACCGGACCTGAACTTTTCTTTGTCGTGGTCGTCGTCCTTACCGTTCAGCTCGTCCTGGCCTATCTAGTCATGAAATTATATGACTCCCCGGTGCGCCGTGCGTTGTCGAAGGCCCCAAGACAGCGCCATAAGCAACGCAGTTCGCGCGTATGAGGCAGCAGGCACATAAATTCTCTGTATATTTAGGAAACACTTGGAGGAAACAGGAATAAATACGGATAAGGCCCTATTCGAACGCATCGCGACCGGCGATGAAGCTGCGTTCAGCATCCTATTCTTTAGGTATACCGCCCGCCTGGCGCCCTTCGTTACCCGGCTTTTACAATCGGACAGCTGGTCGGAAGAGATCGTCCAGGATGTCTTTATGCGGCTATGGCAAAGCCGGCTGCAGCTGGGCACGATAGAGCATCCTCAAGCCTATCTCTACCAGATGGCGTCTAACCGGACGCTGGATTACATCAAGCGGAATGCCCGTGAAGTGAAGCTGCAATATTATGCGGCGCGGTGGGTCACGGCCGCCGCAGACCACCCCGATGCCGAGCAGGATTTCCGCGAAATCGATAATTTGCTGAAAGAGGCCGTGGGTCAGCTCCCCGCTCAGCGGCGGAAGGTCTACCAGCTGGTCCGGGAAGAAGGGCTTTCCCACGCCGAGATCGCCGACCGCCTGGGGATCTCCAAACATACCGTTCGTAATCATGTGGCCGAGGCGCTGCAGGAGATCCGGCTCTACCTGCGGGAGCATGGGGTGATGATCGTTTTTCTGCTGGGACTGGTGGAAAAATGAGGCGGCTGAAGGCGGGTCAAACTTTTTTTTAAAAACGGGTAGTAGTTCGGCTTTCGGGGGCAGTCTTATCCCTAAAGCATGAACACCATCAACTCTAGAATCATCTATCTCTGGCAGCAATTCAGCGCCCGTGAAGCCACCCGCGCCGAACTGGACGAGCTGATGGAGCTCCTCTCCTCCGGCAGCCATGACGAAGAAAGCCGCGAATACCTCGAAGAACTTTTGGCGGCCACACCGGCCGGTGAAGAAGACCCCGCCCGCTGGGAACCTATCCTTCAAACCATTTTACATCCCATGAGAACATTGGAGCCGGTAGGCGGTGCTTCGCCCGTCCGGCGTTGGGTGCGCCGGGTGATGGCGGCGGCGGCGGTCATCCTGCTGCTGGTCGGCGCGGAGCGGTTATGGCGGTCCAGTGAGTCCCACAACGCGGTCACGGCGCCCGTTGTCATCGTGCCGCCCGGCGGCAACAAGGCCACGTTGACCCTGGCGAACGGCCAGCGGATCATCCTCGACAGCGCGGCGACCGGCATTCTCGCCGATCAGGGCAACACGCGCGTACAGAAACTGGGTGATGGACAATTAGCGTATGAAGCCGGGAAAGAAGGCGGCCGACCCGACAAAGGGGCCGCTGCGTCATTGTATAATACACTCACCACGCCACGCGGAGGGCAATTCGAGCTAAGCCTGCCCGATGGCACGAAGGTCTGGCTCAATGCGGCCAGCAGTATCACTTATCCTACCGCCTTCACGGGGAACAGCCGCACCGTGGAATTGACGGGCGAGGCTTATTTCGAAGTGGTCCATGATAAAAAGCGACCCTTCACGGTCAAGGCCGGCGGGCAAACGATCCAGGATATTGGCACGCATTTTAACGTCAATGCCTATACGGATGAACCGGCACAGGTGACGACCCTGCTGGAGGGGGCGGTGAGCGTGGACGGACATCCGTTGCGGCCCGGGGAAAAAGCCACGGTCACCGGCGCGACCGCTGCCGGCGGCGCGACTACCACCAGCGGGGCTACCGCCGAAGGCGGCAATGTACAGGTGACGCAGGGCGATCCCGAACAGGCCGTTGCGTGGAAGAACGGGCTGTTCGATTTTACCGATGCCGGATTGCAAACGGTGATGCGGCAGCTGTCCCGCTGGTACAATGTAGACGTCAGCTATGAAGGGAATATTCCTGCCCGGCAGTTCACCGGAATGATCGGCCGGTCGCTGACCCTGGACCAGGTATTGAAAGGTCTGGCGAAGGAGAACGTGCATTATCGCATTGAAGAAGGCAACCGATTAATTATAACCCCTTAAACCCCTTTTGGTATGTAAAGATCTTTTGAGAAAACGGAAAAAATTGACTGTATCGATGATGCTCGCCTAAATGAAAAACCGGGTGCAAGATTGGACCCTTTACCCGGTGTTCGTTGGGTCAGTTACTCGCAGAAGTGTAACCACTGCTTATTCATTAACCCAAACAATGTAAAGGTATGCAAATCCTGGCGTTTTGCAAACTGCGCCCTTGTGTCGATAAGGGCGGCAAGTCCCTGCTAACCAAAACTTTTTTAGTGATGAAGTTGTCGACCATTTTAATCCTTGCCGCGTCCCTGCATGTGGCGGCCAGGTCTACCGCCCAAAGGGTGACCTACTCAGGCAAGGATGTAGAGTTGCCGGCGGTCTTATCGGTCATCCGCGAACAGACGGGCTACGTCTTTTTCTATGACAAAAAGGATCTCAAAGATATCGCGCCCATCTCGGTCTCGCTGAAGGACGTGCCGGTAGAGGACGCGCTGAAGTCCATCCTGCTGGGCCTGCCCCTGGAATTCGAGCTGCAGGGCAATACTGTTTTTATCACGCGCAAAGCCGTGCCCCGCCTGATCGAGTCGTCCAGCTCCGAGCCTGAAGCCGCCCCCGTGGACACCATCCGGGGTTATGTACACGACAGCACGGGCGCTCCGCTGCAAGGTGCATCGATCACCATCAAAGGCACCACGGAGGGGACAAAAACGGATCTGAGAGGCAGCTTTGGCCTGATCCATGCCAAGGCCGGAATGGTCGTCGTCATCTCGTATACCGGTTACACGAACAGCGAGATCGTCATTTCCAGCACTACGCACCCGACGCTCTTCGTCACGCTGCGAAGAAGCCAGAGTGCCCTGGATGCTACCATTGTCCAGGCCTATGGCACCACTTCCCGGCGTTTTAACATCGGGTCCATCTCCACGGTGGATGCGGCAACCATCGAAGCGCAGCCGGTGTCGAATGTCCTGCTGGCCTTGCAGGGACAGGCGCCGGGTCTCGCCATTACCACCACAAACGGTGCGCCGGGCGCCCAGGTGCTGGTGCAGGTCAGGGGTCAAAATACCCTGGCAAGCAATCCGAGCGCCTTCGGTGCTGCCGGTTATAAACCCTATAATCAGCCGCTGTTCATCATCGACGGGGTACCCTTCGCCCCGCAGAATAACAATCTCAACCAATTGGAAACCCTCGCCAGCAACTCCAATTACACCGGCGGGATCAATGTTTCCGGTGGGATCAGCCCCTTTGCCAGCATCAATCCCGACGACATCGAAAGCGTGAGCATCCTCAAAGATGCCGATGCCACGTCGATCTATGGTACGCAGGGGTCGAACGGTGTCATCCTGATCACGACGAAAAAGGGGAAACCTGGCAAGACGACGTTCAACCTGAAGGCGACCACGGGTTCCAACTCCGCCGAACACTACGTCAAATTGATGAATACCCCGCAATACCTGCAGATGCGGGCCCAGGCTTTCGCCAATGACGGCGTCACTCCCAGCAACAATCCTTACAGCTATCCGGCCTATGCCCCCGATCTCACCATCTTCGATTCCACTAAATACACGGACTGGGAAAAGATCATCTATGGAAAAGTGACCAACAACACGGACATCCACGGCACCCTATCCGGCGGCAGTTACAACAATACTTTTCTCGTCTCCGGGGGATTCACCCGCTCCGATTACATGTACCCCGGTAGTTTTGCCGATCAACGCCTGACCCTGCATAGTAATTTTCACCATGTGTCGCAGGACAACCGGCTCTCCGTGGATTTCGGAACGGATTACGGTTACGACCACAACAACTCCCCCGGCGGCGGTGTTGCAAGCATCCTGCTGCCGCCCAACACCCCCAACCTGCTGGACCCGCAAGGCAATCTCATCTGGAGCTATAAAGGCGTAAGTCTGGGCAATTTCCAAACATTATATCCCCAGCTGAAACAGCCTGACCTGGTGCAGACCTATAATCTGAACACCTCGCTGCGGGTGGCTTACAAAATAATGACCGGCCTCGCTTTCACCGTTGATGCCGGGTACAATCGCAATACCACCGGCGAGCGCCAATCCACTCCATCGACCGCCCAGGATCCTTTGTATATAAATCGCCAGGCCATGTTCGCCAACAATACTTTTGAAACCGTCAATGTCGAGCCGCAGATCGATTACAGCACGGCGATCGGGAATGGCCTGCTCACCGCCCTTGCCGGCGCCAGCTATAAGAAGAATACCAATTACAGCAACCAGATCCAGGGGTCCGGCTATGCCAATGACAATTTTCTCGGCTCCATCAATGGCGCGGCATCGGTATATGTACAGGATGCAAGCAACCTCTATAAGTATGACGCGTTTTTCGCCCGCCTGAAATATGTTTATGACAAGAAATATATCCTTTCCTTCACAGGCCGAAGGGACGGATCGAGCAATTTCGGTCCGGGCCGTCAATTCGGCGATTTCGGTTCGGTGGGCGCCGGCTGGATCTTTTCTGAGGAAAAAGCTTTCAAGAACCTGTTGCCATTCATAAGCTATGCCAAACTGTCCGGCAGCTACGGCACCAGCGGCAGCGACGGGGTTGCCGCCTATCAATACCAGGCCTTCTATTCGCCGATCACCTATGTAAACAACTTCCAGGGATCTCAGCCCGATGCTCCGATAAACTTTTATAACCCCAACTATAGCTGGGCAACGAAGAGATCGCTGAATACTTCGCTGGACCTGGGACTATTTCACGACCGGGTGCTGCTGAATGCGACCTGGTACCGCGATCGCGAAGGCAATCAATTGGGCGGATACCCCATTCCGATACAGAGCGGTTTTGGCCAGGTGCTGGAGAATGTGCCGGGCACGGTGCAGAATGCAGGCTGGGAATTTACCCTCAGCTCCAACCAGATCAAGACGAAGACCTTCAGCTGGACGACGAATTTCAATATCACCTTTAACCGGAACAAGTTGCTTTCCTTCCCGGACCTGGCCGGTTCCCCTTATGCCAATTACTATGTGTTGGGCAAACCGACCTCGGAGATCATGGGCTATCGGTTTAAAGGGCTGAATCCCCAGACCGGGCTTTTCGAATACTATACCACCAAGGGGCAGACCACCAACTCGCCCAACTATGAACTGGAGGCCCAGGGCGGTGACAAGGTGCCCATCGGTGACCAGGAGGTGAGATTCATGGGCGGTTTCGGCAACACGGTTACCTACAAACGAATCAGTCTCTATGTCTTTTTCCAGTTCTCCAGCCAGGAGGCGCCTAATTATCTGCAGTCGGTCTATAGCTCCTACAATCCCGGTACGTCGGCCAACAATGAGCCGGTCGAGGTGCTGAATTACTGGAAGAACCCCGGTGACCAAACGACCATTCAAAAGCTCGTCAGCAAGTACGGCAGTGTTGCCTACACAGCAGCGGAATCGTTCAGCTCGTCATCGGGCGCCTATGGTACCGACACGTATGCCCGGCTGAAGACGATGGTACTGTCCTGGTCCCTGCCGGAAGCTTTTTGCAAAAAGGCGCATATTCAGAACGCCAAGATCTATCTCAGCGGCCAGAACCTGTTCACCATCACCAGTTGGAAGGTGGCCGATCCTGAACAATTTGCCAATTATACCGCATTCCCGATGCAGCGCACTGTGGCATGCGGACTCAACTTTAACTTCTAATTCATTACAGCATGAAAAATATAACATTCGGGCACTATACGATGATGACAATGCTGGTGATGACGTCGATGATGACGGCCTGTAAAAAATTGATCGAGATCCCGCCTAACCCACCTACGGAGATCACGCAATCGCAGCAATTCGCGGACAGCGCCACGACCATGACGGCTATGGCGAATATATACAGCTACCAGGCCAACCAAAATGGCTTTATGTTCGACGACGGCTATCTTGACCTGTGCGGCGGTCTTTCGTCCGACGAGATCAGCACCACTACCGGCATCAGCAATGACGTGGAATTCTATGAATACGGTGTCACCCGGTTCAATGATTATATCTCGTCCCTGTGGAACGATCCCTATAGCGGACTCTATCCGGTGAACGCGGCGCTCAGCGGGATAGCCGGCAGCAGCGGTCTATCGGCTTCCCTGAAAACCCAGCTCACCGGCGAGCTGGAAGTCGTCCGGTCGCTTTACAATTTCTATTTGGTCAACCTGTTTGGCCCGGTTCCGCTGATCACTTCCATTGATTATACGGTCACCTCGAAGCTGGGCCGCGCGTCGGTGGACTCGATCTATAAACAGATCATGACAGACCTCACGGCTGCGCAGCAGGCGCTCACGGTGAACTACGCCGGTCAAGGCCATTACCGGCCAAATCTCTATGTGGTGAAGGCGTTCCTGGCGAAAGTATATCTGTATCAGCAAAATTGGCAGGCGGCCTATGATGCGGCCGATACGGTGATCAACTCCGGCCAATACGCCCTCGAACCGAACCTGAACAATGTCTTTCTGGATGGCAGCCGGGAGGCGATCTGGCAGCTGCCTGCCACCGGCTCCTATTTGGTCACGAAAGAGGCGGAAAATTATGTCCCGCAAATCAGCGGGACGGTCCCGAAATATCCCCTGACCACTTTTTTGTTGAATGCCTTCGAGCCTGGAGACTTGCGACTGCAGGACTGGACGGATTCGGTCGCCGCCAACACCGGATCGGGCAATCAAACCTACTACTACCCCTATAAGTATAAGAACATAAATGCTTTTAACTCCTCGACGACCGAAGATTTTATGATCTTCCGGCTAGGGGAACAGTACCTGATCCACGCCGAAGCGGCCGCGGAATTAGGCCAGCTGGGTACCGCGCTCTCGGATCTCAATACGGTGCGGGCACGGGCAGGGCTGCCGGCCAGTACGGCGTCTACCCAGAGTGCTCTTTTGACGGCGATCATGCATGAACGGCAGGTGGAGCTGTTTGGCGAATGGGGCAACCGCTGGCTGGATTTGATCAGGACCGGAACGGCCGGCACCGTGTTGAACGCGGAAAAGGGCGGATTCCAGTCCTACATGACCCTGTATCCCCTCCCGAATGCCCAGCTCGAGGTAAGTACCCTGCTGACGCAAAATCAGGGGTACAATTAACCTGATCTTTTCATTCTTCACAGGCCGGTCCCTGCGACCGGCCATACCCTTCATTTCTCCTTATGTCACCATCCATTGTTAAGATCGAGCAACTATCACACCGGTATACCAGCAGCTGGGCCATCCGGGACATCAACATGGAGATCGACCACAGCGGCATTGTAGGCCTGCTGGGCTCCAACGGCGCGGGCAAATCCACGACGATGAACATCCTGTGCGGGTGTCTCAACCAGACCGAAGGCAATGTCTCCGTCGGCGGTATCGATATGCGCAAGAACCCGGAGGATGCCAAGCGGCTCATCGGTTTTCTGCCGCAGAACGCGCCCTTGTATATGGACCTGACGGTCGACGAATATCTCGTCTACTGTGCCAATCTGCGCAAGATGGCGAAGCACGATATCCGGCCTGCCGTAGAAGACGCCAAGGAACGTTGCGGCATCAGTCATTTTAGCGGGCGGCTGATCCGGAATTTGTCGGGCGGCTACCGGCAGCGGGTGGGGATCGCGCAGGCCATCATTCACCGGCCGCAGCTGGTGGTGCTGGATGAGCCTACCAATGGTCTCGACCCTAACCAGATCATCGAGGTTAGGGCGCTGATCAAGGAGATCGCCGCAGACCGGGCGGTGATCTTTTCTTCTCATATTTTGTCCGAGGTGCAGGTGTTGTGCAAGGAGATCAAGATGATCGATAATGGCCGGATCGTTTTTGCCGACACGATGGACGCCTTCAACAATTATCTCGAGCCGCATAGTGTGCTGCTATATATGGACAATCCACCGGCGGAAGAGGAATTTCTGCGGATGCCGGGCGTTACCAAGGCCGATTTCTTAACTGAGAAGAACATACGCTTATACTTCAACGGCGACCCCGAGATCACCGAACGCATAATCACTATGAGCGTTTCGGGAGGCTGGCGGCTCAGGGAGATCAGCCTGGACAAGAGCTCGCTCGACGAAATATTCGCACAATTATCCAGTCACAACGGCCGGACAAAATAAATCTAATGAAGACAACATTGAAGATCGCCAGGACAGAGCTGGCCTTGTTATTCTATTCCCCGATCGCCTGGTTCCTGCTGATCGCCTTTCTCTTCCAGGCCGGCCTGGCCTATACCGGCGCGATCGAAGGTATTTTAACCTCGCAGGATATGGGCGGCAGAAATCTGCAATACCTGACATTCCTGACGTCACGGACCTTTGCTCCGCCTTATGGCATCTGGCCGCAGCTGGTGAGCAAGCTATATCTGTATCTGCCTTTGCTAACCATGGGCCTGATGAGCAGGGAGATCAACGGCGGCACCATCAAGCTGCTGTATTCTTCGCCCATCAAGGTGCGGGAGATCATTTTCGGCAAGTATCTCGCCATGATGGTGTACAACCTTGCGCTGGTGCTGGTGCTCGCGATCATCGTGCTGTGCGGGTTGTTCAATCTTCAGCATGCGGATGCGGGGATGTTGTTCGCGGGATTGCTGGGTATCTACCTGCTGTTGTGCGCCTATGCCGCGATCGGGCTCTTCATGTCCTGCCTGACGTCTTACCAGGTGGTCGCGGCATTGAGCACGCTGGTGCTGCTGGCGGCGCTGAGCTATATCGGGCAGCTCTGGCAGGATATCGATTTTGTACGGGACCTGGCCAATTTCCTCTCGATCCAGGGACGGGCGGACAAGATGCTGCTCGGGCTCATTACGACAAAGGATATCCTCTATTTCCTGGTGATCATCGGCATGTTCCTGGGTTTCGGCATCTATAAGCTGCAATCGGACCGGGAGTCGAAGCCGCTGGCTTTGAAGATCGGCCGGTATGTGGGCATCCTGGCGCTGGCGCTGGCCATCGGCTATGTCAGCAGCCGGCCCGGGCTGGTGGGATATATGGATACTACCGCGGGAAAGCGCATGACGCTCACGGAGGGGGCACAAAAGGTGTTGAAGGAGATGGGAGATAAACCCCTGGAGGTGACATCGTATATCAACCTGCTGGACGGCCGGTTCTATTACGGCAAGCCCGATCAGCGGAATACCGATCTGGCCCGTTGGGAGCCCTATCTCCGGTTCAAACCCGATATCCAATTCAAGTATGTCTATTTCTATGACAGTACGGGTGACAAGAATCTTTTCAAATACAACCCCGGCATGACGCTTAAGATGCTGGCCGAGCGGTATGCCAAGTCTATGAAGGTCGATCTGAGCCGTTTCGAAACTCCCGCTGAGCTGCGGAAGACCATCGATCTGCGGCCCGAGGAGAACAGGTATGTGATGGACCTGCATTATAACGGCAAGCGTACTTTCCTGCGGCTTTTCGACGATCGCACCATCTTCCCGACGGAGACGGAGACCTCCGCGGCATTGAAACGGCTGATGCAGGCCAAAATGCCGATGATCGCGTTTGCGCAGGGTGAGTCGGAGCGTAGCATCGACAAATTGGGGGACCGGCATTTCAAATACCTGGCGAATCAGATCACCTTCCGGTATTCCCTGATCAACCAGGGGTTCGATGTAGAAAAGATATTCCTCAAGGACCAGGATATCCCTGCCGGCATTACGGCGTTGGTGATTGCCGATCCGAAGATTGCCTTTGATTCGGTGTCCCTGCGGAAGATCCGGCAGTATATTGCCGGGGGCGGAAACCTGCTGGTCGCCGGCGAGCCGGGCAAGCAGGATATCATCAATCCGCTGCTGAAGCCGCTGGGTGTTCAGCTGATGGATGGCATGATGGTGGAACGGAACAAGGATTTCTCGCCCGAGCTGGTACAGCCCTACCTGACGGCGGCTGCGGCCGGGTTTACCAAAACGCTGCAGGATGATTTCAAGGACAGCCTGGTGATCGCCATGCATGGTGCGGCAGGGTTGTCCTATACGGCGGGTGGCCCTTTTACGGTCACGCCGCTGGCGATGACGTCGGGGACGAAAAGCTGGAACAAAAAGATCAAGCCCGATGAAAATATGATCGAGCTGGCGGAGGACCAGGTGGAGTCGCGGGGGGTTGGCAGTGGGGTGATGATCTTCGGAGACGGGCCGGCCGCGGACGATGCTCCCAAGGCGAAGGCGAAAAAGACTGTTCCTGCGGTTCCGGTGGCCGCCGACCCTGATCCGGATATCCTGAGCTTTGACGCCGCCAAGGGCGATGAGCGGGGACCATTACCCGCGGTACTGGGGCTTAGCAGGAGCATCAACGGACGGCAGCAAAAGATCGTCGTGTCGGGGGATGCCGATTTCCTGAGCAATGCGGAGCTGGCCCGGTTCAATATCAAGACCTGCAATTTCGATTTCAGCACGGCCATTTTCAGCTGGTTCGCCAATGGCGAGTTCCCCATCGATTCGTCGCGGCCCCCGTCGGAGGATAAACGTCTCGATCTCACGGACGGCGGCTTGACCTTCCTGAAGATATTCCTGATGGGTATTCTGCCGGGCCTATTATTGATCCTGGGCAGTATCCTGCTGATCAGGCGTAAAAGAAAATAATTTTATCCGATGCATTTCATTACAGACAGGCAGACGATCGAGGACCTGAATATTTTTGGGAAGCGGGGAGATGGGGCTATCTATGGCCTTTTCAATCACACCCAAACCCGCGGCGGTGCGGTGCTGATGGAGCAGCTGTTCAATGAGCCCTTGTCCCGGCCCGAGGCGATCCGGAAGCGGATCGGCATCATCCGGTTCTTTGCCGGTGCGGGTTTGTCCTTTCCGTGCAAACCGGAATGGTTCGATGCGATCGAACAATACCTGGCCAATACCGATGAGCGTACGAAGCTGTCCCATGAAGACAGCACGCTCGGGAAGCGGATCACGGGTATGATCACTCAAAATACGGAGGAGGTGGTTGTCCATAAGGGGGTTGCGGCGCTGGTAGAGCTGGTGCATGCGTGTAAGGGTTTTGTGGCGGCGTTGGCGGTGGAAGAGATGGCCTCGGCGGGGGCCGCCTATGCGGAGGAGCGGGTGACGTTGGAAGAATTGCTGCAGGATGTGGCATTTGCCGGGGTGCTGCGGGAATCGCCCCGGAAGAAGCTGGCCTTCGAGCAGGTCGCCGGCTTCGACGAGCTGCTGCGTTTCCGGCATCGGGGGGTGGTGCGGCGGCTGCTGGACCGGGTCTATTATGTCGACCTTTATCTGACGGTGGCACGCGTGGCGGTGGCGAAGAAGCTCGCTTTTCCGACGGTGCTGGAGCGGGAGGCGCATACGGTGATGGTGAAGGGGCTGTATCATCCGGGGCTGGCGGATCCGGTGGCCAATTCGGTGCGGATCACGCCCGACAATAATGTCGTTTTTCTCACCGGCGCGAATATGGCGGGGAAGAGCACGTTCATGAAGTCGCTGGGGATCGCCGTGTACCTCGGTCATATGGGGTTTCCGGTGGCTGCGGCGGAGATGGAGTTCTCGGTGCTGGACGGGCTTTTCACGACGATCAATCTGGCGGATAACCTGGGGATGGGCGCGAGCCATTTCTATGCGGAGGTGTTGCGGGTGAAGAAGGTGGCCGAAGAGCTGAACCGCGGCAGGAACCTGCTGGTGATCTTCGACGAGCTCTTCCGCGGCACCAACGTCAAGGATGCGTATGAGGCCACCATTGCCATTACCGAAGCGTTTGCGGGGAAGCGGACGAGTATCTTCGTCATCTCCACGCATATCATCGAGGCCGGGGAGGTGCTGCGGGAGCGGTGTGACAACATCGGGTTCCTGTTTCTGCCCACGCGGATGAAGGGTACGCAACCCGTGTATACCTATCAGCTGGAGCGAGGCATTACCGATGACCGGCACGGCATGGTGATCATCCGCAATGAAGGGATACTGGATATTCTGGAAAAAGGAAATTGGAACGAATCATGAGCTTTATCACCGATCAACAAACGCTGAACGATCTGAACCTGCTGGGCAAGCACCGGCGCGGTTCCATCTTCAGCCTGTTTTGCAAGGTACATACCACGGGGGGAGAGCGGCTGCTGGAGCAGTTCTTTCGTCATCCCCTCACCGATGTCGAGGCGATCAACGAACGCAGCATGCTATTCCGGTATTTTGCGGGGCTGGGCCTGGTCTTTCCCTTGAGTGGTGCGCAGGTCGAGGCGATGGAGAGTTACCTGGAGAGCCCCGGGCAGGGAAATTGGCCTGCCGCCGTGTGGCATAGTCTGCGCGGCAAGGCGATGGCGACGCTGGTCCGGGACGAGACCTATGGATTGTTGCGGGAAGGACTGCTGGCGACGGTGAACGGCTTGTACGTGCTGTATGCGTTCCTGCGGGAGCTCGCGGCGCGCGATCCCATGGGGCCTTATGCCGGCCGGGTCAAAGCCGCGATGGCCGTGCTGGAGGACCGGCGGCTGGCGGCGGTGCTGGGTGACCAGCGGCCCGCTGGAGGGTTCGGTGACCAGCGATCGGCTGGGGGGCCCGGTGAGGAGCGGTGCGCAGACTGGTCGTTGCTGACGGTCGCGCGACATGATCATTTGTTAAGGACGCGGCTTCGGCCGGGGCTGGAGAGCGTCAGGAATGTGCTGAGCGAGCTGGATGTCTTTATCGGCGTCGGCAATCTGGCACGTGCCAATGGCTGGAGTTATCCCCGGGCATTGTCCCCGGCGGACAATATCGTTTGGATCGAGGGGCTGAAGCATCCCGCGGTGCCACATGCCGTAGGCAATTCGATCGTGCTGGAGAAAAACACCAATATGCTGTTCCTCACCGGGGCGAATATGGCCGGGAAGTCTACCTTCATGAAGGCCTTTGGTGTGTCCGTGTACCTGGCACATATGGGATTCCCGGTGGCGGCGGCGGAGATGGCATTCTCCGTGCGCGATGGGTTGTTCACCAGCATCAATGTGGCGGATGATCTCAGCCAGGGGCATAGTCATTTCTACGCGGAGGTGTTGCGCGTGAAGAAGGTCGCGCAGGCCGTGAGCGAGGGCAAGCGGCTGGTGGTGCTCTTCGACGAGCTGTTCAAGGGGACGAATGTGAAGGACGCGTATGACGGGACGCTGGTCGTTACGGATGCATTCTCGCGGTACAGACACTGTGCCTTTATCATTTCCACGCATATTGTAGAAGCCGGCGAGGCGTTGCGGAAACGCCGGGATAACCTGCGATTTGCCTATCTGCCTACGGTCCTGGAAAACGGGCGGCCGCGTTATCCCTATGTATTACACGATGGCATTGCTGCCGACCGGGTCGGGATGATGATCATCGAGAACGAGGGGATCCTGGACATCATTAAAAAAAAAAGTAATTGAAAAAATATGAAAAAGAATGTAACGGCAATTGGGCTGCTGCTGATGATGGGGGTGGGGGCGATGGCGCAGGGAGCGGCGACCAGGTTCCACATCTCGGGGCAGTTGAAAAATTTGCAGGCGACCTCGGTTTATCTTATCTATTTCAACGACAACAAGCAGATCATGGATAGCGCGACCGTTATTCACGGAGCGTATGCGTTTACAGGCGAGGCAGGGGAGGGTGGTCCGGCAGAATTGCTGGATGTCGCACCCAGGAACAGGCCCGCATCGGCGGATATCGCCCGGATCTATCTGGCTCCCGAATCGTATGTCCTCCATCATGTCGATTCCTTTTCGAATGCCGTAGTGACCGGCTCCGTTGCCAATACGGATTACCAGGCGATCACGGCGGCAGCGATGCCTTATGAACAGCGGGAAAGGGCGCTGCTGCCTGCGTTTCAGGCTGCCCGCGTGGCGAACGATATGGCCACGGCCAGGTCGATCGAAGCACAGGCGAAGGTGATCGATAAGGCGCTGGATGATTCCGTCTATGCTGTATTTGTGCGCCGGCACTCGCGGTCGCCGTTGACCTTTTATGTCCTGCGGCGGTATGCGAAGAATGATCCGGATGCCCCTGCCTTGCGGACCCTATTTGTCGGGTTGCCTTCGGCGGTGAAGGGTTCCACCGCGGGTAAGGCCTTTGCGGAAAAGCTGGCTATTGCCGCGAAGACGAGCATTGGGGCGAGGGCCATGGACTTTACACAGAACGATACCGCGGGCAGGCCTGTGTCGCTGTCGTCCTTCAGGGGAAAGTATGTGCTGGTGGATTTCTGGGCCAGCTGGTGTGGCCCCTGCCGTGCGGAGAACCCCAATATCGTCAACGCATATGCGAAATTTCATCCGAAAGGATTCGACATTATCGGCGTATCGCTGGACAGGCCGGGGGATAAGGACAAGTGGCTGAAGGCGATCCATATGGATAAGCTGGACTGGACGCAGGTTTCGGACCTGGGGTTCTGGAAGAATGCCGTGGCGGTAAAATATGGGGTGCAGGCCATCCCCCAGAACTTCCTGATCGACCCGCAGGGGAAGATCATCGGAAAAGGGCTGCGGGGTGATGAGCTGGAGAAAAAATTGGGCGAAATATTCGGTTCGGGTGCCGGCGCCGGCCCGTTGCCCAGCGGTGTCGATCCATCGTCCACCAAAGCGACCCCCCAGCCTTTGCCACTCGACCCCGCCGTCCGGATGGGCAAGCTGCCCAACGGGTTGACCTATTATATCCGGCGCAACACCGAACCCAAAAACCGGGTGGACCTCTACCTGGTGAATAAGGTGGGTTCCGTACTCGAGTCGGAGGACCAGCGCGGCCTGGCGCATTTTATGGAGCATATGAGCTTCAACGGGACCACCCATTTTCCCAAGAACGACCTGGTGGACTACCTGCAGAAGGCGGGCGTACGTTTTGGCGCCGACATCAACGCGTATACCAGCTTTGACGAGACGGTCTATCAGCTGCCCATTCCGAGTGACAAGCCCGAGGTATTGGGCAGCGGCATCCAGATCGTTCGGGACTGGGCGCAGGATGCCACCCTCGAGCCGGTAGAGATCGATAAGGAACGGGGTGTGGTGCTCGAGGAAAAACGCCTGGGCAAGGGTGCAGGCGAGCGGATGCGCAGGGTCTATTTTCCGATAATTTTGAATAATTCCCGGTATGCGGAGCGTGTTCCCATCGGCCTGGATACGGTGTTGAACCATTTTACGCCAGCGACCCTCCGCCGTTTTTATCATGATTGGTATCGCCCTGATCTGCAGGCGGTGATCGTGGTGGGAGATATCGACGTGGACCAGATGGAGCGTACCATCAAAGAAAAGTTCTCGGACCTGAAGAACCCGGCAGGCGAAAGGGTGCGGGCAGCCTATAGTGTACCCCTCACCGGGAGGGATCATTTTGTCGCCGTCACGGATAAAGAAATGACGGCCACGGAAGTCGAGGTGCTGATCAAACACAAGGCACTGCCAGTGAAGACGGATGCCGATTACCGGAGAAGCCTGGTTCAGGAGCTGTTCAACGACATGATCGGCAACCGGTATAGGGAATTGGCGCTTCAAAGCGATCCTCCTTTCGTAAAGGGAAGTGCGGGCATTGGCGATTTCATGGGTGGACTGGCGGTCTATGATGCCAGCATGACGGCGAGGCCCGGGCAATTGGAGAAAGGTGTCAAGGCCATGTGGCGGGAGACCGTTCGGGTGAAGCGGTTCGGCTTTACCCCCGGTGAGCTGGACCGGGCCAAGGCCAGCTATCTGAGCGACATGGAAGCCGAGCTGAAAGAAAAGGACAAGACGAGGTCGGAGAGCTATGTGAAGGAGTATCAGCAGCATTTTCTCAAGGGTACCGCGGCGCCGGGAATCGAAAAAGAATATGCGCTGGTCCAGGCGGATCTCCCTGGCATTACCCTGGCAGAGGTGAACGCGCTCGCCGAAAAGTATGTGAAGGCGACCGACCGGGACATCCTGTTGCTGGCTCCGGAGAAGGATAGGGCACAGCTGCCGGATTCGGCCGTCGTAACCGGCTGGCTGCACGCAGTGGGGACCGAAGATCTCCAGCCCTATAAGGACGAGATGAGCACAAGGCCCTTGCTGAGGAGCCAGCCCGTCCCCGGTACCATCGCGGCCGAGGAGCAGGATACGGCATTGCACCTCACCCGGATGACGCTCAGCAACGGCGTGAAGGTGGTACTCAAGCCTACGGATTTCAAGAATGATCAGATAATTTTTACCTCCTTTGGTCCGGGCGGAACCTCGGTGTATCCCAATGTGGATTATCAGTCGGCGGTCAGCGCGGCGGCGGTGGTGGCTGCAGGGGGCGTGGGGAATTATAACGTCACCGAGCTGGAAAAATACCTGGCCGGCAAGCAGGTCAGCGTACGGCCTTACATAGGGGAGCGTACGGAAGGGGTCAGCGGGAGCGCTACACCCAAAGATCTCGAAAGCGCTTTGCAACTGGTGTATGCCTATTTTACGGAACCCAGAAAAGATGAAGAAGTGTTCAAGGGCATCATCGGGCGGTCGGAAGCGGGATTGGTGAACAGGGATAATGATCCGAACAGTGTTTTCAGTGATACCGTGAGCGCCATCCTCGGCAATTACAATGTACGCAGGACGGGCCCCACGCTGGAAAAACTGCACCAGATCGACCTGGATAAGGCCTTCGGGATCTATAAGCAAAGCTTTGCCGACGCGTCGGATCAGACCTTCATCTTTGTGGGTAGCTTCGACGTAGCGACGATCGGGCCGCTGCTGGAAAAATACCTGGGGTCGCTGCCCGCGACGCATGCGGATGTGTCCGCCAAAGACCTGGGTATTCATATCCCTGCGGGGCGGATGACGCGGATCGTGTATAAGGGTACGGAACCCAAGGCTACCGTTGATCTGGTCTTTTCGGGCACATTCGACTACAGCCCGGAAAACCGCGTGCGGCTGGACGCGCTGAAGGAAGCGTTGCAGATCCGGCTGATCCAGCGGTTACGCGAGGACGAAAGCGGTGTCTACAGCCCGGCTGTACATGTCAATATGGGCAAGCTGCCCGAGTCGAGGTATGCCTTCATCGTCACTTTTAGCTGCGCTCCGGAGAATGCGGACAAGCTGGTGGCCTCCGCGCTGGATGAGATAGGCAAGCTGCGTACGGCGGGCCCGTTGCAGGAGAATGTCGACAAGTGGAGGGCCGAAGACAAGGTGGCGAGAGAAACGCAGCTGAAGACCAATGGCTGGTGGATGGGCTATTTGAACGGCCAGCTGGAGAATGGGGAAGACCTGCATCAGCTGGACGGTTATGACCCGATCGTGAACGGGGTCACGCCTGCGGCGTTGAAAGCGGCGGCCGTTAATTATTTAAGCGGTGACAATTATATCCGCCTGGAGTTGCTGCCGGCGGCTTCGCAGCGATAGCGGCGCGCGGCGCATGAGCTCCACTCAACGATCATTCGGTGCGGAGACTTTTAACGGGATCCATCAGCGCCGCTTTCAGGGCCTGGAAGCTAACGGTACATAACGTTATGAAAAGCATGCCGGCGCCGGCCAGAACGAAGATCCAGGGCGAGAGATAGGTGTGGAGCGGGAAATTCTGCAACCATTTGTTCATGGCCAGCCCGATCAGCGGCATGGCGATCGCCATCGAGAGGGCGATGAGTTTCAGGAAGTCGCCCGACAGCAGCGCCCAGAGGTTCACGACGCCGGCGCCGAGGACCTTGCGGACGCCGATCTCTTTTGTGCGTTGTTCCGCGACGAAGGAGGCGAGACCGAAGAGGCCGAGACACGAGATGAGGATCGCCATTCCGGAAAACACGGAGGCAAGATCGCCGATCCGGGTCTCGGTGGCGAATTTTTGCGCATAATCGTCGTCGTTAAAATGATAGACAAAGGGACTGGCGGGATTGTATTGTTTGTACACGGCTTCGATGGCAGCGAGCGCGGTACGGATGGGAGTACCGGGTTTAATGCGGACAATGTCCACCGAGTGTCCGCCGTTACCCAGAAAGACGGCGGGTTGGACCTTGTCATAGGGGCTGTTGGAGATCATGTCCTTCGTTACCCCGATGATCGTCCAATCCGTGTTATCGTATCGGAAGGTTTTGCCGATCGGGTTGTCAAATCCAAGGGCGCGGGCGCCTTCCTCGTTGACGATGGCGGCCGTACTGTCCGTTCGGTAGGCCCGGGAGAAGTCCCGGCCCCGGAGCACCGTCCAGCCGATGGTGGGGCCGTAATCGGCGTTGACAGCTATATCGCGGAAGGAGATGTTTTTCTGCTCTTCGGTCATGCCCGGCCATTCCATAAAGTTATTCTGATAAAACGCTGTCAGTAGTGTGGAAGCGTTCGCCACACCCGCCACTACCCCGGTGCTGAGAAGGCTGGTGCGGAGGGGCTCATAATTCCTATCCAGCAAGTCTGTATTGATAGGAATATTGATGAGTCCGGCGCGGTCATAGCCCACGGGTCGGTCCTTGGCATACTGGATCTGCCGGAAGACGACGACGGTGCCGATGATCAGGCTCAGCGAAATGGAGAACTGGGCTACCACCAGGATCTTTCGCGGAAGGCTTGCACCTTTGCCGGCCTTGAAAGCACCCTTCAGAACGCTAACGGGTCGGAATCCACTCAGATAGAACGCGGGGTAGCTGCCGGCCAGCAGGCCCGTGATCCCCGTGATGGCGAGGGAAAGGGCCCAGAAGATCGGGCTGGTCAGGGGAAGCGTCATGGATTTGCCGGAGAGTTCACTAAACGCCGGGAGACTTAGCCCGGTGAGGCCGATCGCGAGGACAAAGGCAAAGAAGGCGACAAGAAGGGATTCGCCCAGGAATTGCGAGATGAGTTGGGTTCTCAGCGAGCCCAGCGTTTTGCGGATGCCGACTTCCCTTGCCCGTTTTTCGCTTCGGGCTGTAGCCAGGTTCATGAAATTGATGCAGGCCAGTAACAAGACGAAGACGCCAATGATCGCGATGAGCCGGACGAAGCCGATGCGCCCGCTTCCGGCGACGCTGCCGGATTCGTCGTAGTGCAGGTATAGCTGATCAAAAGGAAACACGGTATAGGTCTCGATGCTGTGTGTGACAAAAGGTGTACACAGATCCTTTATCCGGGCTGTGGCTTCTTCGGCAGTGACATTGCCGGCGAGACGGGCGAAGATGCGGCAGCTATGGTTATTGAAATCCGTGTTGTGGGTGAGCCCATCCATCAATTTGTTCGTGA
>DASYZH010000236.1:0-3463 GCA_035946435.1 Puia sp. | reverse complement strand
CTTCGAAGCAATGCTTTCGCCCTGCCTGGCCGTGCTGTCCAGGCGCTTCTCGGCCTGGTTGAAGATCAGCTTCAGCTCTTCCATGGAGATGCGGTCTACATTTATCGATTGGCCGATCGTCCAGGGCAATACCGGGGATTGGGTTAGACTACTCATAACGCGCGCTTCGTTACAAAGGTAGATGGATGTCGGAATTTAAATTTCGTTATCTTCAGGGTGATAAACTTGCCGTATGAAGTATCTGCTTCCTTTTCTGCTGGCGCTGCCTGGTTGGGGGCGCCCGTCCCAGGTCCGACAGCAACTATTCAATGGCAAAGATCTCACTGGTTGGAAACATGTGGGCCCTGGAAAAATGGTCGTCGAAGACGGACTGATGCATGGACAAGGTGGCATGGGGCTGCTTTATTGGACAGGAGGGAAGTTTAGTAACTGTACCTTTCATGTTGTCTATAAGATGAGGGATGAGAACGATAACTCCGGGGTATTCATCCGCATCCCCATCGAACCGCGGGAAGAATGGATGCCGGTGCACTATGGCTATGAAGTGCAGATCGACAATCATCCGGAGGCCTCGAACGAGGACGACTACCACATCACCGGAACGCTGTATTCGCTGACGAAACCGCTGGCCAAACCGGGAAGACCGGGGCCGGAATGGAATACCATGGACATCACGCTGGACGGTCCCAGGACGATCGTGGTGGTGAATGGGGTGAAAGTCACGGACTATACCGAAGGCGATCCGGTGCCGCCGCGGAAATTCGATTTCGAGCCGCAACGCGGACCGCGACCGGTGGAAGGCTGGTTCGGGATACAAAATCACAGCGACAAAGACATTGTTTATTTCAAAGAAATTTCGGTTAGCTATGCCAGATGAGATCAAAGACCACCATTTCGATGCCATCGTGATCGGCTCGGGTATCAGCGGCGGCTGGGCTGCCAAGGAGTTGTGTGAGCTGGGGTTAAAAACGCTGGTGTTGGAGCGGGGGCGAAATGTGGTACATAACAAAGATTATCCTACGGCCCTTATGGCGCCGTGGGAATTTCCGCATCGCAAAGAGATGCCGCGGAAGTTTGTAGAAGAGAATCCGCTGATCACGACGGCGGCGGGTTTTGGCGAGGATACGGCCCATTTCTTTATCCGTGACAAGGATCATCCTTATGTCCAGGAGAAACCTTTCGACTGGATCCGCGGTTACCAGGTGGGTGGCAAGTCGCTGATCTGGGGAAGAGCGTGTCCGCGCTGGAGCCCATACGAGTTCATCAATCCGGCGCGTTTTGGTTATGGTATCGAGTGGCCGATAGGTTATGAAGAAATGGCTCCCTGGTATTCGTATGTCGAGCGGTTTTCGGGCATCTGCGGGAATAAGGACGGGCTGGAGGCGATGCCGGACGGCGAATATCTTCCCGCATTCGACCTGAACTGTGTGGAACTGGATGTGCAGAAAAAGATGCGGGAACATTATCCGGACCGGCATATGATCGCGGGCCGCTGGGCGCACCTGACGAAAGCGGCGGACATTCATCTGCAGCAGGGGCGCGCGCAATGCCAGGCCCGGGATGAGTGTATGCGGGGTTGTCCTTTCGGCGGATATTTCAGCTCGGTGTCCTCTACCCTACCCTGGGCCGCGAAGACGGGCAATCTTACGATCAGGCCGTTTTCCGTGGTCCATTCCATCATCTACGATGCAAACCAAGGCAAGGCAACGGGGGTGCGGGTGATCGATGCGAATACGCATCAAGCCACCGAATTCTATGCCCGGGTGATCTTTGTGAATGCATCTGCGTTGAATAGCAACCTTGTCTTGTTGAATTCGACGTCCTCGCGTTTCCCGAATGGGCTGGGCAATGACAACGGGTTATTGGGAAAATATGTAGCGTTTCAGAATTATCGCGGCTCGCTGGGCGGGACGGTGGATGGCTATCTCGATAAATATTATTATGGGCGGAGGCCTTTGGATCAAATGGTGGCTAATTTCCGGAATCTCAAAAAACAGGATACGGATTTTGTGGGCGGCTATATGGCGTTCCTGAGCGCTGTCCGGGGCGCGGCCGACGGGCATGAGCTGCCGGAGCAGATCGGCGCAGCCTATAAACAGGCCGTAAGCGAACCAGGAGGCTGGACGATGTATATGTATATGCAGGGCGAGACCGTACCAAAGGAGACGAACACCGTGAGTTTGAGTAAGACGGAGAAAGATCAGTGGGGGATCCCGTTATTGGTTACGAAAGTCGACTATGATGATAATGACGAGAAGCTCCTGAAGGATTTTCTGACACAAAGCGCGGAGATGCTGGATAAGGCCGGGGTGAAGAATATCAATACCTATGATAATCATTGGGCGCCGGGGCGGGATATCCACGAGATGGGCGGATGCCGGATGGGAAAAGACCCGAAAACATCTTTATTGAATGGTCACAATCAATTTCATAACTGCAAGAATGTATTCGTTACCGATGGAGCGTGCATGACGAGTACCGGCAATCAAAGCCCTTCGATCCTATATATGGCCTTTACGGCCCGGGCCGCTAATTTTGCCATGGACGAGATGAAAAAGGGAAATTTATAATTAGTGGACTCCGTCAACTAATTTTCCTATCTTTGGAGCATGAAGAAGAGACCGATCCAGGACATGCGGGCTTTTAACCGCTGGTATACGGATGTCATCGGGTTATTGAACCGGCATCTGCTCGATAGCAATTATAGTCTTTCCGAAGCGCGGCTGATCTATGAATTGAATAAGGCGGGATCGGTCCAGGCTTCGCAAATCATGGAAACGATGCATATCGACAAAAGCTATCTGAGCCGGATGTTGAAGCGGTTAGAGAAGGAGCGGCTGGTATCGCGCAGGCAGAGCCGGGAGGATGGCAGGGCGGTGTTGCTGTCGTTAACGGACAAAGGGCAGCGGGAATTCGCCCAATTGAATGGCGCGAGTGACGAGCAGGTCAGTTCGTTGGTGGGTCATCTCAACGAGGAGCAGCGGGAGGCCCTGGTGGGGCATATGGGGGCGATAAGGCGGATGATGGAAGCGCCGGCGGGGGGTGCCGGTGGGGCGCTCCGGGCGAGAGATGCGGTTACGACCCGAACGGAAGACGTGACGATTCGTACCGGAGACGCCGTGACGATCCGTACGAAACTTGAACCTGGTGATCTGGGGTATATTGCCTATTTGCATGGGCGGATCTATGACAATGAAAATCAGTATGGATTGGGTTTCGAGCGTTATGTGCTGGAAGGACTGGGAGAATTCGGGGCGCAATATGATCCGGAGAAGGACCGGGTGTGGGTCTGCGAGCACGGGCGGGAGAAGGTAGGTTTCCTGGTGGGTGTAAGCCGGGGGGAAGGCATCAACGACTCCTCCCGAGCCTTGCAGCTGCGTTATTTTATCCTGCTGCCGGAATACCGGGGGATGGGTTTGGGTAAACGGTTGATGGATCTGTTCATGGAATTCGTGCGGGAGCG
>DASYZH010000235.1:0-17867 GCA_035946435.1 Puia sp. | reverse complement strand
CACCGGTCTGCGTCCAGGCATAGGAAGCGATCGTGCCGTTGGTCTCCGAACCGTTGCCCGTCAGCGTAGCGCTGCTCGTCGGCAACGTGATAGTCTGATTGGAACCGGCATTGGCTACCGGGGTACCAACAGCCGCGGGATCCACCGTCACCGTCACCGTCGCGCTGGCCGTGACACCCGATCCATCGGTTACCGTCAACTTAAAGGTATAGGCACCCTGGACCAGGCTTCCCACCGTGGTGCTGGCCGACGTGGCCGTGCCGATCGTGGCTGTGGAAGGCCCACCGGTCTGCGTCCAGGCATAGGAAGCGATCGTGCCGTTGGTCTCCGAACCGTTGCCCGTCAGCGTAGCGCTGCTCGTCGGCAACGTGATAGTCTGATTGGAACCGGCATTGGCTACCGGGGTACCCGGCGTCACTGTTGCGGGATCCACCGTCACCGTCACCGTCGCGCTGGCCGTGACACCCGATCCATCGGTTACGGTCAACTTAAAGGTATAAGTACCCTGAACCAGGCTTCCCACTGCGGTGCTGGCCGACGTGGCCGTACCGATCGTGGCTGTGGAAGGGCCGCTGCTTTGCGTCCAGGCATAGGAAGCGATCGTGCCGTTGGTCTCCGAACCGCTGCCCGTCAGCGTAGCGCTGCTCGTCGGCAACGTAATAGTCTGATTGGAACCGGCATTGGCTACCGGGGTACCAACAGCCGCGGGATTCACCGTCACCGTCACCGTAGCGCTGGCCGTGATGCCCAGGAGATCGGTTATGGTGAGCTTAAAGGTATAGGTACCCTGCTGCAGGTTGCCGGCCGTAGTGGTAGCCGCCGAAGCGCTGCTCAATGTGGCAGTGGAAGGCCCGCCGGTCTGCGTCCAGGCAAAAGAAGCGATGCTGCCACCGGCCTCCGAACCGCTGCCGGTCAGCGTAACGCTGTTGGTCGGCAACGTAATAGCTTGATTGGAACCGGCACTGACAACCGGCACGAGCGCGGCATTCACCGTCACCGTGACCGTAGCATTCCCCGAAACGTTATTATTATCCGTTGCCGTGAGCTTGAAGACATAGGTTCCCTGTACCAGTCCAGCGGCAGTCGTAGTAGCCGAGGCAGCATTGGCAAAAGCCGCATTCGAAGGACCACTTACCTCCGTCCAGGCATAGGTAGAAATGGTCCCACTGGCATCCGTAGCACTACCCGTGAGACTTACGCTGCTCGTAGGCAGGGTGATCGTTTGATTGGAGCCGGCATTCACCGTGGGGCCTCCACCATTGACCGTCACCGTACAAGTGGCGCTGTCGCGCAACCAGCCGTTGTCGATACACCGCAGCTGGAATTTGTAAACCCCCGTAACCAGGTTATTCACCGTTGCTTTCGCACCGCTGGGGATCACGATCTGCGCCGTGCTGGGCCCCGAGACCTGCGTCCACAGATAATAGGTAATATGGACATTATCGGTAGAACCCGAGCCGTCCAGCGTCGTGCTTGTCCCGGTGATATTTTGATTCGGACCGGGATTCGCTACCGGTGGCGTATTGGCCGGGATGCTATAGATATTACAAGCATTGGCATTGGGGTTCGAGATACAATAGGGCGAAGTGCTCTGGATCGTGGGAGTCGGCGGGTTGATCGGGTTGACAGCCGTGATCCACGGTATGTCGAAAGAGTTCGGATAGGTAGCCGCAATGGTCCCATTCTGGTAGTCGGCATCCATCACGCCATTACCACAAACACCGGCCTTGTTACGCCCCCAACTGTACAGTTGCCCGTTTGCATCCTCGGCGAATTTGTAGAAAACGGTCTCCTCGCCGGAGGACAGGGCTACGAACTTGAGCCCCGCCCCGATCTGCACTGGCTTGTGCTGCTGGAGCTGACAATTGCTCATATCCCAGTCCCACGCATAGGGGGTAAGCGTACCCCCGACAGGAGACGGATTGGTCGTATAGGTAGCCCAGTTGACCTCCTGGCCATTGCCGATCTGCCCGCATTCGTTGCCACCCCAGGCCCACATCGTTCCATCGGTCAGGATCACATAGGTCGAAGTCTTGTTACAGGAGATCTGCGAAATGGGCGCCTGCAGATTCAATTGTCCGTCCAGCAAGATAGGCGCAGGCGTGTTGGTCCAGCCTTCACTAGCCGTAGCCCCTACACCCATATATCCTTGATACAACCCCCATCCATAGAGGTTGCCGCTTTGAAGCAGTGCATAGCTCCACATGCCGCCACCCGCGATATCCTTAGCGGGACCAGGCAGCGCCAATTTCTGGGGCGTCATATAGTCCGTCCGGCTGGTGCTGCCCAACAAACAGTTATTGGGGCCGTTACCTGCCCAGGTCCATACGTTACCGGCGGCATCCAGGGCGATCACCACGTTTTGATGGATCACCTTCGTGATCACCGTACCCGCAGGGAACGGCACTTGCACGGGCCGGGTATTCACCCGGCCGTAAGTCCCGTCACCGCGATAACCACCCTGCGTGTTACCCCATACCCACAGCGTACCGTCGCTCTTTACCGCAAAGATACAGGCCCCGTACCCCTGGCCGCCTGTAAACACTGCGCTGGCCATGGACAGATACGTGACATTCGTAAATGGATTGCCCAGGGAATCGGTGGTGACCTGTACAAACCCCTTTGAATTGCCGGTGGTCGTTCCATTTCCCATCGACCCGTCTTCATTGGCGCCGGTGAACCAAACGTTGCCGCTCATATCGATGCAAGCGCCGGTATGCAAACCGGCAGCAACGAACTTGACTTGTGTGGGCGTTGGGAATTGACACGGAATAGCATAGCCGAACTGACCGGTATTGGTACCAATACCATTACCCGCGGTACCTAATCCGTATAAAGTATGAGTGGAATTGTCGAGGATGAAATTTTGATATTCACCATTGCCGACCTGATATCTCGGCGATTGACCGTAACCGGTAGAGAAGAGAATAGCGCACATCACTAAGCAGAGTACAATTGGCTTCATAGTCGGATTTTTAACAGGATATTGAATTAAGTCTCGCAGACCTTGGCTTCATTGGATTTTTAACGTTCTCCAGCATATAACTCAATGGATATTTGGATTAAAAAACTGGATTCGTTTAAAACAAGAACCATACCAAAAAGAGAACGTCCATTTATTTGCCCGAAGGGGGGAATTGTTTCCCATTTTGGTTCGAATTCCAATAACTAACTGGTACTAAGTAGATATATTTTTTCTTGTAATTGGTATTTGCCCTTTTCAGGTAGATTCACCTAGCCAAATGTGGAATAATCACTGGTTTTCCACATAAAAATTCTCATGGAATTAATCCTGAAGGATTATTGGCCTGCCGCGGGAGAGTCGGATGGTTGAGGCACGCGGTATTCGTTGCAGAAACGGCCCTCAGGATGCAGCAAACAATAAGGAGAAGTGACAACCGTGTGGCTTTTCAAACCAAAGGGATCCACCGGTGTGGCGAGCGGCACATCCCAGGAATTCGGATATTCCGCGCTGATATTGGGCGTGGCATTGACCACCCCGTTACCTAATACGGAAGATTTATTGCGACCCCAGGAATAAAGCTGCCCCGAAGCCGTTAGGGCATAACTATAGAATACCGCGCAGTTGCCGCCAAAGATGCGCACGAAATCATGCACCGCCGGCGCCAGCCGCACCGGTTTGGTGACAAGCAGCTGCCCGGGTCCCCAGTTCCAGGCATAGGGCGGTACATGCTTTATATAATCCAGCTCCTGGCCATTGCCTACACATCCGCAGGCATTGTCTCCCCAGCCCCAAAGACTGCCATCCGTGAGGATCACATGCGTCGACTCACTATTGGTGACCACCGATGCAATGGGATGCGGCAACCCCAGATCGGCAGTAAGATCACGGGGTTGCAGGGGCGCCTGCTCCTGGTTCGCCCACCCCTTCCTTCCGATACACATATAAGACGTATAATAGCCCCAGCCGTATAATGTACCATTGACACTTAACGCATAAGAAAAATAAGCTCCACCGGCAATATCCTTTGCCTTCTGCGGTAAAGGCACCCGATGCGGATGCGTATAATCGGCGGTATTCGTGCCCAGCAGCTCTTTTCGGTTGTTGCCGCCCCAGGTCCACACCGTTCCGTCTGAAGCCAAAGCCATGGCAAACATCCCTCCCACCACCTTTACGATCTTCTTTCCCTCCGGAATATGGACCTCTACGGGACGCGTATTCACCTGCCCCTTTTGGCCATCCCCCCGCAGGCCTTCCGTAGTAAGACCCCAGACCCAAACAGTACCATCCGCCTTTACAGCGAGATTCCCATTGCAGTGATCCGTGCTGTAGCAGGCGACCTGCACGACCCCGGTAAATGGCCGGCCGCTGCTGTCGGTCTCGATCTTCACTGGAGCAAGCCCGAGATCCATCGTCGTACCGGTACCCGACTCCCCATTTCCATTAGCCCCCCAGGTCCATACATCCCCGTGCTCATCGATGGCCAGGCTGTTGTGCATCCCCGACGCTACATCAAAGAACCGATGATGCCTTGGCCCACCCCCCACCTGCACCGGCAGGCCCTCGACACCGGCATCCCACGCGACACCGGAGGTGACCAGGTTGCCGCTGATCCCATACAGCTTTCCCGTGGACGTATTGATGATGAAACATTGGTATTCGCCCAGGCCCATAAGATACCGGGGAGTGATGGAAGAAGAGGTCTGCGCAGCTGAGGATAGGGTGATCACACAAAGCAATAGAGAGCTCAAAAAAAACGACAAGGCAAAACGCATCCGGCTCATGAAAAGAATTTCTTAATACCCTAATTTACAATAAAATTGACGATTCAACGATTTCTGATCTATCTTTAATTCCTAGCACTAATTCCCAGCACAAACCGTCTTCTCATTTTGAAAAAACTACTCAATTCATACTGGATCCGTTCGGCCTTTTATTCCATTCTGCAACGATTTTCCATCATTCTCTTCGGTCTCGTCAATTACATCGTCCTCATCCGTAGCCTGCCCACCCGCCAGATGGGAACCTGGGCCTTGTTCCTTGTCGTGACTACTATCTTTGAAACCACCAAAAGCAGCCTGCTGAAAAATGCGCATATCCGTTTCGTCAGCTCCAGCAAGGAAAAAGAAGAAAGATCTGCCATAGCTTCCTCCTCCCTGCTGATCAACGCCTCGATCACCGGGGTCTTCATTGTGCTGATCCTTTTTCTCGGCAACTGGCTCAGCGCCTGGCTGCATGAGGGTCACGACCTCGACGATATGCTCAAAGCCTATATCCCCGGCCTCATAGGCATGGTTATCTTTTCGCACATGGAGGCCGTTCAGCAATCTCACCTGGACTTTAAAGGTGTCTTTGCCGGGTATTTCGTACGGCAGCTGGCTTTTTTCGCGATCATCGTCCTGCACACCATCCTCAAAATACCCTTCTCTCTACCCCGCCTCTCCCTTTACCTGTCGGGCTGCATTTTCCTGGGCGCTCTCGTTATTTACCTCTATAGCCGGCCCTACCTGTTCCACCGGTTCAATCCTTCCCGTGCCGGGCTAAAAAATATCTTCGGCTACGGGGGCTATATCTTTAGCTCGGGCCTTATCGCCAATGTCTTCTCTAACGTCGATCAGGTACTCACGGCCCGTTTCATTCCTGACGGCTCCTCGGTGGCCTACTACAACGCGGCCTCGCGCATTAGCCAGCTGATCGATGTCCCCTCCTATGCGGCGGCGGATATCCTCTTCCCGAAAACATCCATGGCCTCCGTCGAAGAGGGTCCCGGGAAAGTCCGCTATCTCTACGAACGCATGGTCGCAGCCCTGCTGTGCTTTACCATACCCACCGGTCTGTTCATCCTGATCTTTCCCAAGCTAATGATCACCATCATCGCCGGATCGCGTTATGTGGCTTCGGCGCCCATCATCCAGCTGTACGTAGTCACCGGCATGATAGGCCCTATGCAGAACCAGGCAGCCAACCTGCTCAACTCCATCGGGAAATCCGGCCTTTGCTTCCTGCTAAACACCCTTTCGCTCGTCGCTAAATTGCTGATCAACTGCGCCTGCCTCTTCTACATCGGCTTCTATGGCGCCGCCATCGGCTCGATGATCACGGCCTCGATCGCGGCAGTGGTCTGGCAATGGGTCCTCCATAAACAAATCGGGTCGAATGTTCCTACCATTGCGCGATATATGCTGGATTTTTACAAGACCCTTTACGGCAATTCCAGGAAATTGCTCCTTAAACAATAAATGCTTCTGAAAATGAGGATAGCCCACCTGATACTCGCACACAAGAACCCCGCCCAGCTCGAAAGGCTTATCGACGCACTCGCTCACCCCTCCTTCGATATCTATATCCACCTGGACAAAAAGACCGATATCACCCCCTTCCGCTACCTCGCGGAAAAACCAAACGTCTTCCTGGTCGCCCATCGGACTCCGATCTATTGGGCCGGCTATGGCACCATCCAGGCTACGATCAATGGCTTCAGGGCCATCCTCCCCAACCCGGCCTACGACTATATCAATGTCATCTCCGCCCAGGATTTCCCCCTCGCCTCCGCGGAAGATATCTACCGCCATATCGTCGAAAATCAGGGCGCCGAGTTCATCACCTGCGAGTCCATCGAAGACCAATGGCAGTCCGCCGCCACCCGCGTGACCCGCTACCACCTCATCAACTGGCGCATCCCCGGCAAGTTCCGCCTCGAAAAATGGGTCAACCGCTTCCTCGGACCCAGGAAATTCCCACTGGAAGGATTTAAATTGGTCGGCCGGTCAAACTGGTTTACCCTCACCCGGGGAGCGGCTGCTTATTTTCTGGACTTCATCGGTCGCCATCCCGAAGTAGACCGTTTTTTCCGATATGTCTGGGGAGCCGACGAATTCATTTTTGCCACCGTTCTCTACAACTCCTCCTTCAGGGATAAGATCCGGGAATGCCTGGTCTATGTGGACTGGAGAGGACAAACAAAAGGCCATCCCAGGGTCCTGACCAGTAAAGACCTTCCCGAAATGCTTGCCTCCGGTAAACTGTTTGCCCGAAAAGTAGATATGGACGTCGATAGTACGCTTTTCGATCTCCTTGAAAAAAAGATCACTTCACCTTCTCCTTGAGGATGGAATTGCTGATCTCGGTCTTCGTATGCACGGTGTGGATGAATGTCTTGTTCGAATCCTTGAGCTTGAAGATCGTCCGGACCATGATCGTCACGGCCTTCGGCAACCGCATTATGGCGAGACCCAGATCCTTATTGGATACCTCGCGGGGTATCCCCAGCAGCAAGGCACACCCATATACAAGGGCCATGGCCGCAGCCCCCAGACCCCAATTCGGTGAAATGAAAAAACCGGCAATGACCACGAGCGGCAGCAAGGCAAAAAGGAACGCCCTGGGAAGGATCAGGTTATTCGCCACTGCCAGATTGAAAAAGCTGAGATTTCCCCGGAACAACTGCACGAAAGCCTCGCCGAAAAACCGGCGCAGATAGATGAACTGGCTAGACAGCCACCGCTTGCGCTGCTGCTCGAAGGCATAGGGATTGTCCACCTTCTCGTCGAAGACCAGAGCGTCTTCCAGGTAGTGGATGCGGATGCCCTCCTTCACGATCATCAGCTGCAGGATCTTATCGAACCCGCCCACGGCGCTGATCTCGCCAAGGATGCGGCGGACGCGGTCGTATTCGTAGGCCATGCCCGAACCGATGATGGACGAAGAAAGTCCCAGGGCATAGGTCCCCTTCCGGAAAATATGGTTGTTGATCCCCTCGCTGCAGGCATCCAGAACCGCAAACGAAGTATCGAGATTCTTAGCCACCCGGCGCCCCTGTACTGCGCGCGCGCCAGCACCAAAAGCGGCATTGATCCGCTCCAGGAAATCGGGGGCCAGCATATTGTCGGCATCACAGATCAACGCGATATCCCAGGGCTCGGTGATGCGTCTAAAAGCCTCATTCAACGATTTGGTCTTGGTGCTTTTTTCAAAAGCCACCTCCAGCACCGCCAAATGCGACGCCTGTGACGGCGACCCCTCCAAATGCGACCCCTCCAAATGCGACGCCCCCAAAAGCGACGCACGTGTCGGCAGCGCCCGCAAGGCCTGGACTGTCTCCGGCTGGAACGAATCCGCCAGGATATACACCCCGTAGCTGCCGGCCGGATAGGACTGATCCAGCAGATTCCGGGCCGTAGAGAGAATGATCCCATCCTCCTTGTAGGCCGGCACCAACACGGCTATCCGCCGTTTCTCCGGATCAGCCGGCAATTTATCCATCCGCTTCCGCGAAAAAAGCCGTCCCGCCAGTGAAAGGAGCAACAAATACATAACCGATCCCGCACAATACACAAAAACCACTAAAAAACACCAGTATATTATTTTATCCAGAACCATATTGCTTTAACACTTTCTATCCCCTAATATTGTGCCCAATATATTTCATTTTCATGGTATTTTGGCTCATTTTGTTCCTCGCCTGCTGCGCCGTAGTCCTATACAACTACGCCGGTTATGCCGTCATTGCGCGGCTGATCACCCCCAGGACCGCCGATCTTCCCGAACCCGCCGACGACCAGTTGCCCGGCGTCTCCTTTATCGTAGCCGCCTATAACGAGGAAGACTGCATCGGGGAAAAAATTGCCAATTGCCTGGAGCTTGATTACCCCGGCGACAAAATAGAATTCCTGTTCATCAGCGACGGCAGTACGGACCGGACACAGGCCATCGTCCTGGCCCATCCCGCCATCCGGTCCCTCCACCGGTCCGAACGGCAGGGCAAGTCCGCCGCCCTCAACCGTGCCGTAAGCGAAGCCACCAAAGATATCCTTGTCTGCAGCGACGCCAATACCGTCCTCAACCGGGATGCCATCCGCCAGATCGTTCGCCATTACCAGGACCCAACCATCGGCGGTGTAGCCGGCGAGAAAAAAGTGCTGACATCCACGGGCGGTGACGAGGTAGGCCAGGCGGAAGGCCTCTATTGGAAGTACGAATCCTTTCTCAAAAAAGTGGATGCCGCCTGCTATTCGGTGGTCGGCGCAGCCGGCGAATTGTTCTCCTACCGGCGCAGCCTGTATGAACCCATCGACACAGGCGTGATCCTCGATGACTTCGTCAGCTCCATGAAAGTCACCCAAAGGGGCTACCGCATCGCCTATGAGCCCGGCGCATGCGCCATGGAGCTGCCCTCCTTTTCTATCATCGACGAACAAAAACGAAAGGTCCGGATAGCCGCCGGCGGCTTCCAGTCCATCGGCATGCTGAAGGGCCTATTCGCCTTCTGGCGTCATCCCCGGCTTTCCTTTCTCTATATCTCGCATCGCGTACTGCGCTGGGCCGTCAGCCCTTTTTGTCTCATCGGGGCCTTCCTGGCCGGCGGCATGCTGGCCATCCGCGGCGCCGGCCTCGGCTACACCATCCTGTTCATCGCCCAATGCTGCTTCTATGGCCTGGCATTCCTTGCCGCCCTCCGGCCCTCGCTCCGCCGGATCAAGCCGGTGAAGCTGGCCTATTACTTTGCCTTTATGAACTACTGCGCTATCCGCGGGTTCTTCCGCTATCTCAAAGGCAACCAGAGCGCCGCCTGGGAGAAAGCCCGCCGCGCGACCGCATAGGCCCGCGTCTCCATAGTCGAGTGGCAGGCCAGTGCGTATGACTCGGTATAAGTCGGCGATTAGCAGGAAAGTTGTGGAGCCAGCAGCCGACCTTGATGTCGCGCCGGTTGCGTCGGTTAGGATGGACGGCGCGTCGGCAGCGCAAAATGCTTTTGCCAAGGCTGCCGGATCACCGGGATCACGGCTGCCCCATGCGGCAGTGAGCGGCCCCTATATGACTGTATGGGGATGGGCCAATTGAATTCCAATCTTGATCCACATAACATGTTGCAGGTGCGTTTAGTTAATCAAAGGAAAAGAAGTAACCTTGCAATAACAGACCTGAGGCGAGCTATAATTATAACAGCAAAGATTACCGCGTAAATAGTCTAGGTGTTTACCCCTAAATTTACTTAGAATTCCGGCACCAAAAGGGTGCGCACGAAAATTTGGTGCACTAAGACGCTTATCAACGAATTCAACACGAGGGAGGCGAGTTTTTGACACGCTGATCAAGAAAATCGACACGCTAGAGGATGATAAAAATTGCCCTGGAAAAACCCCATGCGTAGACGTTTTTGCGCTGGATCCTTTTTGCGGCATTTGGAATTTCTAAAAGTTTTATTTAATTTCCATTGATAGAAATCCCACCCTTTTTTTCCTAAACATCTTTTACAACTCCTAAACCACTTCCTGATGAGAGAATACTGTCTCCTCATACGCGGCCCACTGCGTGCCCCGCCAACTTTCAGTATTGCATCTGTTTGTTTCCGACGACATTCTTCCAATGGCTGATCCCGGCTGATCTTCGGTGCCCCCGCGGCTTGACGCGGCTTGAATGACTTTGTCTACACATCAAAAGAACCGGCTTGCACGGAGAGGGTGGGTATTGTCTTACCCTCAATAGTTGCCGTTCGCAAAACTTATTTATGACAAAATTGAGACGATCGCTGTCGTTATTCGTGCTACTGGCTCTCGCGAGTGCGAACAGCGCTGTGGCCCAGCTGGCGAGCTTTAGCTTTGGCGGTCCCAGTACGGTATCCGGCTGGACCAATCTCCCCGGCGATCCCTATTCGGCGGTGCAGACCGCTACTGCAAGTGGTATAACCATTAGCTCTATCAGTACAGGCAACTGGGCGCCGAATGGTGTTCCTTCTTCTGAGTACAACGCCGGAGGTGCTTCGGCGGGGGTGTATTTTCCGGCTGGTGTGATGGCCAATGGCTGGCTGCAATACAATGGTTCCAGCTATAACCTGGCGCTTTACAATGCAGCAGTGCCGCAACTTTTGCTCAGCGGGCTGAATGCTGACAGTACCTATATCCTGCGGATGACCGGTAGCGACCAATATTACACGGGTAACACCCAGTATACGGTAGCCGGCGCCAGCGTGGCGGGCAGTCAACAGCTGAACACCTACAACAATACGACTCAGGGTGTTACTTTCACGCATGTCCAACCGGATGCCAGTGGGACCAGCCGTATATACGTCAATGCGACCGGCAATTCTTTGTACGGATTTATCAGTGGAGTACAGGTGTATTCCGGATCGGCGAACATTCCTGTTCCGGTGATCGCGTTGACTGCCCCGACCAATGGTGTCGTTCAATCGGAAGGCAGCAATTTCATTATCTCGGCCGCGGCCTCGGAGACCGGCGGCACGATTGCCAAGGTCGAGTTCTATGCCGACACGACCAAGATCGGAGAGGCGGATGCAGCGCCCTATACGATGACCTGGGTGAACCCCGGTCCCGGGAGCTATCAGATCACGGTCAAGGCGACGGATGGTGTCGGGACCATTTCCTCTGCTTCGATGAATGTAGGGGTTCGGTTGCTAAATTATTTCTGGTCGACAACGGGTAATATCGCCACGGGCGGGGATACGAGTTTCCTGGGGACGGTGGATAGTAACCGGCTGGCCTTCTGGACGAAGAATATAGAACGGATGACGATATCGGCGATCGGGAATGTGGGGATCGGGACGGACTCACCGACGGCGCAACTGCATACCACAGGGAGCGTGCGACTGGCGGGGATGGGGAATGATAGTAGTAATGTGCAGCCGCGAATGTTGGTGAGCGACTCGAGCGGAAGATTGTATTACCGGAACATTTCGACGGGTGGTTTGGGCGCCGGACAGGGATTGGGTCAAACGGCGGGGGGGATCGCGTTGGGGGATAGTGTAGCCGGGACTGGACCACATGGTTTTGGTTCTAATCGATATCAATACTTGAATGGACATCAGTATTCGTTCGGAGGGTCGGTGAATGATCCTGTGAACCGGCCTGTGTTCCGAATGTACGATAACGGAGATTTCACGGCGGGGACAACGATGGACTACAGCATAAAGACTGCCCCCCTACAGCCGGGGCTTCTCCATTATGGCAAAATGGATTACCTACAGATCGGCCCTTCGAAATTGATCGATACGACAAAGAGTGTGTTAACACGATTTGGAACGCACACTTCGGGTCTATTGCTAAGCATTTTCGGCAGCACGATGAAAGGCCAGATAAGCAATAGTGTCTATTCAAACGATAATGACGGTGAACGCGGTTTGGTGGATTCCGGTTTTGTCATCGATGGCAGCTATTTCAATGGCACCGGTTTTTGGCTCAGTGGCGATACGAATTACATCAGGTATTCGCTCGTACAGGGTGGAAATGGCGCTTCCTCCGGCCAATATAGCGGACCGATAACTTATTCGTTGATCATCGGGGGGATTGACTTTATAGCAGAGCCTACCACCATGGACATCATTATAGGTGGTACCCAGCAAACGATGGATACCTCCTCTTATTCACTGGCGGTTGGGGAGGTTGGCCAATTCGGCGGAACCGGTCAAGTCACAGTTGGTGCGTGGCTGGTCAACCGGACGCCTTTCGGGACTGTTCTTGGAAACCGTAACGTCGACTTCTCCACCTTGAGCTACACTGGAACCCGGGGAGCCGCGGCTCCCAGGCTGGCCGGCTATCCGATATTGGCTATAGGAAACATGGCAGGGGGGGCACATTCCAACGCCGTCACGACACTGTTCAATGGCCGCACCCAGATCAATACGACGGGCGTTACCAATAACCTGACACAGGCACAGGTGACTCCGCAGGCAGCGCTGGATGTGGTGAGTACGAATACGGGTGTGCTCTTGCCGCGGCTGACGACGGCGCAACGAAATGCGATCGCGAGCACCGATCTGCAGAACGGGTTGCTGCTCTACAATACGGATAGTGCCCTTTTCCAATTCTATTCCGGCGGCGCATGGGCATCGGCGGTCAGCGGGTCTATCGCGTCGGGGCGCTGGCTGGCTTCCGGAGCTACCGGGTACGACTCGCTGGACAAAATAGGCATCGGGACGAGCAATACACAGGGGTATATGTTGGCGGTGAACGGGTCGGCCATCTTTACAAAAATTAAGGTCACGAGTGCGGCAAACTGGCCGGATTATGTTTTCAAACGGGATTATCGGTTGCCGGGTCTCCCCGAGTTGGAACAATACATCGCGTCGCACCGGCACCTGCCCGAATTGGCTTCGGCCGAGACCGTCAGCAAGGAGGGTCAGGATATGGGAGAAAATCAGGCTGCATTGTTGAAAAAGGTGGAGGAGCTGACGCTGTATGTGATCGAGCTGGATAAGGAAGTGAAGACATTGACGGAACAAAATGAACAGTTGAAAAAAAGAAAGCTGGCTGCGTCCGCCGCGGTTAAGCATCGCAATTAACACTATTTAGAATTTTATCTATGACAAATTTGACAAAGTCGTTTTGGTTATTCGTGCTGTTGGCTTTGACAGGTATGAACAGGGCGGTCGCCCAGCTAGCCAGTTTTAGCTTTGGCGGTCCCAGTACGGCATCCGGCTGGACCAATCTGTCGGGTGATCCTTATTCAGCGGCCCAGACGGCCACGGCGGGTGGCATTACCATTAGTTCCATCAGCCCGGCTAACTGGGCGCCAAATGGCGTTCCTTCCTGCGAATACAACTATGGGGGGGCGTCGCCAGGGGTGTATTTTCCGGATGCTGTGATGGTCAATACCTGGTTGCAGTACAATGGCTCCGGCTACAACCTGGCGCTCTACAATGCGGCAGTGCCGCAACTATTGCTGAGCGGGCTGAATAAGGACAGTACTTATATCCTGCGAATGAGCGGCAACGATAAGTATTACACCGGTAACACCCAATACACAGTAGCCGGGGCCGGCTTAGCGGGGAGCCAACAATTGAATACCTACAACAATACCACGCAGGGTGTCACTTTCACGCATGTACAACCGGATTCCAATGGGACCATTCGAATATGGGTTAATGCGACCAGCAGCGCTTTGTTCGCTTTTATCAGTGGATTGCAGGTATTCCCCGGATCGGCAAACGTAGGTGTTCCGGTGATCGCGTTGACTGCCCCGGCAAATGGTATCGTTCAGTCGGAGGGCGGCAATTTTACCCTCTCGGCCGCGGCCTCGGAAACCGGGGGCACGATCGCCAAGGTCGAATTCTTCGCGGATACGACCAAGATCGGCGAGGTCGATGCAGCACCCTATGCCATGACCTGGGTGGACCCCGATCCCGGAAGCTACCAGATCACGGCCAAGGCAACGGATGCCATCGGAACCATTGCTACGGCCTCGGCCAACGTCGGGGTACAGTCGCTGAATTATTTCTGGTCGACGACGGGTAATAGCGCTACGGGCGGGGACACGAGTTTCGTAGGTACGGTGGACAGCAACCGGCTGGCATTCCGGACGAAGGATCTGGAGCGGATGACGATATCGGCGATCGGCAATGTAGGAATTGGAACCGACTCGCCGACGGCGCAACTGCATACGACAGGTAGTGTGCGAATGGCGGGGTTGGCTAATGACAGCAGCAATGTTCAGCCTCGGATGTTGGTGAGCGATTCGAGTGGAAGATTGTATTACCGGATTATACCGACAGGTAGTTTGACTGCCGGACAGGGACTGGGACAGGCGGCGGGCGGGATTGCTCTGGGTGATACTATCGCAGGGGCCGGGCCACACAGTTTTGGTTCCAACCGGTATCAATACTTGAATGGGCATCAATATTCGATAGGCGGGTCGGTGAATGATCCGGTGAACCAGCCCGTGTTCCGGATGTACGACAACGGAGATCTAACATCAGGGACGACAATGGACCAAAGCGTGCCTAACAGAAAGCCAGGGTTACTCTATTATGGTAAGATGGGCTACTTGCAGATCGGTAGCCCCGGCGGCGTCGATACGACAAAAAGCCCGATCTCCTATAATGGTTATGAGCATACCACGGGCCTCATACTGGGCACGCCAGGTGCGATCCATGGCCAGTTATATAATACCATCTTTGCCGACCAGTCGGGAATCGTGGACTCGGGTGTTTCCATCTATGGTAGCTATATCACCGGAAATGGGGTTCATTTTATCGGTCCGAACACTTCGGTGGGCAATTCATTTATAAGTGCGGATACGAATAGCAATATTCAGGGAAATGTGTCTATGTCCTACGTCAATGGGTCGGACCTCTCGATGAATGGTCTCGGGGTGGATTTGATCGCAGGCAAGGCGCTGCAGGAGCAAGCTGCCTCCATGTATTCGGTGGCGATCGGAGATAGTAACCAATTTGGTGGAAATGCCCAATTCACCGCCGGTGCAAACCTGGTCAACCGAACACCTAACGGGACTGTACTTGGACATTCTAACGTCGACTTCTCCACTTTGAGCTATAACCCGAGTGGAGGCTATGCCGTTTATGCCGGATACCCTTTATTTGCGATAGGAAACGCTGGAACCTCCGGCCGTTCGAATGCCATCACCGTGCTGTACAACGGCCGGACTCAGATAAACACCACTGGATTTACCAACAGCTTAACCCAAGCTCAGGTTACTCCGCAAGCGGCGTTGGATGTGGTGAGCACCAATACGGGTGTGCTCTTGCCGCGGCTGACGACGGTGCAACGGAATGCGATCGCGAGTACCGATCTGCAAAACGGGTTGCTGTTATACAATACAGACAGCAGCCTTTTTCAATATTATGCTGGCGGCGGTTGGACATCGGTGGGCACCGGGATTGGCGGGGCGTCGCGCTGGCAGTTTTCCGGAGGTACTACATACGACTCGCTGGACAATATCGCCATCGGGACGAGCAATCCACAGGGGTATAAGCTGGCGGTAAATGGAACAGCCATTTTTACGAAGATAGTCGCGAAGCCACAAGGCAGTTGGCCGGATTATGTATTCAAACGGAATTACCGGTTGATGAGTCTCCCCGAGCTGGAGAAATATATCGCGGAGCATCAGCATTTACCGGAATTGCCCTCGGCCGAAGAGATCAGAAAGGATGGCCAGGATGTGGGAGAAAATCAGGCTCTGCTATTGAAAAAGGTCGAGGAGTTGACGCTGTATGTGATCCAGCTGGACAAGCAAGTGAAGGCGTTGAAGAAAGAACATGAGCGGTTGGAAAAAGATACCAAACATTAATCGATCGGTTATGAGGAAGTTCTTCCTGATAGGAGTAATAACAATTGGGCTGGGACTGCCCACGACGCAGGCGCAAACCATCGATTCGGTGGCGGGTAAGGTGACCGGGTTTCCCGGTAAGCTGCTGGCCCGTATCCAACGAAAGGCGGCCGGTCTAAACGGGCAGCTCACTAATGTCACCGAAAGCTACCTGCAAAAGATGCAGGCCCGCGAGCAGAAGCTGCAACGCAAGCTGGCCGTGATCGACCCGGCGGGTTCGCAGGCGCTTTTTGCCGGCAGCGCGCAGCGGTATGCGGCGCTGGAGCAGCAGATCAGGCAGGATACGGGTTCGCGCAAACAAGGCCTTTCCGGCGTGTATCCGGCCTACCTGGATTCGCTCCAGGGTTCGGTGAAGTTCCTGCAGCAAAACCCGTCGTTACTTGGCGGTAGTGCACAGCAGACTGGCGTTTCCGGGCTTTCGCCACAGCTGCAGTCCAATCTTCAGGGTGCCGGCACACAGCTGCAGGCCTTGCCGGCGAAGATGGGCGACGCGAGTCAGGTGCAGGCCTTCCTGCAGCAGCGTAAACAGCTCATCGGGCAATACCTGGCTCAGCATGGACTGACGGCGGGGCCGTTGTCGAAGCTCTACGGCGGGATGAACCAGCAGGTCTACTATTACTCGCAGGAGCTCCGTCAGTATAAGGAGATGTGGACTAGTCCCGACCAGCTGACGCAAAAGGCGCTGGCGGTGCTGGGCCGGTTGCCCGCCTTCCAGACCTTTATGAAAAGCAATTCGATGCTCGGGGGCCTGTTCAGTGTGCCCGGAAGTTATAGCGCTCCACAGGCCATCAGCGGGCTACAGACCAAGGCGCAGGTGGCGGCGCTGGTACAGGCGCAGACGGGCAGCGGAGCTTCGGGGGCGTCCGGCGCTTCTGGTCCGGGCGTCGGCGGTTCGGAGGCTTCGGGTGGCGGTGCCGGCGGGCTCTCGGCGGGAGAGGGAGCCTTGCAATCCAACCTGCAAAACGCGCAGTCGCAGCTCGACACCTACAAGAGCAAGCTCAGCTCACTGGGAACAGGCAATGGCAATATGGACATGCCCAACTTCAAGCCAAATGATCAAAAGACGAAGACCTTCTGGAAGCGGCTCGAATACGGTGCGGATTTCCAGACCACACATACCAACTATTATTTCCCGATGGTCACGGATTTCGGCGCTTCGCTGGGCTATAAGCTCGGGCACCAAAATGTGATCGGCATCGGCGCCAGCTACAAACTGGGCTGGGGGAATGGTATTCAACATATCGCTTTTTCCAATCAGGGCGTGGGGTTGCGGAGCTTTCTGCAGATCCATATCAAGGCGAGTTTCTCGGCTACCGGCGGGTTCGAGTACAACTATACGACCCCGTTCGCTTCCTTTCAGAACCTGAGGCTAATTCAGGACTGGACGAAGAGCGGGCTCATCGGTGTGACCAAGACCGTGTCGCTGAAGAATCGGGTGTTCAAGAAGACGTCGGTGAGTTTGTTGTGGGATTTTCTGAGCTATCAGCAGGTGCCGCAGACGCAGCCAATTTTGTTCAGAGTCGGTTATGCATTTTAATTCAATTCAATGCCAGCAATATCTTTTTTTATGGTTTGTTCTCCCGGTCGATTGAAGCGGTTAGCCTTTTTGTTTATTATGGGCAGCATACCGTTTGGCGCCATTCACGCCCAAAGTGACGTGAATTCGCCCTATATCCCTTCGGTTATTCCTCCTTCTCCTAATGCCTCCGCCCTGATGAAATTCACGGACGTTCCGGTGAGTCCTTACACCGGAACGACGGATGTAAGCATACCCATTTATACGATTAAGGTCAAAGGGGTCACGGTTCCCGTAGAGGTCTCCTACCAT
>DASYZH010000234.1:0-3709 GCA_035946435.1 Puia sp. | reverse complement strand
TAGCCGGGGCCTGGCTGGCCGCCTATATGCCTACGGAGGCTATCGCCATTCTGTTCGGCGTCGTCCTGATCATTTCGGCCGGGCTCTCCTTTGCGCGGCTGGCCGATCCCGTCACCACGGGCCCCTCGGGTGTGCTGGCGGCACAATTACGCTTGAACAGCACGATGCCGACGGCGGAAGGAAAGATCCCTTATTTCGTCAAGAACGTCGTAGGCGGCTTTTTCATGATGAATATCGCGGGGATCATCTCCGGGTTGCTGGGTATCGGCTCAGGCGCACTCAAGGTGATCGCCATGGACAATGTGATGCGCATCCCCTTCAAGGTGTCTACGACTACCAGCAATTTTATGATCGGCGTTACGGCCGCGGCAAGTGTGGGCGTCTACCTCCAGCGCGGGTATATCGATCCCGGCCTGTCCATGCCCGTAATGCTGGGCGTTCTGGGCGGGGCGCTCGTCGGGACGCGGGTACTCACGAAGGCCAGGACACCCAGCCTCAAGATCGTATTTGCCTTCGTGATCTTCGTCCTGGCGGTGGAGATGATCTACAACGGTATCACGCATAAGATCTAATGCCCCCCGGCGGGGCGGGAAGCAAAAGGAAATGAACATGGAACAAAAACGAAAACGCTTCCGGGACACGGACATGGAGAAGGTGATCGGCTATCTTCTGCGCTATGGTGTCATTTCGGCCTCGCTGGTGGTGCTCACCGGCGGGATCGTCTACCTTTTTCGCCACGGCCATCAGCTGCCGGCATACACGGAATTCCGCGGAGAGCCGGACAAGATGCGCAATCCCCGGCTGATGTGGGAAGCGGTGATGCGGGGAGAAGGCCAGCCACTGATACAGCTGGGACTCCTGCTCCTTATCGCCACCCCCATCGCGCGCATCGCTTTTTCCATCATAGGCTATCTCCTGGAAAAAGACTACCTGTATACCGTGCTGACGGCGATCGTGCTACTAGTGATCCTCCTGAATTTCTGACATTCGACCCGAAGAAGCCTACTCTTCCTCTTCCTCTTCGTAGAATTGTTCTTCGCTTGCAGGCGGATACAGACTTTCCAGCTGCTGCGCCGTCTCTTCGTCCACCTCTTCCACCAGTTTGAAGATCGGCTCGTCGAGATATTTGAAGAAGTCCTCGGCCTGCGGCAGGAAGCTGCGTAACAATACGGTCTCTTTTGTCTGCAGGATCATCGACACGAGTTCAATGTCGGAATCTGCATCTACCTGGATCAGGTAATACGTGTTGGGCTTTAAATCTCCGAAGCTGGCCATAATGAAATGATTTGATCTGTAAATTTCCGTTATTCTCCCTTACCGAAAGGTGAAAAAATTCTTAACAACGAAGTTCGCCGCCGGTTGAAGGCAGCGCATAAAAAAAGTCCGCCGGGCGGCGGACTTTTTTTGTTTCAAAACGCTTATTGATTCGCGGTCGTTTTCTTAGTGGTCTTTTTAGCCAGCTTGACCTTGGTTTTCGATTTTCTGTCGTGCTTTCTCTGCTTCTTGCTGATCTTCAGCAGATCGCGACTGATCAGCTTGCTTACTTCCTTGACACGTGTGGCCAGTTTCTTTTCACCTAGTTCCTGTTTATACTCGGCCAGGGCACCCGCCAGTTTCTCCCCGATCTCCTTCCGCACTTGCTTTTTATCAGGAGACATAGGATTTACTGTTTCTTGTTGAGACATACGAATAATGTTTTTGGTAATAATTTGATAATATAAATTTAACACATGTGGCCCAAAAGGCAATGTTAAGTTTTGCCCGCGGCGAATCTCTGCACCGCCCCTCCTGACATAAGGCTGTCACCTCCCGGCAGTTACTTTGTTCTCACAACTAATATCTCCTTTATGTCAACAATCACTCCACTTTTAAAAGAAATGGACCAAGAAGCCCAAACTACGCGAAAAATGCTCGAACGCATCCCTACCGCCTACTTCAACTGGCAGCCGCATGCAAAAAGCATGACCATCCAGCGGCTGGCTACCCATATCGCAGAATTGCCGGGTTGGGTGACCATGGCGGTGACTACGGATGGGTTGGATTTTGCCAGCAACCCCTATGAACAGGAGGAAGTTCACAACACTGCCGAGCTAATGGAATACTTCGAACGGTCGCTGGCGGAAGGCCGCGAACACCTGGCGAGTGTCCGGGAAGAAGTGCTGGATGAGACCTGGACCCTCCGGAACGGCGAAGAGGTCTTCCAAGTGGCAACCAAAGGGGAGATTATCCGGCTGGCCTACTGTCAGATCGTTCACCACCGGGCGCAATTAGGCGTATTCTTGCGGCTGCTGGACATCCCGATCCCCGGCAGCTATGGCCCCAGTGCGGACGAGCAGGAAGGCTAAACTCCGGACCGACCGCGGCGCTCCGCGGGCCCTTGTTTTAGTGTGCCACCCTGTACAACTCCCAGGGCGTGAGGACGTTGGCCCGGGTGCGGTAGTTGATGAATTCCCCGGTAAGCTGGCTGGTATGGAAGAAATCGAAATGTTGGATCGGTGTGACGCGGAAGCCTTTCGCGGTCAGCGTGTCGCGGAAGCTCGTGGGGGCGAAGACAATGATCCCCCCCACAATGCGCGGTAAGCTATCGACCGGCAATTTGACCACCATGCCCGGAGCGTCGAATTCAAAAGAATAGCTAATGGGCGCTTCCCGCAGCAGATAAGCTACGGGTGTACCGCCCAGGTCCGAGAACGTTTCGGCCCTCAATTTGGGATGCGTCGCCAGGTAGCGGCCGGCCTGTGTACCCGCCTGGTAACGCAGGATCGCGGGATAGAAGATAAAGTTGATGAACGCAAAGACGAGCATCGACATCCAGAAACTACGGGCGATAGGTGCCGACAAGTCCTGGGACCGGAAAAGCACAAAGGGCGCGATCGCGAGCACGGCCACTACGACCATCACGAGCAGCCAGCCGTTGAAGCGGAAGAACCAGCATAGCGGCAGGACAAGAAGGGGTAGCAGGACATTGATCACCTCCTGCAGGATACGGATGGTCTTGCGCGTCCCACGCCGATGAACACCATACAGGTAGCTTGCTGTCAGAATGGAAAAGAAGGGGAAAAGAATATTGAGATAGTGCGGCAGCTGAAAACGGGAGAGCGAGAACACCAGGAAACTGGCCAGCGCACCGCCGAGACAGATCAGCTCGCCGGGCACATGCCGACGCGGTCTGCGCAGGATAGCCGCATACAGCAGTAGCGACCACGGCAGAAACGCCCACAGCACGGTATGAAAATAAAAAAAAGGATCGCCGCTGCCTTTGATGGGGCCGGTGTTGAAGAACCGGCCGAACTGGCTATCCCAGAAAAAAAAGCGGATACCCGATACACCGGTATGACCATATACCAGCTTCTCGGGATGACGGTCGAACTGCAGATACAGGCACACGAGCTCCGGCAGCACGAAGACCAACGTCAGCACAATGGCCAGCCACCAGCGGAGATGGCGAAACTGATCCCATTCCTTGCCCCAGATCCAGTCCAGCAGAAAACCCGCGCCGATGGTGATCAAAACAAAAGGGCCTTTGGTCATGCAAGCGCAGCCGGCGAGGAAACTGCCAGCCAGGATGTGCCACGGGAGAGACAAACGATGTCGCGGGAACCAGGAGTCTTCTGCGGGTGAGACCGCGGCCCGATTGGCACGCGATGCCTTGTAAAAATGATAAACGGCGCCGATGATCAGCCCGGTGAGATACGGTTCGGCGCGGACG
>DASYZH010000233.1:0-19659 GCA_035946435.1 Puia sp. | reverse complement strand
GCGCCGTTGACCTCATAATCGCCATTGTCCCATTTGCTCACATAATGCCCGACCTTATACAACAAGGTATTATCCAGCAAATAGGCTACCAAAAGCCCCGCCCCCGCACCTACCAGCAATAACCCCCATTTGAGATTGCGGAAAGGCGCCGGCCGCGGCCGCTCCGGCTTAAGCTTGGGGTCCATCCCCTTTTCGATCATCGCCATATTCTCCCGGGTACGGATATAGCGGTTTCCAAAAATGACCGCACATATGCTGAGCGTCATGAGTATCATCCATAAGAAAACTAATTGATCAGGTCCCATAGTATTAACTTTTATACCACCTCAGACTACCCACGAAACACCCGGGTTACAGCAGGCCCCGATTTATTTTTTGTATCTTTCTTTGTAACCTGCCGGGATCACCGGTAGTCTTATTTGACGTGACGCATATTGAACTCACTGATACAGAGATTATTAAAAGAGTCCTGCAAGGAGAGCAGGCTTTGTATGGACAGTTGGTCCAGCGGTATCAGCAATTTGTGTTCACCCTCGTGCTCCGGTTCACCGACAACCGCGAAGACGCCGAAGAGATCAGCCAGGACATCTTTGTCAAAGCCTATCGCTCCATGGCCGATTTCCGCGGAGAGTCCAAATTCAGCACCTGGCTCTATACGATCGTCCGTACCAGCTGTATCACCTTCCTTCGAAAGAAAAAGCTGGCTACAACCTCGATCGACAACGAAAGGACCCTCGTCACCCTCGAGAACCGGGAGTCGTCCTTTAATGCGAATGTCATAGAACAAAAATCGCGACACGCCGTTGTCAACGAGGCCATCCGTCTCCTGAGCCCCGACGACGCCCAGCTGATCACCTTGTTTTATAAGGGCGAACAAAGCCTGGAAGAGATCGGCCGGATCATGGGCTATGAGCCGAATACCGTAAAGGTCAAGCTACACCGCGCCCGGCACCGATTGAAAGAGAAACTGGAAAAGAATTTTAATTTTGAACTTAATTCATATTGATATGCGTGCTGAACAATCAATGGAAGAGCGTCTCTGGGAATATATCGATGGACTCTCCACACCCGGGGAAAGATCGATGATCGACGAGCTCGTGGCCAACCACCGGGAGTGGCGGGAGAAATACGCGGAATTGCTGAACGTACACCAGTTGCTCAACGCCTCCGAACTGGACGCTCCTTCTATGCGCTTTACCCGCAACGTTATGGAGGAGATCGCCCGTTATCACGTGGCTCCGGCCACCCGAACCTATATCAATAAAAACATCATCCGCAGTATCGGCGCCTTCTTCCTGACCCTGATCCTCGGCTTCTTCGTCTATATCGTGTCGCAGTTCCACTGGGCCGGAGGCAACGGTTCCTCAAACCTGCTTCCTAACACCCCCAGCCTGGGCCTCGGGAAGCTGAACTCGGTCGATCCCTCGAAATACGTCAACGGCACCTACATCAGCCTGTTTATGCTGATCTCCGTAGTCATGGGCTTCGTGCTGCTCGACATGTATCTCGGTCGCCACAAGCGGTACCGTAGCAGCACTACTTGAACTTCTTCTTGAGCTCCATCAGCTTAGCCTGAAAGGAATCCGGTGTCTCTTCCTTTGGTGCGCTCTTGCCGGCCGCAGGCTTTCCACCACCCGGCTTATCCGCCGGCCGCTGCCCTGAACCTGGCCGCCCGCCGCCACCAGGACGCTGGCCGCCGGCTGTTTTCATCGTCAGCGAGATCCGCTTCCGGGCTACATCCACCTCCAATACGGTCACCATGACCTTTTGCTGCAACTTCACCACCGAGTTGGGATCACTCACATACGTATTGCTCAGCTGCGAGATATGCACCAGCCCATCCTGCTTGACGCCGATGTCGACAAACACCCCGAAATTGGTGATGTTAGTGACGATACCCGGCACCGTCATGCCCTGCTTCAGATCCTCCATGGTCTTGATCGTCTCTTCGAACCGGAACTCTTCGATGGGCGCCCGGGGATCCCGACCCGGCTTCTCCAGCTCTTTCAGGATATCATCGATGGTAAATTCACCCACCGTTTCAGTAATATATTTTTTCCGCACTACTTTCTTCCGCAGCTCGGGTTGCTTGATGAGATCACCCACGGAACATTGCAAGTCGGTAGCCATTGCCGAGACTATTGGATACGATTCAGGATGAACCGCGCTATTGTCAAGCGGATTGGCCGCATCGGCGATCCGCAAAAAGCCCGCACATTGTTCGAAGGTCTTGGGACCCATCAACGACACTTTTCTCAGCTCCTCCCGGCTCGCGAAGGCGCCGTTCCTGGCGCGGTATTCCACGATATTTTTAGCCAACGTCGCACTCAGCCCGGAAACATAGGTGAGCAAATGTTTACTGGCGGTATTGAGATCGACGCCCACGTGGTTCACACAGCTTTCCACGATCCGGTCCAGCTCTTCTTTCAGCTTGGTTTGATTCACATCGTGCTGATATTGCCCTACCCCGATGGATTTGGGGTCGATCTTCACCAGCTCGCTCAGCGGATCGAGCAGCCTGCGGCCGATGCTCACCGCACCCCGCACCGTGACATCCTGGTCAGGGAACTCCTCGCGTGCCACCTCGCTCGCGGAATAGATCGATGCACCGCTTTCGTTGACCATAAAGATACTAAGGCGACGTCCGAAATCGATGCCTCGCACCAGCTGCTCGGTCTCCCGTCCCGCGGTGCCATTGCCCACACCGATCGCTTCTATATCGTATTTGTCGACCAGCCGGCGAAGCTCGGCAGTACTCGCCGCAGTATCGTGCTGCGGCGGATGCGGATAGATGGTGCTGTTATGCAGGAAATTTCCCTGCGCATCCAGGCAAACGACCTTACATCCCGTACGAAAACCCGGATCGAGCGCCAGCACCCGCTTCGAACCTAACGGCGATGCCAGCAGGAGTTGTCTGAGATTCTCCGCAAAGACCTGTATGGCCTCCTCATCGGCCTTGTTCTTGCTGATCAGCCGGAATTCATTTTCGATCGACGGCTTGAGCAGCCGGTCGAAAGAATCTTCTACCGCCTTCTTTACCTCGCCCGCCGCCGCGCCGCCGTTCTTGACGAAGATCCGGTCCAGCTCGTCCACCGCTCCGGTTTTATCGATGTTCAGATCCATGATCAGATAACCCTCCTTCTCCCCACGACGGATGGCCAGGATACGGTGACCCGGACTGCCGGCAAGCGAACCGCTGAACTCGAAATAGTCGCGGTATTTCTGTGCATCCTCTTCGTCCTTTTTGCTGGCGATGACCTTCGCCGTCACCACGGCGTCACGGGTAAATAGCTGGCGGACCTTATTCCTCGCCTGCTCGTTCTCGGAGATCCACTCGGCGATGATATCCCTCGCGCCCTGCAACGCCTCTTTGGTATCTTTCACTTGTTCATTGACGTACGCCCCGGCGGCCTCGACCGGCTCGCCCTGTCCTTGCTCGAAAAGCAGCTTCGCCAACGGCTCCAGCCCTTTCTCGATGGCCGTCGTCGCCCTGGTCTTGCGTTTGGGTTTATAAGGCAGATAAATGTCTTCCAGCTCGGTGGCATCATAACAGTTGTCGATCCGCCCCTTGAGCTCCGGTGTGAGCTTGCCCAATCCTTCGATGGTCTTGAGGACCGTTTCTTTCCGTTTGTCGAGCTCCGTGAAATATTTGATCTGCTCCACCACATCGTTGATCTGCACTTCATCCATATTGCCGGTTGCCTCTTTCCGGTATCGGGCCATGAATGGTATCGTGGCCCCTTCGGCCTGCAAGTCAAAAATGTTATTAACTTGTTTCAGGCTAAAACTTAGTTTCTCGGCGATCTTTCGTATATAAATCGGTTCCATAGTGTGTCACTCGCAGGCGCAAAAAACTGCGGGCGGCAAATGTAATCTTACTCCCTCAATTTTTAAAAACAATTGCCGGCCCCTGCACCCGCTGCACCGGACACCTGGCTGCACATTCGTACATCGCCATAGCCCACCGCATAATCCGGGTGGCCGTTGGCGGAAAAACTGAAGTAGATGCGCCGGGAAGTATGATCGGGGAACAAGGTGGGATCGGTGAGCAGCATGGGAATCACCACTGTACCTTTCCCTTTTACCGCGGTGTCCTTGAGCACCCGCAGCATCGAATCGACATAAACGACCTTGATCACATTGGAATCATTGACCCGGCAATAGAATAGTTGCTCATTCCATGCGGGATTGGGAAAGGCAAGGACACCCGCGATCGTATCTGCTGTCGTATTATTCAAATTCACATTCGTATTGAAGTTCAAAACGGCCATCTCCGCGGCGGAAAGGGTTGGCCTGATCAACCAGTCGCTGTCGGGCGTGCCCTGCCAGCCGATCAGGTTACCGCTGAAGTCGGTCAATTCAAATCCCTGGATGTTGATCAGGGCGCCGGAGTTATTGGTATGGTTTTGATTTTTATGACAACCAAAAATGCCAATTAGGCACAGCACAAAAAGAACAAAGGATATTTTCAGTAGTTTCATGGTTCGTAAAATAGAAAAAATGGATATCAAAAACAATATTCTCGAAACCATCGGCCATACACCCCTTATAAGATTCAACAAATTAACCAGGGATTTTCCCTGCCCCGTGCTGGCAAAAGTGGAATATTTCAACCCCGGTAATTCGGCAAAAGATCGTATGGCATTGAAAATGGTCGAGGTGGCTCAAAGGGACGGACGGCTGCAGCCCGGCGGCACCATCATCGAGTGCACCAGCGGTAACACCGGCCTGGGACTGGCGCTCGCCGCGGTGGTGAAAGGCTATAAATGCATCTTCACGACTACCGACAAACAATCCAAGGAAAAACTCGATATCCTCAAGGCACTCGGCGCAGAGGTCATCGTCTGCCCCACCAACGTAGAACCGGATGACCCGCGCTCCTACTATTCCATCGCCCGAAGACTCGCAAAGGAGATCCCTAATTCTTTCCACGCCAATCAATACGACAACCTCGCGAACCGTCTCGCGCATTACGAATCCACGGGTCCCGAAATTTGGGAGCAAACGGACGGTAAGGTCACTCACCTTGTGGTCGCCACCGGCACCGGCGGCACGGTCACAGGTACGGCGATGTATCTCAAGGAGAAAAATCCAAACATCCAGGTCTGGGCCATGGACCCCTATGGCTCGCTGCTCACAAAATATTTTCGGACCGGCGAGCTCGACATGAACCAGGTGCACCCCTATATCACCGAAGGGATCGGCGAAGACTTCGTGCCGCAGAACTATGACATGAAGGTCATCGACCAGTTCGAGCAGGTCACCGATAAGGACGCTGCGATCATGGCCCGCCGCATCGCCCGCGAAGAAGGCCTCTTCTGTGGCTATAGCGCAGGCACCGCCGTTCAGGGACTCGTACAGCTCAAAGACCAGCTCAAAAAAGATGACCTCGTCGTCGTGATCCTGCACGACCACGGCAGCCGCTATGTCGGAAAGATCTACAACGATCAATGGATGATCGAACGCGGCTTCCTGGACGTCAAAACCTTTAAAGACATCATCGCAGGCCGCGGTACTAAAAAATTGATCTCCGCCAGCCTCGAAAACACGGTGGCCGAGGCCTTTGAGCTCATGCAGAAATACCACATCGAGAACTTGCCCGTGCTCAGGGACGGAGAGCCCGTAGGCGCCATCAGCGAGAGCGGACTCTTTAGCCGGCTGATGACCAATGGCGTCGATATGAAAAGCCGGCGGATCGGCGACCTCCTCGAAAAACCCTACCCCGTGGTTTCCTTCGATACCCCGCTGGAAAGGCTCAGCACCCTGATTACCAGGGAGAATGGAGCAGTGCTTGGCAAGGACGACAGCGGCAATTACCACATCGTTACCAAATACGACATCATTCATGCCCTGGGCGCCTGACGACCCGCGGCGATCCCTGACGGCCCGCGCCGATCGTAGATATACGACGCAAACATTCGCATGATTACGAAGGGCCCGGTAATTCCCGCACTGCATAAATAAAGCATTTTCTCTATTGCCGGAATGCCGGGTACCACCTAATTTTGGATCACAAGTTTTCCAATATTTTAACCGAGAAGCCCTAATCCATATTCCTGGTAACCGCACTTTAACGTTTGATTAGCCCCTAAAAGACTAAACGCATTACAAGATCCAACGTCCGAAAAACCACAAAAAAGCAGTCCCAATGCATCATGCTGCTTTCCGCCGGCCCCTCCTGCTAAACGTAATCTAATAGGATTCGCGCTGCCGGCATCTTAGCAGGAGGGCATCGATCAAAGGCTATGGCCTTTCGCCTCTGACGTACCCCTTGCCAAAACCCCCGCCGGTTTGCGTACCTTTACCGGCATGCCCGTTTTTACCGACCAAATTGGACGCTCCGTCGCCCTTTCCCACATCCCCAAAAGGATCATCTCGCTTGTACCCTCCCAAACGGAGCTGCTCTATAGCCTTGGGCTGGAAGAGTCCGTCGTCGGGATCACGCGTTTTTGCGTCCATCCTCCATCCTGGTTTCGCGAAAAATCCCGCATCGGCGGCACCAAGGCCATTGATCCGGCTCGCATCGATGCCTTGCAACCCGATCTCATCATTGCGAACAAGGAAGAGAACGAACGGCCCCAGGTCGAGGCCCTCGCGGAACGCTATCCCGTTTGGGTCAGCGACGTGAAAACATTGGCCGACGCCCTGGCCATGATCCGCTCCGTCGGCGACATCACCGGCACCACCGCCGCCGCAGACACCCTCGCCGAAGAGATCATCCGCCGCTTCGCCGCCCTTGAAACGGCCGTCACATCTTCCCTCCGCGGAGCCTCCCCCACGCCACGCCCCCAGGTTGCCTACCTGATATGGTACAACCCCTGGATGGCCGCCGGCGGCGACACCTTCATTCATCAAATGCTCACACATGCCGGCTTCGAAAACGTCTTCGCCGATCACACCCGCTTCGCCAATACCGGGCCCTCGGCCGGCGGACCCGTTGTCCGCTATGGCGAGATCGACCTCTCCGATCTCGCCGGCACCGACATCACCATCCTCCTGTCGAGCGAACCCTATCCCTTTCGTGAACGCCATATCCGCGAGGTCAAAGAGAGCCTCCCGCAGGCCAGGGTCGAACTCGTCGACGGCGAAATGTTCAGCTGGTACGGCAGCCGCATGCTCCTCGCCCCCGCCTACTTCCAGCAGTTACATGAACTATTGCTAACTTAGCGGCGCATGGATCACATGGATTTCACCGAAGGCACGGCCTCGGACGCTTCGAACAAACCCTCGCGGAAAAAACCCATTTTCCCGGTCACCGAAGGATTACGCGGCTATCTGAAACACCACGGCCGCGAAGTACGCCTGCCCGTCTCGTACCGCGACCTGCTGAATCATATCACGTACTCCGTGCCGCTCCGCGACAAGAACCAGCAGGACACGTTATGGGAAACCGCGCTGTACGACATGCGGCACTGGGACTTTATCCGCGACGGCCTCGTACAGATGTACGCGATCCTGAAAACCGAAGGGGATCTCTCCTATACCAAACACCTCGACGTCGCCCGCATCGATTTCTGCGTCTTTGCCAACTCCCAACCCTTCCGCATCCGCATCGTCAATAAGTTCAACGACAACTACGATCACTATTATATCAAGCAGGCCGACGCCTCCCGCATCTATGGCCTCGAGCTCGAACACCTGCTCTCGCCCAACCGCATTACGTTCTTCACCCACCATAATACCCTCGTGGAAGAACATATCCCAGGCATCCCGGGCGACCTTTTTATAAAGAACTTCCTCGACGACCCGCAGACCAACAAGATCCGCCTCTCCAAGGAATTCGTCAAGTTCAATGAGCGATGCTTCGTCCGCCTCCTCGGCGACATGCGGTCCTATAATTTCGTTGTCGATATCACCCCCGATATCGAAGACTACCAATACCGCATAAGAGCAATAGACTTCGATCAACAATCTTACGAGGGCCGGAAGAATCTTTATATCCCGCAGTTCTTCAAGGAGAACAAACCCTTTGTCGATCTCGCCATCAAACACCTCAACAAAGAATCCATCGAGCAATACCAAACGGAAGAACGCACCATGATGGCCTTCCGCGTGGCCTCGTCCCGCTTTCGGCTCATGGAGCTGCTGAACATCATGGCCCGCGACAAACCGCTCTCCAGCCCCGAAAAACTGGCCCAGCTTAAACAGGAGCTGGCGGAATATTTCGGCAACCCGGCCTTCCTGAAATGCCGCTCCGTCGGCCAGGTCGTCAAGCGGCAGCTAAAGCAAACTCTTCAAAAAAACCTCGCATTGCTTCAAAAAAATCTAAGCAAATTCGAAGATTAAGCCCGCCATGCCGTATATTCGCGGCGCCGACCCTGAAATTATCAATTTTTATTAAGTATGAGCAAATACAAAGCCGGCGTCCTCTTCGGTGAAGAACTGGAAGCCCTCTACAAAGACGCGAAATCCAATGAGTTCGCATTACCCGCTGTAAACACGATTGGTACCAATACCATCAACGCCACACTCGAAACGGCCGCGAAGATGAATTCCCCGGTGATCATTCAGTTCTCCAATGGTGGCGCCCAGTTCATCGCCGGCAAGGGAATGCCCAACGATAAATTACAGGGCAATATCTCCGGTGGTATCTCCGGCGCCCTTCATATTCACAACGTAGCTAAATACTACGGCGTACCCGTCGTCCTGCATACCGACCACGCCGCCAAGAAATGGCTCCCCTGGATCAGCGGGCTCATCGACGCCGGCGAACAGTACTTCAAAGAAAAGAAACAGCCCCTCTTCAGCTCGCACATGCTCGACCTCTCCGAAGAACCTATCGAAGAAAATATTCACACCTCCGTAGCCTTCTACAAACGTATGGCGCCCCTGGGCATGGCCATCGAGATCGAGCTCGGCGTCACCGGCGGTGAGGAAGACGGCGTGGACAACAGCGGCGTAGAGAACGAAAAGCTCTATACCCAACCCCAGCACGTCGCCTACGCCTATACCGAACTCAGCAAGGTCGGCCGTCTCTTCAGTGTAGCCGCCGCCTTCGGTAACGTTCATGGCGTATACAGCCCCGGCAATGTCGAGCTGCGTCCCGTAATCCTCAAGAACAGCCAGGACTATATCCAAAAGGAACTCAAGACCGGCCCCAAACCCGTTTACTTCGTATTCCATGGCGGCAGCGGCAGTCCCCAGCACCAGATCCGTGAGGCCATCGGCTACGGCGCCATCAAGATGAACATCGACACCGACCTGCAATGGGCATTCTGGGAAGGTATACAACAGTACTACAAAAAGAACGAAGGCTATCTCCAGGGACAGCTCGGCAACCCCGAAGGTCCGGATAAGCCCAACAAAAAATACTACGATCCCCGCGTGTGGTTGCGCAAGGGCGAAGAAACCTTCATCAAACGCCTCGAGATCGCTTTCCAGGATCTCAACTGCGTGAACCGGAACGCGTAAGTTGTACAATTCACGGCTATCCTCCGCCTTGCCCCGCAGGCCGGAGGATATTTTTTGGTTTGAACCGGGAGGGTTAAATTGCAGCTATAAACAATAACTTATGGCCTCCAAGAAAATCCTCGACATTCTCGGCGACAAAGCATCTTATTTGCTGGATCACAAACCCGTTATCGATAAGTCCACGCTCAGCGCCTTCCCCTCACCTGATCATGTAGAGGAGATCTGGATCAACTCCGACCGCAACAACCAGGTATTAAGAAGTTTACAGATATTATTGGGCCATGGCCGGTTGGCCAACACCGGCTATCTCTCTATCTTCCCGGTGGACCAGGGGGTAGAACATAGCGCCGGCGCTTCCTTTGCCGCCAACCCCATGTATTTCGATCCGGAGAACATCATCAAGCTGGCCGTAGAAGCAGGCTGCAGTGCCGTAGCTTCGACCTTCGGCGTCCTCAGCATCATGAGCCGCAAGTATGCGCATCGCATCCCGTTCCTCGTAAAGATCAACGGCAATGAATTCCTCAGCCTCCCTAACCGCTATGATCAAACCATGTTTGGCACCGTCAAACACGCCTGGAATACCGGTGCCGTGGCCGTCGGTGCTACCGTCTACTGGGGCAGCCAGGAAAGCGACCGGCAGCTCAAAGAGGTAGCCGAAGCCTTCGAGCTGGCGCATGAGCTCGGCATGGCTACCGTCCTCTGGTGCTATACCCGTAACGCCGGTTTCAAAGTCGATGGCGTCGACTATCATACTTCCGCGGACTTTACCGGCCAGGCCAACCACCTCGGCGTCACCCTCCGCGCCGACATCATCAAACAAAAGGCGCCCACCAACAACGGCGGCTACCTCGCGACCAAACACGGCAAGACCTCGCCGCTCGTTTATTCGAAGCTCACGCACCCGGACAACCATCCCATCGACCTCACCCGCTACCAGGTCATCAACTGCTATAGCGGCCGCGTCGGGATGATCAACAGCGGCGGCGAAAGCAAAGGCGCCTCCGATATGTTCGATGCCGTCTATACCGCCACCGTCAACAAACGCGCCGGCGGCATGGGCATGATCATGGGCCGCAAAGCCTTCCAGCGCCCCTTCAACGAGGGCGTCGAGCTCATCCAGACCGTTCAGGACGTCTATCTCGACAAAGACATCACCATCGCATAAAGTCTCTGAAGTCCCGCGGACCGCGCATCATCCGAGCAGCCAGCGATCATCCCGCCAACTGCGCATCACCCCAACAGTCAGCGATCCTTCCCCGCAGGCTGCGCATCCTTCGCACAGGATTCGCAGCCTGTTTTTTTTGCGCTATTCCTGATTTGGAAATTCCGACCGGATTCATTTACTTTGTATTTAAAAGTACTTTTAAATACAAACATATGCCCGACCGCACCGCTCACAGAAAAAGCTGGCGAGACTATTTGTCCCTGGTCCTGCTCTTCATGCCCGCAATCTTGTTTGCCTGCCTGCTGATATTGAACCGCAACAATGACAAGCTGAGACTGAACGCCTCCTTTCCCTACCTGAGCTGGCAATTTACAGCGATCGCATTGTTCGGCATTATCGCAACGGCGGGCGGCGCCCTGGACTGGAGGTTCCACCGTCGCAATCTGGGCATGAAACTGCCGAAGAAAGAACGCGCGGCCGAGGCCGCAGCCCTCGGGCTCGGCGGTCTGCCGATGTTCCTGCTGATGTGGTTTGCCATGCTCAGCGAACATCCCTCCTCTTTTCTCCTTCCCATACTGGTCGTGCTCATTTATACTGTCGCCGCCATCAGTTACGATGAATTTGTCTTCCACATAAAACGCTGCGGCCGGCTCGAACACACCTACCATCGCATGCTGATCTTCGGTAACGGACTGGCCTGGCTGGCCTGGTTTCATTTCATCTATTGCATATGACCTACCGGCAACTCATCGAAGCAAGTAAAACGCACCACGCCACTGTCGCGCACCGCCCTCCATTGCCTCGCTTGGCCACGCTGTTTTCTTTTGGGGCTCAGTGGATGTACGACCGGCTGCATGAGCTGCAACCCTGCAACAAGCACCCCTTCGATCCGGGGATCAACTATAACGTATACGGAGGAATAAAATACGCCGTTTGCCTGGCCGGACTATCCCTGGCCCTCTTCACACATCGCCTGATGGCAATTCCCGTTGGAGTGGCGTTTTTCTATTTGCTCGAAGTTCATTTCCTGTTTCTGTTTCCCTTGTTGATCGATGGTCACCCCCGGCCGCTGCTGGCCAGCATACGGGCGACACATAAAATAGGTGTAGGGAAATGCCTGGCCATGGTTCTGCCCATCGCAGGCTTCATGCTCATTGGTCTGGTACGAAAAACGGATCGGCTTCGTAATTGGTATGTCGGATGTCTCGCTATCATAATCTGGTATGATCATGAAACTAGAGTTCGGTTATAATTTTCCTATTGAAGTGCGGAACTACCCGTATCCTTCCACGGCGCTGGCCGGGAAGCGCATCCTCTACCTGTCCGATATCCATTACCACCGTCTCAGCAGGCGACGAGTGCAACAACACCTCGAATTGATCCGAACGGTCGATCCCCATCTTCTCCTGCTGGGTGGCGATTATATCGATACGCCTTTCGGGCTGCCGTGTTTCCAACGTCTGGTCGAGTCCATCCACGGAATACCGGCTTTAGCCATCGCCGGTAACCACGACAGACCTTATCTCCGGCGGCTCCGGACGATTGTAGAAACAGCCGGGCTGACCTGGCTGCACAACAACAGCACGACGCTGCAACTGGGCGACGGATCCATCCGCATCGATGGCACCCGTCCGGCCACCGATGCACCAGCCGGAGCGCCGGATCATCCATCAAAGCCGGATATCTCTATCCTGTGTCTGCATCATCCCATCGATGTCCGGCCCTTCGCACACCGTTATAATCTTGTCTTCGCCGGTCATCTTCATGGCGGCCAGATCGTATTATGGCAAACATCAAAAGGGCTCTATCCCGTGCGATGGCGATATCGATGGAACCAGCTCCGGCTCGATTATGCGAACTGCCACTATTTGATCAGCAAAGGTCTCGGGGACACATTTCCCATCCGCTACAACTGCCGCCGGGACGTCATCCTCGTCACTTTTGAACCTAAACCAAATGATCGATGAAACTACTGCTTTCTGTCACCCTTGCCGCGACCTATGGGATTAGCATGCGGCTGCTGTTTGTCTCCTTCGGGAACGACCTTGCGGTAATGAGCCTTTCGTTCTTTGTCATCGTCCCGTTTATCATCGGCTATCTAACTATTTTCCTGCTTCCCTATCGGGACCGGTCTACGATGACGGGAGCCTTTTTTACACCCTGGATTACCTGTCTGGTCATCCTTTGCATCACTTCTCTCACAAAACTGGAAGGCATGATCTGCTGGGTAATGGCCTTTCCCTTTTTCGGCATCGTGGCAGGCTTCGGCGGTATGCTCGCCTTCGGGCGAAAAAGAAGACGTGCACTCAAAGAGGTGGAATGGGATTTCGATAAGGACGATGCCGGACGGCCGAATACGCTTAAAGTATCCCTGCTTTTTTTTATTCCCTTATTCGCGGGACTGCTGGAAGGGAATCGCATCACCGCTTTTGAGGAGCTGACCATCGAAAAACATCTTGAAATTGCCGCCACGCCACAAGTTATTTGGAAAGCATTGACTTCTCCGCATCAGAGCGTTTTACCTTCTTCCCATCCCACCCTTTGCACTTTGATGGGCTTCCCCCGGCATCTGAGCACGACGCTGGATACCCTTGCTATCAACAGCCATAGGATAGCGGTCTATGAAAAGGGACTGACCTTTGAAGAAACCATCCGCAGGCTCGAACCCGCCCGGCAGCTGGAGGTAACCATCACGAATGATCCCGAAAGAATTTCGAAAGCCATTATGGATGATCACATCGTGATCGGCGGTGAACATATCCGGATGCAGGGCGATACCTATACGCTGGAGCCTTTGTCCGGCGGAAAGACGAGACTCTCACTCGTAAGCCATTTTAGCATAAACACTCCTTTCAACTGGTACGCCGGCCTCTGGGCCAAATGGCTGATGTCGGATGTTATCCAGGAGGAACTGAACTCGGTACGCCAACAGTGTACCCACTAAGCCAGCTCCCGTATCCGCATGAACGAATCTCCTCACGCAAGCTCAATAGACGAATACCCGCTCGCGCACTGATGCCCCACCGCTCAAAACACCCAAACTCGTATCCTTGCGTAAAGGAGTTTCTATCTGTTTCGTCCAGTTTCCATGTGAATCATACTCGTATTGATAAGACTCGCCGGACGTATCGCCTTCCGAAATAACCATGCGCCTGGCAGCATCCCCCTGCTGATTGACGACAAAAATAGCACGCTCCGTCAATTTCCTCCCGGCAAATGTCTCGATGCTGTCCGGTGAATCCCATCGCGAATAGAAATAATGCTCTTCAACCGTTCCGTCTTTGGTGGTACTGATCCTTTTCATGACCCGGCCCCCATCGTAATATACATGAAGCAGACCGTGAGGCTTGCCGGTCGCTATAGTATCCTCATTATAGATTTCGTCTATCTGTTCTTTCCCGCTACTGGGAAAAATAATGATCCGAACTCCTTGCGCCTGCACACCGCCCGGCCCATGCGACCGGTAGGTGATAAATTTATATCTGCCTTCCCCTATCGATTTTGAGACAGTCCGGCCCGAATACTTCCCGTCGGCCGCGGTGGTTATCTCCTGCGGGCCATCTTGATCGTATCGCCAGATGGACCAATAGACTAACTTGTCGTCCATAAAATTATCCTCCCTTACCAGGTTTCCATCGTCATCAAAATGAAATTTTCGGGAAAGAAACCGTTTCAAATCGGGCCTTGCCGAATCGGCTGCGGGATATTCCCGCTCGAGGACCTCACGGGGATGTCCCTTCAGCGGTGCGTCCCAAAGGATGGGAAGGGTCTTCCATTTATCAAAATTGTGGTAGGGCCCGCCGCGCCGACACGCCACGGTCATGCTCACGACCGCGGCCATAAAAAGGGTCTTATTCATAGTAGGTGTCTCGTTAAGGCAGCTCGTGAATCCGCATATTCTTAAAGGCGATCGCCTTGAACCAATCCTGCAAGGCAATATGCCCGCTCACATGTTTTCCGAACTCGGGGAAGGTCGCAAAGTGAGTCTTCGCAACCGAGTCAGCCCACGCGGCAGACTTAAAATCCGCCTCCGTCGTCAAAACACCGTCGAGATAGAACTGAACATGCCCATCCTTCTGCACGATCTCCGACTCGTTCCATTCACCCGCCTTCGTGGGCCGGCCAGGATTTAGTTGCCTGGTTAAATTAAAAATGCAGCCCGTTTTTTCCAGCGGATTCTTATTGTCGGCATGCGTCTCTTCGAGTAGCTGATACTCCGGCCCCGAGGCATAGGTGGCCGGGATATCCGGGCGTTCCTGCACATCGATGAATACCCCGCTGTTCCCTTCTTTGTTGATCTTCCACTCGAAACGCAGATCGTAATTGGTATACTCCTTATCCGTTACCAGGTCGATATGCTCCAGCCGCTTGTCCGGCCCACACACCAGTTCCCCATTCTGCACACTCCAGGTCAATTTTCGGGTATCGTTATTATACGGGTGCCAGCCATTCAACGTGCTCCCGTCAAAAAGCAGCACAAATCCGTCTTTCTTTTCTTGATCCGTAAGTTGGTTATCATGCCCCCTTGTGCACGAGGCGATCATCGAGGCTGTCACTAAAAAGCCGGCAATCATTTTATTCATAGTCCGAATATAATTAAAACGCCTCACCCAAACTAAAATAGATCGCCCAATACCCCTTGGAAGCCGCCACATCCATCCCCACATTCGTACCCGAATGCTTGTTGAACTTCACCCGCAACCCCGTACCCGCAGCCGCATGCGGATACGCGAAATTGTGCGTCCGCGGCTCGGTTACCATGTTCATATTCGCAAAGACCACGAATCCCAGCAATCCATCGCTGGTGATCGCCCGCCGGTACTCCGTTTCGAAGTCCCAAAGCGTCCTGCCGGTATACCGGCTGGGATAAAAGCCCCGGCCGGACCGCTGGTTCGCATCCCAGGTGATCGCCGGCAGATCGAGGTACGGCGCGCTGGTGCCCATGGTCGTCCACACATACGACCAAAAAGCCAGCACATTCATTAATCTTGGGTCGAAGCTGATGTACTTCCGCGCATCCGCGTACAACGAATACCAGTTGTCGTCGCTGCCGAGAAACTTTGGGTTCACCCGGAGAACGATATTGTAGTACCAGCCCGGCAGCGGGTTGATCTCATTGGTACGGCTGTCATAGAGCAGGTTGAACGTAAGCCCGCTCGAAAAGGAATTCACGTACTGACCCGTCCCGTATTTATACCCGGTGAATTTGGCCAGCGTGAGACTGTCGCTCGTCGTGTGAATGTTGATGTGATAGTCCAGGTTGTAACCGACACCCGCAAACAAATAAGGCTTATTCGAGATCCGTCTGAGCGCATTCTGGTAGAAGCGCACATACGAATACCTCACCAGTATTTTATTGCTGGGTGCCGTATTGCCGCCTAAGCCCCAGGTATATTGCGGATAAAAGGTCACCCTGTAGTCTCCTTCAAAATTCCATTTGTTCCCCGGTGACCAGATATTGCTACGGAAAGGAAGATTCCATTCCCCCTTGAGATTCGTGCTGGGCGAAAAAGTAACGTTGGAAAGAAAGGTCCTGGTATCATTTCCCAGATCGAATGCCGCATTGGTCGCCGTCACCAGCGCCTCGCCGCCGGCCGGCACCGGCGCGCCCAGGGGAATAAAGGAATAATAAACGCGCTTCCCCTGCACCTTGGGCGTCTTCCTGATATGGATATGCAACAGCTTCGTACCCACCCCGATGATATCCCGCTTCCCCGAAGTGTCTCCTACCAGCCTATCCGGCGGGACCAATGTTCCCGTGGGATTTTGGGCCAGCGACCAAAAAAAACAGCAACAGCAAAATAGCGCCAGGAGAAATCTAGGCATACTACATGGATGCCAATATTGTGCTATTTTTCAGGTATGAATAACTCCCCCCGTTTCGGCCGTCGGGCCCTGATAATGTGTTGCTTTTTCGCTACACTTTCCCAATTCGCCCAGCCGGCCAGAGCCCAGGAGGCCGCCCCCGCAAACACACCAGTTCCCAGCATAAGCGCACAATCAGCCCCCGCAAACACACCAGCACCCGCAAACACACCAGCACCCAGCCCCGCGCGCGCCCAGACCCCACGCGTCGAGCTCCTCACCACGGGCCCCCATGTCCCTCTCCGCGGCCTCAGCGTCGTCGATGACAAGGTCATCTGGGTCAGCGGCAGCGCCGGCACCGTAGGCCGCTCTATCGACGGCGGCGTCACCTGGACCTGGACCACCGTCCCGGACTATGGGAAACGTGATTTCCGGGACATAGAAGCCTTCGACGAAAACACGGCCATCATCATGGCCATCGCCGAGCCCGCCCAGATCCTCAAGACCAACGACGGCGGCCAGACCTGGCGCATGGTCTTTCAGAACGACTACCCCGGCATGTTCCTCGATGCGATGGATTTCGCAAACGAGCGCACAGGCATCGTAGTGGGCGATCCCGTAAACGGCCACTTTTTCGAAGCCCAGACCTTCGACGGTGGCAGCACCTGGCACGATATCCCCCTTAGGCAATTACCCGAAGCCGATTCCGGCGAAGGCTGTTTCGCCAGCAGCGGCACCAACATCCGCTTCATCAGCCGCAACCCCGGATCCATCCGCTTCATCACCCGCAACCCTGAATCTGCCGCAAACCGGTCGCAGCCGGAAGACCTCTCGCCCGCAGCCTGCTTCGTGAGCGGCGGCCCACGCTCGCGTTTGTTCATAGGCGGCGAAGCCATCGACCTGCCGCTTCTCCAGGGCACCACCAGCACCGGCGCCAATTCCGTCGCCGTAAAAGATCCGGGCAAGTCCCTCGACAAACTGCACCTCATCGTCGTCGGCGGCGACTTCACCAAAGACACCGTGACCGATAAGAATTGCTTCCTCACGGCCAATGGCGGCGAAACCTGGATAAGACCCACGACACCCCCGCATGGCTACCGAAGCTGCGTAGAATACATCGGTCCCCACGCCGTCCTCGCCTGCGGCACATCAGGCGTAGATCTCTCCACCGACGACGGCATGAACTGGCACCTCCTCACAACCGATGGCTTCCACGCCTGCCGCAAAGCCAAAAAAGGCCACACCGTATACCTTGCGGGCTCCGGCGGCCGCATAGCAAAGCTGGTGTTGGATTAAGTTTCCGTTAACCTCGCCCTCATCGGAACCTACCCAACGGCTTTGTCGATAACTTGCACCTTCGATGGCTAAGGCTAAATTCCTCACGATCGATCCGGACTGCTGGGGTCGTTTAAAGAAAGGAGACCCGGCGGCGCTAGGCGAGCTCTACGATGTCTATGTCGATAAGCTCTTCCTGGTAGCAACGGGTCTCACCGATCAACGTGAGCTCGCCCGGGACGCCTTACAGGAAGTATTCATCGAACTTTGGAAATACCGGGAATCCCTGGGCGATATACAATATCCTCTCGCCTATCTCAGCAAAGTACTCCGCAGCATCCTCATCCGGAAACTAAAAAAAGAATTCCCGAAAAAACATCTTCCCGTCGAAGAAGCCCTCCTTCATCTCGAAGACCGCGAAAACCATAGCATCGGTTTCGACGACGGAAGCGAAATAACGACACGGCTCAACCACGCCATATCGAGCCTGACCACCCGCCAGAAGCTCATCATCCGGCTCCATTATTATGAAGGCCTCAGCTACGAGCAGATTGCCGAAAAGCTCCGGATGAATTACCAGTCCGTCAACAACCTGGCCTTCCGCACCATCCGGCATCTTCGCACCCTCATGACCTCCTTGTTTTAAACAGCACGAAAAAAATCTTCGAGCCCCTGAGTATCGGCAACTCATTTTCATCTCTACTATAGTGCATGACTCGTTTCTTCGATTTTTATAAGGATTTCACCCCCGGCCAATTGGCGGATGACGACTATTTCCGGCAGTGGGTCCTGCAGCCGGATGAGCTGCTCGAGCGTTTCTGGACCGCTTACCAGGAGGCAAATCCCGGGCAGGCGGACACGCTCTCCCACGCAAGAAAGATCGTAGAGACCCGGGAATATGCCGGAAAGGGCATCCAGCCCCCGACCACGGAAGAGAAAGCAACGTGGAAAGCGGATATTTTCAACACCCTGGGATTGGAACTACCCCCAGAGAAACAAGCCCCGGTGAAACACCTGCCGCTAAAGGCAATGATGGCAGCAGCCGTAGTCCTGCTGATAGCAGGATTATATTTACTCAAAGGTCTTCCCGGCCTCATGACAAAAAAAACCGTCCTGCTGGCGGAACACACCGGTCCCGGCGAGATCAAAACGCTACTCCTGCCGGATAGCTCGGTGGTCATCCTTAATGCCGGCTCGTCGTTAAGCTACGGCGCTGGCCTGGCGACGGCCCCCACCAGGGAAGTATGGCTGGAAGGAAACGCTTATTTCAACGTAAAAAAAGATGCTGCCATCCGCAACTTCGTGATACATGCACATTCGCTGACAGCCACGGTACTGGGAACCCAGCTCAATGTCGACGCCCGCTCGGCAGCGACAGAAGTATCGCTCATCAGCGGAAAGGTCAAAGTAACAGTAGACGGGACAACACCCGGATCCGGAGCACAACAGCAACCCGTCTACCTGCTGCCGGGATACAAAGTGAGCCTGGACACGCTTGAAAAAACGCTGACCCTATCGGCTGCAGGTACCGCGCTGTACTCCGCCTGGACGGACGGGACATGGGATTTCCAGCATACCTCGCTGGCGGAGATCGCGAAATTGTTCAGCGAATACTATGGGACAGCCGTCCTGTTCAAAAACCAAAAAAACAAACAGCTAACCATAAGCGCCGTTATGGCAGTAGGATCATTACAAAAACTGATACCTGTGCTCGAACAAACACTTCATATAAAAATGACGCTTTCGGGAAACCAGCTGGTCATAGAATGACTAATTGCTAATTAATCCAAGATGAGTAAGAAACGTTTTCTTCCATCGGTCTTCAGAAGGCCGATAGGACTCCTGTTCCTTGTACTTTGCACCGCTTTTTCTACCGCGTCAGCCCTGTCGTCCCCTGTGGCGTCGGCCCTGGCCGATCAGCAAACGGTGCCACTGCAAACCTTCATGGTGCGAATGCAACATGAATACGGCATCTACTTCAGCTACCAGGCCGATTCGCTGAA
>DASYZH010000232.1:0-15286 GCA_035946435.1 Puia sp. | reverse complement strand
TCACGGGCACGGGTAAAGGCGTCCATGAGGACTTCTTCCACCCCCATGCGGGTATCGGGGAAGCGGTTGTTGTTCAGCGAGGTGGTGCGTTTTACGTTCTCGCCCAGCGCAAATTTGATAAAGGGGTCCCAGCCCTTGAATTTCAGTGCGGTATCGTTGACACCCCAGCGCAGTTTGATCAGCTGGGTCTGGCCGCCGATGGTATTGGCCGAACCGTGGAGGATATGCGAGCTGGTGACGCCACCGGCCAATTGCCGGTAGATGTTGATGTCTTCCGGGTTGAGGTTGTCGGCGATGCGTACTTCAGAGGTCACGCTCTGGGCGCCTTCGTTGATGGAGAAGGCGGCGATATGCGAGTGTTCGTCGATGATGCCGGGAGCGAGATATTTACCGGTGCCGTCGATGACCTGGGCGTCTCCGGCTTCGAGGTTCTTGCCTATCCTGGCGATCTTACCGGCTCTTACGAGGACATCCGTATTCGCCAGGTGACCTTCTTTTTCATTGGTCCACACTGTGGCGTTTTTGATCAGCAGGTCGTGCTGGGTCGGGAGACTATCCCAGCCATAGCCGTCGAAGGGATAGAGGACTTTGCCGATGTGTTGCGGGCGATGGCGTACTGCCGAGGTGTCGGGCGCAGCTGCTTTCGAGAAGGTTGCCGTCCAGATCACGAGGTTGCCGGCCGAGTCGGTACCATTGCCATTGAAGATATCCCCGTTGACGGCGCCGGTGAGATGCGTGGCGTTTCCGGTGCGCCCGCCCATGCGACCACCGCGGCCCGCGCCCGGAGCGGCTGCCTGATTTGTAGTTTCGGCCTTGCCGAAGTAGATCGAGATCATTTTGCCGTCATAGCTGAACTTGCCCGTCAGGGTATCCTTTCCGATCACGCTGGCGGACGTCGGCGACTTGACATCGAGGACATAGGTCGAAGAGCTGCCGCCGCTCACGGGGGTGATCACGAGATTGTACTCGCCCTTGATCTCTTTCCAGGCGTCTTCTTTGACGTCGTAGCCGTGGCCTTGTACCCAATTCTCCACGATGCTGGTCTTTTCGTTGAAGATGGGACCGGTGGTGATCAGGAAATTGGCCAATTTTCCGGCGTCGAGCGAGCCGACCTTGTCATAGACGCCGACCAGCGTTGCCGGCGTTTTCGTCAATGCTTCGAGGGCCTTCCCTTCCGTGAGGCCGAAGTCAAAGGCCTTGCGCAGGTTGGTAAGGAATTGTTTGGGGTCATGGAGATCGGCGGCCGTGAGGCAGAAGGGGATGCCGGCCTTCTCGAAAGCGCCGGGGTTGGTAGGCGCCAGTTCCCAATGTTTCATATCGGCCAGCGACACGAAACGCGCGGCATCGGGGTCTTCGACATCCATGGGTTGGGGAAAGTCGACGGGGACGATATACGTCGCCCTGGTAGCGGCGATCTCTTTGATGCGCTGGTATTCGTTCTCGCCGGCCTTGATGATATACTGTACGCCGAATTCGTCGCCGATGCGGTCGCCGTGGAGGTCCTGCCATTTATCGCTGCCTTCGAAGATCTGCGGCAGGGATTGTTCGTCATTCCAGGCCTGCAGGCTGAGGTTGGTTCCTTCGTGATAAGGCTGGCTCTTGTACCAGGCCGCATCGATATAGGTCTGACGCAACAGGGCGATAGAACCCATGAGCGAGGAGGGGTAACTTTGGGTCGAAGTCCCTTTGTTCAGCGAATAGTGCGCAGAGGCTTTTGCTTTCACGATCACCAGGTTCTCTTTTTCCTGGGCGAGGGTCACGACTACGCCGGTGCCGCGGGCGATACCATCCTTCTCATGCGAGAGCACGGTGCCGAAGCCGGCGTCGCGCAGGGATTTAGCCTTGGCGGAGTCGACGGCAAAAAGGCGGGAGGCATCCGTTTCCGGATGAATGGCCTGGTTCCAGTTGTAGGCGCCTTTGGTATTGGAGTTGATCTGCGCCGGGCCGCGGAAGAAATCGAAGGGGTTGCCGCTCCCGCGGGGCCGCTCCGGCTCGGCGATACCGTAGTCGGAATAGAGATCGATGAAAGAAGGGTAGATATATTTGCCACTGCAATCTATGATCACCGCATCTTTGGGCGGCGTGATGCCGGCGCCTGCAGCGACGATCAGTCCATCCCGGATGATCAGGGTCGCGTCGCTGATCCTGTTGGCGCCGTCTTTGACAAGAGTGGCGTGTGTAAAGGCATAACAATGTTCGCGGGGGTCGACTACCCCGTTCACGGGAAAGGTCGACTGGGCGTTGGAAAACAAGGTGAAGAGGGAAAATGCGAGAGTGCAGGCGAGGGTTCTACCCCTCGGTCGATAGCGCGAATTTCTCATGTGTGTAGTTTTAGTTGCGTTTGTGCGATAAGTGCTCCCGAATTTACTTAAATGAAGTAATTTTAAGGTTTGGATATTTTTTTAACGGTAAAAAGAAAGGATACGATTCGGTGAGTACGTTAGCGTCGCATATCGACCATACCATTTTGAAACCGACAACCTCTCATATTGAAATAAGTAAAATATGTAAAGAGGCGCGGGAATATGGCTTCGCTGCCGTGTGTGTGCCGCCGCCGTACGTCGCACAGGCGCGCGGGGAAGGGGTGCGGGTGGCGACGGTGATAGGATTCCCTTTTGGTTATTCGGCTACGCCCGCTAAATTAGCGGAGGTGGCACAAGCTTTGACGGATGGCGCCGACGAGCTGGACGTGGTCATCAACCTGACCCGGCTCAAAGAGGGGGATTGGGCGGCACTGGAAACCGAGATGCGGGCGATCACGGAGGCGATCCATAGGGCAGGTAAGCTGGTGAAGGTCATTATCGAAAGCGGGGTGCTCTCCGACGGCGAGATCATCCGGTGTTGCTCTTTGTATGGTGGCATTGGCGTAGATTTTGTCAAGACGTCTACCGGTTATGCGGAAAAGGGGGCTACGGTGGAGGCGGTGCGGTTGATGCGGCAGCATCTGCCTGCCGGCGTCCGGATCAAGGCTTCGGGTGGCATCCGGAGCTATGCGTTTGCCAAAGAGCTGATTGCGGCGGGGGCGGACCGGCTGGGTTGCAGCGCAAGTGTGGAGATTGTTCGCGGAGAGGCTTCTGAGGCTGCCGCGAATGGATATTAAAACAGTATCTTATGTATAAATTTTTGTTTATCTCGCTGTTATTTCTGGGTCAGCGGAGCTGGGCGCAAACGGATACCAGCGGGGTGGTAGTCACCAAGGACCCGCGGATCGATATGCTGGTCCGCAGGCAGATCGCCGCCAACGATCTGGCCACGCGTGAAAGCCGGCGCAATGTCCCCGGGTTCCGGATACAGGTGATGAACACCCCGGACCGCAACAAGATCTACGATGCCAAGGCGAAGGTCTATGAGCAGTTTCCCGACTGGAAACCTTATGTGCTCTACCAGGCGCCCAATTATAAACTGCGGGTAGGCGATTTCAAGACCGAGGAGGAAGCAGATTCTGCCTTGCAGCAGATACAGCAATCGAAGCTTTTCCCCGACGGGATCTATGTGATCCATGCCATCATCGAGCTGAAACTTTCGGATCTCGCGACGCCTCCCAATCCATGAATCCATGATACTATGTTGAAAGAAAAGATCAGGCATTTAGCCAGGCAATACGCCCCGGATTTTATAGCTATAAGGCATCATCTGCATGCACATCCGGAGCTTTCTTACCAGGAGTTCGAGACCTCAAAATTTGTCCAGGAGCAGCTGTCCCGCATAGGCATCCCTTTCGAGGTGATGGCCGGTACAGGTGTGGTGGGTCTGTTGAAGGGCGGCAATGCCGGCAGTCGGGTGATCGCCTTGCGGGCGGATATGGATGCGTTGCCGATCGAAGAAGAGAATGATATTCCATACCGAAGCAAAAACGCCGGGATCATGCATGCCTGTGGGCACGATGTCCATACGACGGTATTATTGGGAGCAGCGAAGGTCCTGCACGAGCTGAAGGACGAGTGGGAAGGCACGGTGAAGCTGATCTTCCAGCCCGGAGAGGAGAAGAATCCCGGTGGCGCCAGCCTGATGATCAAGGAAGGGGTGCTGAAAAACCCCGCCCCGCAGGCCATCTTCGGGCTACATGTACATCCGGGGCTGGAGACGGGAAAGCTAAGCTTTCGTGGCGGTATGGTGATGGCCAGCGCCGACGAACTTTATATCACCATTCGTGGCAAGGGAGGGCATGCAGCCGCCCCGCATCTGACGGTCGACACGATCCTTGTCGCCTCGCACCTGGTGGTAGCGTTGCAGCAGATCATCAGCAGGAACCGGAATCCGCTGTCGCCGTCGGTGTTATCGATCACTTCGGTACAAGGTGGGCATACCACCAATGTGATCCCCAGCGAGGTCAAGTTGATGGGGACTTTCCGGGCGATGGATGAGGAGTGGCGTTTCCGGGCGCATGAGCTGATCCGCAAGCAGGCTACGGAGCTGGTCCACAGCATGGGGGCGGAGATCGACTTGCATATCGATGTCGGCTATCCCATGGTCTATAACAACGAAGCCCTGGACAAGGTCGCGCGGGCGGAGGCCAGGGAGTTTATGGGAACCGACCGGGTATTAGAAACAGAGGTGCGGATGGGCGCGGAAGACTTTGGCTATTATACCCGGCAGATCCCGGGATGTTTTTACCGGCTGGGGGTCATGAATGTCGAAAGGGGCATCACGGCCGGCGTACATACGCCACGGTTCAATATCGACGAATCCGCTATCGAGATCGGAGTGGGGATGATGTCGTGGCTAGGGAGCCATGTGAAATTTGGGTGATCGTCGCCGGAATACAGCTGATCTGTGGCGTTGTGCCCTTACTATAGACCAGCAGGGCATCGAACCCAACGTTAAATACACCGTTTTGGGCGGGTTCGCCCTGGGTCTTTCCCACCTGTACATCGGCGCGGGCAGGTCCGCCTATATCCTTGGGTAGTACCCGGCACAATTCGCCCTGTGCGCCCTGCTGCGGATCGACGGCGATCACCGGATATACGGCTCCCTGCAACTTAAACGCCGTACAACGATCGCAATCGGATTGGTCCCGCAGCAGCTCGAGATCTTCTTCCATGGGTTTCGGATGACCATGGGCCTGCGCGAGCAGCATCCGGTGAAGCGGGATCATGTAATCCGCCTCGGGCAGGTAGTCGAAGCCACTTTTCGACCGTTTGACATCGAAGGTATTTCTATGATTATCACCCACCGGCGCCCATACGGCGGATAGGTTCCCTGAGAACAGGTCGAGATAGATCAGCATCTGGTATTCTCTGCCGGTGAGGGCGGTGGAGTCACGGGTCTTTTGCAGCAGCAGGGCGATGCTATCGTTGATGTGAATCCGAATGCGGTCCAGGCGGCCCAGTCCGTCGCGGGCTTCTTCACCCGTGATGCCATGATAGCGCGTATTGATGCTGTCGAAGCTTGCGGCGTCAACCAGCCAGCAGCTATCCCCGGCCGTGCTGTCGCTGCCCAGCCATTTAGCCGTGCGGCTGTTGAAATACTTGTTACCCGGCGGATTATCGGTTTGGTCGCCGGTGAGATGAGTTGCGGGTTGGCAGCAGTAGAGGCAGATCAGGGTGGGTAACAGCACGATGATCTGCACCATCGTTTTGTAAGACATAAAAAAGGAATAAGGTCGTGGGGAGGCAATTTAACTCAGGGGGGTGAAGTAAGGCTGCAGTAAAGCCGAGGGGCCAATTTTCCGGGGTGCGATGATCCGGATATTGGAAACCAAGGTGCGTATTCCGGTACCGGCGCAGCTTGGCCGGGTAATTCATATAGCGCGGATCGTTGCCCAGTGTATAATTTTCGCGGTATTGGGTACTGTCTGCCTTAGGATAAGCATCGATCATGTCTCTTCTTGTTGAATAAATATTTACGTGACTTGCTGTGACTCCGGCCGTATCATTGGGTAAATAGATCAACACCGGAGGATGTTGGTTAGTATCCTCGACGTTGATCAGCCACGGCTTATCGATCTCCGTGAGGCGCTGGGGATGTTTGTCCAGCTTATTCGGCAAGTCGTAAACGGAGTTTGGATCGAATGCAAATTGCGCTTTGTAGGCGGCGATCTCGTCATCAAAATCATCCCCCACTCCGCCACATGTATCAGGCAACCTCCTGTCCCGGTAGCTCCGATAGACGATCTCCCCTTTTTGGTATTGTCCACCGTGGGTGGTTTCGTGAATGAAGTTCGCCGTATTGTTCCGTTGAATATTGAAGATGATCACGTCGTGAATGATATCGTAGGTGGTCCCACCCGGAGGCGCGCTGGCATGTCTGATCGCATATTTTTGGATGCTGTGCTGAAGGCTGTCAAGATTCTTCAGGACCATCGTCAGGATGTCCTTGCGGATAGAGTCTTTGAGCCCGTGCTCGGTCCTGGCGATGCGCTTATAGAATTTTCGCCATTCCCTGTTACCCTGGATCACGGTATCGGGTTTGGCCGGCGAGGTCATCCTACCGTGGCAAATGGTCGGAGAGGATAGGTGAAACAGGACAATCGCCAGGAGCGCCCACGCCCGGCGACGGTTCGGGGTAAAAGGCATAAGGTTGTTTTAGTTATATGGCAAGTTTGGTGCGGGTGCGGACGCGGGTGCGGGTGCGGCAATTCGTGAGTAAACTTAATGTGGGGAGATGCACCGCGACTGCGGTAAAGCGGGAGCTGCGAGAATGGGTGCTTCGCACCCCTGGTGGAGGCTAATGATTGCCCTTCGGACAAGCGGCCTCCGGCCGCTTTTTTCACGGGACCCCGGGGGCCTGGGGATCGCGGCGTGCGTTTGGAGCCATTTTCCCGCATTTTCGTACTTTGCGGAAGTAATGACGCAAAAAAAACAGCTCCGCAAAGAACAGGCGCTTGAATATCACTCCAAAGGACGGCCCGGGAAGATCGAGGTTGTGCCCACAAAGGAGGCCAAAACGCAGCGAGATCTTTCCCTGGCCTATTCGCCCGGAGTAGCGGAACCCTGCAAGGAGATCCACAAAAATGTCGAGGAAGTCTATAAATATACCGCCAAGGGCAACCTTGTGGCGGTGATCAGCAACGGTACGGCGGTCCTGGGGTTGGGTGATATCGGCCCCGAGGCATCGAAACCGGTGATGGAGGGGAAGGGGGTGTTGTTCAAGATCTTTGCCGACATCGATGTCTTCGATATCGAGATCAACGAAAAAGATCCCGAGAAGTTCGTGCAGATCGTAAAGGCCCTGGAGCCCACCTTTGGGGGGATCAACCTGGAGGACATCAAGGCGCCGGAATGTTTCTATATCGAGAAGGCACTGCGGGAACAATGTAAGATCCCGGTCATGCACGACGACCAGCATGGCACCGCGATCATCAGCAGTGCGGCGTTGCTGAATGCCCTGGAACTGCAAAAAAAGAAGATCGACAAGGTCCGGTTTGTCATCAACGGCGCGGGTGCGGCGGCGATGGCCTGTGTCAAACTATATGTTGCATTGGGCGCACGGCCGGAGAATTTCATCCTTTTTGACAAGGACGGGGTGTTGCATGACGAACGCGCCGATCTCGACGAAGAGAGAAAACGGTTTGCCGTCAAAAAGAACGAATGGACGCTGGAAAAGGCCCTGAAAGATGCAGATGTATTCGTAGGCCTGAGCGTCGGCAATGTCGTGACGGCCGAGATGGTCAAGAGCATGGCGAAGAAGCCCATCGTCTTTGCCATGGCCAATCCGGACCCCGAGATCGGCTATGAGCATGCCACAGCGGCGCGCGAAGATATTATTATGGCCACCGGCCGGAGTGACTATCCGAACCAGGTGAACAATGTGCTGGGTTTCCCCTTTATCTTCCGGGGGGCGCTCGATGTCCGGGCTACGCAGATCAACGAGGCCATGAAGCTGGCCGCGGTAAAGGCGTTGGCTGATCTGGCGAAGACGCCGGTGCCGGATATCGTGAATATGGCCTATAACGAAAAGAATCTGATGTTTGGGCCTACCTATATTATTCCCAAGCCGCTGGATCCCCGGCTGCTTGCGACGGTTGCCCCGGCAGTGGCCCGGGCGGCAATGGAGAGCGGGGTGGCCCAGACGCATATCGAGAACTGGGACGCCTACGCCATCGAGCTGAACCGCCGGCTGGGTCTGGATAACCAGCTGATGCGGGTGTTGAGCACCAAGGCAAGGCTGAATCCCAAACGGGTGGTCTTTGCCGAAGCCGACAACCTGAAGATCCTCAAAGTCGCCCAGCTGCTGTATGACGAGGGGGCCGCCTTTCCGATGTTGCTGGGGGACGAACGCAAGATCCGCCATATCGCCGCCACCAACCAGATCGATCTGGAAGGCATGCCGGTGATCAACCCTTATAACGACGAATACGAAGAACAGCGGAAACGTTTTGGGGAGATCTTCTTCCAGAAACGGCAGCGGCGCGGCTTCAACAAGTACGAAGCCTACAAGCGGATGCGCGAACGGCTTTATTTCGGGTGTATGATGGTGGAGACGGGGGAGGCGGATGCCATGATCTCGGGTCTCACCAAGAACTATCCCGATACGATCCGGCCGGCCTTACAAGTCATCGGAACCGAAGAGGGGGTCAAAAAGATCGCGGGGATGTACCTGCTGCTGACCAAACGAGGCCCGCTGTTCCTTGCCGACACGACGGTGAATTTCAATCCTACGGCAGAAGAGCTGGCGGACATCACGTTGCTGGTCGCGCGGGAGGTGCAACAGTTCAATCTCACGCCAAGGGTTGCGCTGCTGAGCTATTCGAATTTCGGGACCAGCGATTCGCCGGAGGCCCGGCTGGTGGCGGAGGCACGGGAGATCGTCAAGCGGAAAGAGCCCAATCTTATAGTAGACGGCGAGATGCAGGCCAGCGTCGCCCTGAACAACGAGCTGATCAAAGAGAACTATCCCTTTAGCGAGCTGGTGGACCAGGAGGTCAATACACTGGTATTCCCCAACCTGGCCGCGGGCAATATTGCCTATAACCTGTTGAAGGAAGTGGGCGGTGCGGATGCCATCGGCCCGATCCTGCTGGGACTGAAGAAACCGGTACATGTCCTTCAGCTGGGCAGCACCGTGCGGCAGATCTATAATGTGGCGATGGTGGCTATCGTGGACGCCCAGATCAAATGCAAGAACGCTCCATCCGACGAAGAGGCGAAGAAAGCGCCCTGGTGGAAAAGAACAAAACATTGAATATGAAGTTTTTTCACGAATTCGGGCTTTACCTGCTAACCTTGAAAGGAATGTTCACCAAGCCGGAGAACGGCAAGATGTATTGGAAGGAGTTCATGCATCAATGTTCGGAGATCGGCATCGGCTCGCTGGGTATCGTCGCTATCATCTCGATCTTTATGGGTGCGGTCTCGACGTTGCAGACGGCTTATCAGCTGGTGAGCCCGTTGATCCCGCTGAGTACCATCGCGCAGATCGTCCGGGACACGGTGATCCTGGAGTTCTCCCCCACCCTGGTGTGTATCGTTCTGGCAGGTGTCGTCGGCAGTAAGATCGCCAGCGAGCTCGGCAATATGCGGGTCACCGAGCAGATCGACGCGCTGGAGATCATGGGCATCAATACCAAGTCGTATCTTATCTTTCCCAAGCTGCTGGCTTCGTTCTGTGTGATCCCGATGCTGGTGGTGATATCGATGGTGCTGGGTATGGTAGGCGGCCGGCTGGCGGGTACACTCACGGGCATCCTGTCGCCGGCAGCTTTCGACAAAGGGTTGCATCAGTATTTCAAGCCTTATAACGTGTTTTTTGCGATGGCCAAGAGCTATACCTTCGCATTTATAATCTCCAGCATCCCCGCTTTCTACGGCTACAATGTTCAGGGCGGCTCGCTGGAGATCGGCAGGGCGAGCACGCGGGCAGTGGTGGTTAGTTGTATTTTAGTGCTGTTTGCGGACTATGTGCTTTCGGCGGTGTTACTCTAAAAGGATTCTATGATAGAAATATGTCACATAAAGAAGGGCTTTAGCGGTAAAACGGTGATCAACGACGTGAGCACGGTCTTCAAAACGGGCAAGTGCAATCTCATCATCGGCACCAGCGGCAGCGGAAAGACGGTGATGATGAAATGCCTGGTAGGCCTGTTCGAGCCGGACAGCGGCGAGATCATCTACGACGGGAAGAATTTCTCGGAGATGAACGAAGATGGGCGTAAGGAGCTGCGGCAAAGTATCGGCATGCTTTTTCAGGGTTCGGCACTATTCGACAGTATGACCGTCGAGCAGAATGTGATGTTCCCCCTGGATATGTTCACCAAGAACACTCCCGCAGAAAAGCTGAAGCGGGTGAACGAAGTGCTGGAGCGGGTCAACCTCAGCGGGGTCAACCAAAAATTCCCGGGCGAGATCTCGGGAGGCATGAAGAAACGGGTAGGCATAGCCCGCGCCATCGTATTAAATCCGCGTTATCTTTTTTGTGATGAGCCCAACTCCGGGCTGGACCCGCAAACCTCACTGCTGATCGACAAGCTCATCAAAGAGATCACGCTGGAATACAACATCACCACCGTAGTCAACACCCACGACATGAACAGCGTCATGGAGATCGGCGACCATATCATGTATATGTACCAGGGCGTCAAGGAATGGGAAGGCTCGAATAAGGAGATCATCTTCAGCAAGAACAAACTGCTGAATGATTTCATCTTTGCGTCGGAGTTCCTGCAGGATGCCAAGAACATGCGGATGCTGGAAGCGGAAGGGAAGATCGACTCGCAGGACCTGGATGATCTGGCCAAGCAATGAACAAACCGGAAACGATGCATTTTTTCCCATTCGGACAGATACTAAAGAAAGTAGAACAGGCGGACAAATCTCCAAAGAAGGCGTTTGTTTTGGGAGTATATGCTAGCGCCGTTCATGCCCGCTGGATCGATAAAGACGGCCGACAAAAAGTAGCTGCATTGGCAGTTGCAAGCGAGCCTTCTATCTTCTGGACAGGCGATAATGCCGAAGAAATCATTAAAGCCATCAACGTTCCGGAACAGCTGGGCAGATTGACTGCTCCAACAGATAAACGGCTAAATGGGCCTTCGGGGCGAGCGCTTGATCGACTATACTTAGAGCCGCTATGGCTATCGAGACAAGACACCTGGCTTTGCGACCTGCTTCCAGAATCGAGAGTAAACGAACAGCAAAGAAAAGCCATCGACAAGCACTACAGTGACGCCATCGCGCAGCAATATGGGCTGGCTAAAGCAACGGTACCCGACTTTGCTGGAGCCGAATTGGATTCGCAGACGAGGCGTGAAGAAATACTTCGGGAACTCGAAGCATCACAGGCCGATACGCTGATTCTTTTAGGTGATTTGCCGATCCGTGGGTTCCTGTACTTTTATAATGACACGAAATATACCAGGCTTTTCCAATTCGGCAAGGAAAAAGGCGAATACGGACGACCGTATGAATTAAGAATCAATAACAGACATTACAACGTAATTGCACTTTGTCATCCAAGGCAAGCCGACCGACTTGGAAATTCAAGCTCTAAGTGGGGGCAATTACATGATTATTGGACAAAGCACGCCAGCCGCTAAAGATGGCCTTTACCTGCAACCTGAGCAATAGCCTGGCGGCCTTAGTTGGTGGGTTTGACATTTTTCCCCTATTTTTGCCCACCGAAAGGTCGTAAGGGCCTCAAAACTACTCTCCTCATGGCAATCTTAGTTAACAAGCAATCCAAAATCATCGTACAGGGCTTTACAGGAACAGAAGGGACTTTTCACGCAACGCAAATGATCGAATATGGCACGCAGGTGGTAGGGGGTGTGACCCCGGGTAAGGGTGGCAGCACGCATCTGGAGCGGCCGGTGTTCAACACCGTAGCAGACGCGGTAAAGGCCACCGGGGCGAATGTGTCGATCATCTTTGTTCCGCCCGCCTTTGCTGCCGACGCGATCATGGAAGCAGCGGAAGCCGGCATCGCGCTGGTGATCTGTATCACGGAAGGCATCCCTGTGCAGGATATGGTAAAGGCTAAGAACTATCTCGCGGGTAAGAACACCCGGCTGATCGGACCTAACTGCCCCGGTGTCATCACGGCCGGGGAATGCAAGGTGGGGATCATGCCCGGCTTCGTTTTCAAGAAAGGTAAGATCGGCATCGTGAGCAAGTCGGGAACCCTGACCTATGAGGCGGCCGACCAGGTAGCCAAGGCCGGTCTGGGTATCTCTACGGCGGTAGGCATCGGTGGTGACCCCATTATCGGAACGCCGACCAAGGAAGCGGTAGAGCTGTTGATGAACGACCCGGAAACGGAAGGTATCGTGATGATCGGTGAGATCGGTGGCAGCATGGAAGCGGAGGCGGCACGGTGGATCAAGGAAAACAACCGCAAGCCCGTCGTCGGGTTCATTGCCGGCCAAACCGCGCCTCCCGGACGCCGGATGGGGCATGCCGGTGCCATCATCGGCGGTGCGGACGATACGGCTGCTGCGAAGATGAAGATCATGGCCGAATGCGGGATCACGGTTGTGCAGACGCCTGCGGAGATCGGGTCTACGATGGCGAAGGTGCTCAAGAAAAAATAATTCAGGTAATTGAATATAGCAAGAAAGGTCCCCTCCCGGGGACCTTTCTTATTTATGATCAGTAGCAACGATCGTGGCGATCGAAACGGAGGTCGCGGCGGTCGCGGTTCATGCTCGCCCGGTCATACCTAATGTCCCGGCGATCACGGCGGATGTCCTGGCGGTCATGGTGCATGTCCATGCGGTCGTGGCGGATATCCATGCGGTCGTGACGAACATCGCGATCATATCCGTACCGGCCCTGAGCTTGTGTAGTAACGGCGCCGAGCAATAAGCCGGCTGCGAGGAGGAAGGTTAGCTTCGATTTCATCTTAGTAGTTTTTATAAGTTAGGGCTCATTAGCGAGCTTATATATAAGATAGCCGGTAAGTTGTTCTGTTTAAGGCAGATACGTTACAGCTATGTTAAAAGGATTTTGGGCTATGTAATCGCACGGGCCGGGACATCTTAGATAAAAGTATCTTTAACCAAATTCCTTCCTACGTATGAAACGGGGTCTGCTTCTATTGCTTCTATGTCTCACCGGCTTTTTAGTCCATGCACAAGAGAACGCGTATGACCGTCGCTGGCATATAGTCGATTCATTGATCGATAAGAAGGCACTGACAGCATCGGCATTGACGGAGGTGAATACGATCTATAGCCTCGCCCGTCGCGAGAAGAACCAGGGGCAGCTGATCAAGGCCCTGATCTACCGGATACGGTTGGAACAAAAACGGACCGACGAAGGCTTACCTGCTGCGATCAAACAATTGAACAACCAGGTCGACTCGAGCACCGGCGCGGTGAAGGCGATCCTCGAGAATATGCTGGCGGGCCTCTATGCCACGTATCTGCTGGAAAACAGCTGGAAACTTTCTTCGAGGACACAGGTTATGCAAAAGAACGAGGCGGATGTCTCCACATGGTCGATATCAGAACTCAACCGAAAGATCGCCGAACTCTACCGGCAGTCGCTGGAGCCGGAACAGTTGTTGACGCATATCGATCTGGCGACCTATGAGCCCATTGTTCTAAAAGGACAGTCCCCCTGGTTGCGCCCCACGCTCTGGGACCTGCTGGCCCATCGTGCACTGGATCAGTTCAAGACGGGGCCGGGCTATGAGCCGCTTTCCAAACATCCTTTTTCGTTCAATGATCCGCATCTTTTTGACGAGGCGGCTGTCTTCTCGCAATATCGCTTTACCACGACCGATAGCCTGGATAGGCGTTACATGGCGATCCGGCTATTCCAACGGTTGATCCGGCTGCATTTGGCCGATGCCCGACCCGATGCGCTGATCGCCGTAGATATCGAGCGGTTGAACTTTGTCCACGACAATTATCGGGACCATGATAACGTTTATATGCAAGCGCTTGCCCGGATCACAGAGCGATATCCGGCCTCGCCCGCGACGGCGGAGGCCTGGTATTATCAGGCCAACCAACACTATCTGGACGCCGTTCATAGGGAAGATCCTGTAGACTCCAACGGCTGCGTCAAAGCGCGGGCGATCTGCGAAAAAGTCATTTCCATGCCCGACAGCAATGTAGGTAAGGCTCTCTGTATCCAACTTTTGCAGACCATCCTTCGAAGGGAAATTACCCTGCAAATGCAGAAGGTCCAAATCCCCTCCCGGCCGTTCCCGGTGCTGGTGTCCTGGCAGAATTTCAACCGGCTTTTTCTACGGATCGTCCGGTTGGACGACAACGCGGCTGCGGAGCTCCTGCGGAAGGCCATTTATGATAGCGTCAATTTGAGCCGGCTGCTCTCCGCACCAGCGTATCGCGCCTACACACAGACGCTGCCGGATGTACAGGATCTCCGGTTTCACAAGACGGAGATTGCCATCGGCTCGTTGCCGCCGGGCGCCTATGCCTTGCTGACCAGCTCCGACAGCAGCTGGACCAGGAAACAAGGCTTGCTGGGGCTACAATATTTTATCGTTTCCTCGATAGCGTATATCAACATGGGGAACGATTATTTCGTGGTAAACCGCGAGACGGGAAAACCGATCGCCGGAGCCAAAGCGCAATTCCTGCAGGTAGTCTATTCTTCCAGGGGACGCCAGGCGAACAAGGTGGTGGGGACCTATATCACGGATGCCGACGGGCATTTTGTCGAGAATATAAAGACTGCCGGGGGGAATGGGTTCGATGCCGACCTGGACCTCAGCATTCCCGGTGATCATCTTTGGCCGCTGCAAGGCGAATATATTCCGGTGTCGACCGCCGATACTGCTGCTGTTGCCGATCGAAATAAATATGAGGAAGAACATGCGCATTGCTATTTTTTTGCGGACAGAAGCATTTACCGCCCTGGACAAACGATGTATTTCAAAGGCATCGCAACCACAGAAGACTTCGACACCCATGGTCCGAAACCTTTTCCCGGACATGCGACTACTGTTACTTTATACGATGTCAACGGCCAGGCGATAGACTCGGTAAAGCTTACGACCAACGAATTCGGCTCTTTTAATGGTTCGTTCAAACTTCCGGAGAACCGGCTTAATGGGCAATTCCGCGTCTCCAATTCGATGGACGGCGAGTTGACTTTTTCCGTGGAAGAATACAAACGGCCCAAGTTCTATGTCGATTATGATAAACAAGCCGGGAGCTACCGGGCAGGCGACAGTATCCGGGTGACGGGGATGGCCAAAGGCTATGCAGGGAATAGCATCGATGGCGCCAGGGTGAGCTATCATGTGGTAAGGAAGACCCGATACCCGTACCCCTGGATGTTCGGGCGGATCAGACCGCCTTACCAGGCGGATCAGGAGATCGCTTCGGGCACGCTGACGACGGACGCAGCGGGCAAATTCAGCTTTGTCTTTTTCG
>DASYZH010000231.1:0-5214 GCA_035946435.1 Puia sp. | reverse complement strand
CCGACCCACCCGTACCCCCGACTCCGCCGCGCTCCCGCTCACCCGCCCCCCGGCGCACGCGGCGCAGCTCCCGCCGCGCCACCCCTAAAACGCAATATGCCCCCGGAAACCGAACACATGCACCGGCCCCTGCCGGTCCTTATTGTACCCCGGATTCATCACCAGCTGATAATCGACCGACAACGAAAAGGTCTTATTCATCTGTGCACTATAGTAAAACTCGGTGATGATCTCATGGCCGTAATCGAGATTGCCGTCACCGATGATAAATCCATACCCGCCCGCTCTCAGAAAAGCCTGGTGGTCCTTCGAGATGCCGTTCACGATCTCCCCGAGACCCACCACGTCGTCTTTTCTTTTCCAGCTGGTTCCCTTGAGCGACAGGCCCGCCGATATCGTCTGGTCGATCTCGGTAAATGCCCAGGTCGCATACTTCCCGTCGTTCCAACCGGCCCTGGCGAAAAGGCCCAGGTCATCCGTGAGACCCTGCGCCAAATTGAAATAGAACCCCGTTTTGTGACCACCATAGGAAAGGCCTTCCGCATTTCCCGAGAACACATTCAGCAACGCGACATCACCCGTTTTCAACGCCGTGAGCCCGTCCTGGTACGAAGGAGCCCTCGAGGCCGTATAGCTGGCGATAAACCCCAACGTCCCCGGCTGCCCGTTGATCAGCGGCAGCTTCTTGGTGATCTCCAGCGTTTCGGAATGCGCCTTGCCGAACCGGTACTCCATATCGCTGTGATTGGCGGTCGCCGGTACGGCCACGCTCGATATCCGCGCCGCCCAGCCTGGTCTGATCAGCTCGACGACCAGACCATACGTATAGCCCTTGGTATTGGCCGGATAGTCCCAGGCCCCATTGCTCATCAACGCCCAGTTCATAAACTGCGTCCGCGGATCATGACTATAGGGGTTGTCATCGAAAAAATCGGACAACGAGAATTTACCCGCGGAGAACACAAGCCTGCTGCTGGGGATCGTACCCTCGAGCTGATTGTCGATATCATCTTCCTGGTGCTCATAACCCGTATGCCCCAGCGGGATCATCTGCTGAAAAAAATACCTCGCGGCAGAGATTACCGGCGAAGGATCGCCGATGCGGTAAGTCTCCCCATTCAACGCGCCCGCCACACCCAGCGTGGAGCTAAGACCGTGACCACCGGAAAGCTCGGCATTGAAATGCACCGCGGCGCCCTTCCATAGCCGCCGGCCGAGGTAAAGCGTAGCGGTGACACTATTGGCGCCCGTTTCCACGGAATCGGCCAGGCTGTTCATGCCGCTGTATTTCGCATTGAAGCCACTATGGTTTTGATCGATCACCGTAATTTGAAAATGGTAGTTCCAGGGATTCACATGCGTGGAATCCATTTGCTGGGCAAACACACCTGGCGCTTTAAATAGGATCAATAGCAGGTATCTCAGCTTTTTCCTCATAACTATGCCGTTACTCTTAGTTTCGCAAATATGCGCCTTTCGACGATGCGGTTTATTAAATCTTCATTACTTTCCGATCGCTCCGGACCACCGTTTCGCGCCGCAAAATTAAGCGTATAACGAGGTATGAGAAAGCTTTTTTATCGCAAGGTTGTTGCAATTAACGTCTTCCATGGAACCCGCCGCCATAGAATCCTCCACCATGGAATCCTCCACCGCGGAACCCGCCGAAATGCGGGGTTGCAAAACTTCGCGCCTGCTGAAAATTGCCCGCACGCATCACGCCCCGTTGCTGTAGCTGCCAATGCCTGTTGAGTTCTCCATCATTCGGCCGCCCGACGGAACGTGCCGACCAGTTGCCATGTCCGTCACGCTGGAAGACATTCCCCTGCCGGTCCGCCATGAACCCCGATCCATTCGTGATACCCGGCCGACCCATCGAGCGCGGCACGATACCTGGCCGTTCATGATAGAGATTGTTGTGAGCGTGTACCCAGGTTCGAAATGGCGGAGTCGCCCTATGTCCATAAAAACCATAGGGAACATGTCCCCAGCAGGCAGGATAATAGAAGGCCGGGCCCCACCAGCCACCCCACCATCCGCCCCAACCCCAGTCGAATCCGAGATTGAACCAGTCATAACCGAAATCGAAACCGAAACCCCAGCCATACCAGGGCGTATAGATCATGTCGAACCCCCAGCACCAGGGCCGCGGATAATAATAATTTCCAAACCACGGATCATAATAATACCCCGTACCAAATACCACGGTCGGGCCATAGAGGAAATTATCCAGATAACCCGGCGTATAGCCCATATACACATAATCGGGCGTCACGTCATAGATGTCCACATACTTCGCATTGTACACCGGTGAATTCGGTGGTATCGCATTCAGATCATTCGGCCTCGTCGTGCTCACCGCCCACTGGCCCGTAGGCTGGCTTGAAGTGAACCAAACGCCGTTATCCAGCGCATAGTAGTTGTTGCCGTCACGCACAACGGTATTGGGCGAATTGACGGCATAGAATAGCTGCGTACCCGGGATCGGCTTGAAGTCGGGATCGCCGTCATAAGTGACCGTCGTGGTAGCCGTCTTCCGGTCGACCCGTGCCGTCTGCGGGATCTGCGCATCCAGGGCCGCCTCGCGCGCCTCCTCCGTACCGGCAACACTCGCCAGCACATTGTCTTTGGGCGACCCTTTTGGTATCCTGGCAAAATCTGCCGGCAGATGGTCCGATGCAACATAGGTCCAGTCGGTCCCTCCGTGCAACGTATGGCCACCCGCATACCAGCGGCCCGAGATCAGCACATAATACGTCTGCGTTTTACTATCCAGGAAAATATTGTCAGGCGAGTTCTGTACATACAACAGATCCGTCCCCTCCACAGGTACCAGGTTAGGCGCCCCATTCGTTTGTAATAATTCTGCCGGCGTGGTGGTCACCATGATAGCCGGTATCACCGGATCCGGCGTCTCCGGCTCCTTGTCGTGCTTGCGAAAATCCTTTTCGATCTTCCGCAGCGTCCGGTCGGGTTTCGCGGTGACCAGGGTATACGGACCCGTTGCATCTGCCGCGGTATACCAGTGATCGCCACCCAGCAAGTAGAACTGCCCATTTTTGTCTTTCACGATGGTAAATGGAGTATTGACCACAGCCTCGACACCCCAGGCATGATTTTCCTGCAGATGCGGCGTGCCGTCGATGCTCACCAGCCTGGTGGGCTTGTCGGCGAGAAGGATAGGTGGCGGCGTCGTATTGATATTGTTGGACTGTCGCGTTTCTTCCATGTCCTGGTCGAGCGAGGTCAATAGCTCGTCCAGCGGGATCGAACCCGCAACCGCCGGCAGCCTGGCCTGGATCTCCGATCTATAATAGTCGCTCCGGTTGTTATTGCTGTCGGCGGGAATGCGAATATTCGTCACCGTTACCGAATCCAGCATCGCTACCCGGTCGTCCCTGTCCGTGGCGATCCGGTCCTTCGACCAAAAGGCGCCGAATACCGGAGTGCTGGCGCCCGGGTCCTTTACCGAGATGGCAGCCCGTGCCGTTAACATATTGCCCTTGATACGCTCGGGCTGAAGCTGATAGATGTTGATGATCGTCCCATCGCCGGCCGTAATTTTTTTGGGCCATTCGTTCTGCGCGCTCCCCATAACGCTGATTGTGCTGGCCACACAAAAGAGGAGGAATTTCAATTTCATGATCAAAGATTTTCACAAAATTATTCTACCGCAAAACGCGAGCCCCCGGGCAAACGTTATAACGGCCATCTCAGTCGCCCAACCGGCCATCCCGATCGCCCACCCGCCAACGCGCACCCCCCCGCGCCGTTCAACCCGCCAACTTGTCAGGGTCCCCAAACGTTACGATCTTTGCCGGGATGTCCACCGAATTCGACGCCATACACGAAGCGTTCGACCGCATCCTGCCACTCCCCGAAAAAGAATGGCAGGAACTTGCCGGCCTGCTTAGTCTCAAGCACTTCCCGCCGGGCGACTTCCTTATCCGCGAAGGACAAATGGCCAGTCATCTTTATTTCCTGAACCGCGGCGCCATCCGCAATTATTTCCTGAAGGAGGGCAAAGAATACACCGTCGACTTTGCCTTTCCCGGCGATTTCACCGCCGCTTATTATTCGTTGATTACCCGCGAGCCAAGTCCCGTCTTTATCGAAGCGCTCGCGCCCACGGAAACCGTCGTTCTCGCCCGCGATGCATTGAACGCGTATTACGATCGTTCACATCATGCGGAACGGGTCGGTCGGCTCATCGCCGAATACCAGTATGCTAAAAGGCTAAAACGCGAGATGGAGCTCCTCTCCCTCACGGCGGAGCAGCGCTACGCCCGGCTCCTGGCCAAAAACCCCGCCCTCGTCGGCAGCCTGTCCGTCAAGCACTTGTCTTCCTACCTGGGCATCCAGCCGGAAAGCCTCAGCCGTATCCGCAAGGCCTATTCCCGAAACTAACATACATCATTTTCTACGCCGTCGCCCCTTCCCATCTTTGTAAAAAAAGCCATGAAACCGCTCATCGTTCTATTGATCGCCGGCCTCCTCAGCGCGGGTATTGCCAAACTCACCACCGGCGACTACCACACAACCCTCGCCGCCAACATCGGCATGTGCTCGATGTTGCTCTTCACCGCACTCGGACATTTTAAGTTCACACGCGGCATGGTCGCCATGATCCCGGGACCCGTCCCTTTCAAAAAGCCGCTGGTCCATGCCACGGGCATCGCAGAGATCGCCCTGGGCCTCGCGCTTCTTTTCCCCGCAACCCGGCAAACCGCCGCCATCGCGCTCATCGTTTTATTTTGCTTAATGCTGCCCGCGAACATCTATGCGGCCATGAATCATATCAATTACGAAACCGGCGAAACCAACGGCAAGGGGCTCGGCTATCTCTGGTTCCGCATTCCGCTGCAGCTCTTCTTCATCGCCTGGATCGGCTATTTTTCACTCTAAGGTCATAGATCATCCATACTATCCCGGTACCCTTTCCCTATGGGGATAGAAACACCACCTACCTCGACCATCTCGGCCGAATAAGATTCGATCCGCAGATAAAGCGGATGATCGCGATAAATACCACCATGAACGCGCTGAAGCTCATCAGATCGTTTTTCTCATCGGCCTCATATCAGCCCCTCGCCGCCTCTCCATCCACCCCACCACCACCGACGCCTAGATCGATTACCTCATCGAAGCCGTCCGCTCCATCATCCCCAACCCCCGGCTCACGCCGCCCATGCCCGTAGCCGAGCCCCCGCGAAA
>DASYZH010000230.1:0-4028 GCA_035946435.1 Puia sp. | reverse complement strand
CGATTATAAAACGCTTATCGTTGTTTCCATCATGGTCATGCTGAGCTCGCTGCTTCGTTTCTGGCAGGAGTTCCGCAGCAACCAGGCCGCGGAGAAGCTTAAAAGCATGGTGAAGACGACGGCCACTGTGGTTCGAAACGGGGGGCTGGGTCCGGGTAAACAAGAAGTGGATATCAAGGAGATCGTTCCGGGCGACATGATCCTGCTATCCGCCGGCGACATGATCCCGGCCGACTGCCGTATCCTCACGTCCAAAGATCTCTTTATCAGCCAGGCCATGCTTACCGGTGAAGCCCTCCCCGTGGAGAAAAAGGAACAGCCTGTGGCAGATGTCGACAGCCGCTCCCCGCTCGAACTGGAGAACTGCTGTTTCATGGGTACCAATGTCGTCAGCGGAACGGCGCTCGCGGTGGCCGTCACCACCGGAAGCCTGACCTACTTTGGCACCATCAGCAAGGCTGTCACCGGCAAACGGGCCGAAACGAGCTTCGACAAAGGGGTGAACAGTGTCAGCTGGCTGCTGATCCGTTTTATGCTGGTGATGGTCCCGCTGGTCTTCCTGATCAACGGGCTGACCAAGGGCAACTGGCTCGAAGCGCTGCTCTTTGGGATAGCCGTCGCAGTGGGTTTGACGCCTGAAATGTTGCCGATGATCGTAACGGCGAATCTGGCGAAGGGGGCGGTCAACATGAGCAAGAGAAAGGTGATCGTCAAACGGCTCAATGCCATCCAGAATATCGGCGCCATGGACGTCCTTTGCACCGACAAGACGGGCACACTTACCATCGACAAGATCGTGCTGGAAAGGCATCTCAACGTCCTGGGGGTCGAGGATGAAGAAGTATTGAAATGGGCTTACCTCAATAGCTATCATCAAACGGGACTGAAGAATCTCCTCGACGTAGCCGTGCTCGAGCATGCGGAAGTGCATGAATCCCTGAAGGTGGAGGACTATCACAAGGTGGACGAGATCCCTTTCGATTTCCAGCGGCGCCGGATGTCCGTGATCCTGGAGCACAATCATAAGCATATTTTGATCTGCAAGGGGGCCGTGGAAGAAATGCTGGATTTCTGTCCCTATATGTTCGACCCGGGTGAAGACGAGCAGCTGCAGATCGACACGGATGCCATTATCCCGCTCGATAGCGACAGGCGCCGCTCCATCCTGGAAACTTCTAAAAAGCTCAACAAAGAGGGTTTGCGGGTGCTGTTAGTCTCCGTAAAGATCTTCGACGAACGCCCCCTGACCTACTCCATCGGCGACGAAAACAATATGATCGTCGTCGGCTTTATCGGCTTTCTCGATCCGGCGAAACCTTCGGCCAAGCCGTCTATCGAAGCCCTGCTTAAATTAGGGGTGACTCTTAAAGTGCTTACGGGGGACAACGAGATCGTCACCAAGAAGATCTGCCGGGATGTAGGTATACCGATTGTTAATGTGCTTCTCGGCAATGAACTCGAAAGGATCGGCGACCAGGAACTTACCGACCGGATCGACGAGATCACGATCTTCGCCAAGCTGAGCCCCGCGCAGAAAAGCCGGGTCGTCAAGGTCCTGCAAGCCAAGGGGCATACCGTGGGTTTCATGGGTGACGGTATCAATGACGCGGCGGCCCTCCGCGACGCGGATGTGGGCATATCCGTCGATACCGCCGTGGACATCGCCAAGGAAAGTGCCGATATCATTCTGCTCGAGAAAGATCTTATGGTCCTTAGGAAGGGCGTGATCTATGGACGCAGAACCTTTGGAAATATCATCAAGTATATCAAGATGACGGCCAGCAGCAATTTCGGGAATATGTTCAGCATGCTGGGCGCCAGCGCGCTCTTTCCGTTCCTGCCCATGCTGCCGATACAGATCCTGGTGCAGAACCTGCTCTATGATATCTCGCAGATCTCGATCCCCTGGGACCGGATGGACGCCGAATACATCGAAAAACCCCGGAAATGGGATGCCGGCGGCATCAGCAAGTTCATGGTCTATATCGGCCCGATAAGCTCCATTTTCGATTATGCAACGTATGCGGTGATGTGGTATGTCTTTAAAGCCAATTCACCAGCGCATCAGAGCCTCTTCCAGAGCGGCTGGTTCATCGAAGGATTGCTATCGCAAACTCTGATCGTCCACATGATCCGGACAAAGAAGATACCATTTATCCAAAGCTGGGCGACGGCGCCGGTGCTGGCGCTGACGACGGCCATCATGGCCATCGGTATCTTTCTGCCGTTCTCAGGATTTGCCTCCGCGCTGCAGATGGTCCCGCTGCCGATGAGCTATTTTCCCTGGCTGATCGCCATACTGCTCTCGTATTGTATACTTACGCAGCTGATAAAAACCTGGTTTATCAGGAAATTTAATCAATGGCTATAGGACGGGGCTTTTAAATAACCCTCATTTTCTCAACACCAAAACTCAAAAGATATGAAAAAGTATCTTGCAGGAATCTTTTTGTCCTTTGCGATCTCTTTTGCCTGTACTGCGCAGTCCACCGACACGTCGCGACCCAATCCGTGGTCGGTCCATTTTCAGCTTACCGTGATCAACCAGGTGCATTCCGGCTTCAAAGCTGCCTATAGTGGCGTCAATAGTCTTGCCGACACCGTCGAGCCGAGCGCCACGAGCATCACCACTACTCTTTTTCTCGGTCGGAGATTGTGGAAGAATGCCGCGGTTTATGTCGATCCCGAACTCTCCGGGGGCCGTGGGCTGAGCTCTGCCGTGGGCGTGGCCGGCGCCCTGAACGGAGAAACCTACCGGATAGGTGATCCGGCGCCTGTGGTCACGATGGCCAGGTATTATCTGCAGCAAGTAATTTCGCTGGGGGGGACGGGCTACGAGACGACTGCGGATGCCGCCAACCAGACGGCGGGCATGCTTCCTTCGCGCCGGATCACCTTGACTGCGGGCAAATTCTCCGTATCGGATTTTTTTGACAGGAATGGCTATAGCCATGACCCCCGTTCCCAATTCCTCAACTGGAGCCTGATGAGCAACGGCGCCTGGGACTATCCCGCCAACACCCGGGGATATACCACCGGGGTTGTCGCCGAGCTCGCGGTACCCGGATGGGCTGTCCGGCTTTCCAGCGTAGCCGTACCCATCGTCGCAAACCATAGTGCCATGGAATACGTCTTCGGCAAGGCCCATTCCGAAACCGCCGAGTTCGAACGTCAGCTTCATTTTGGCGGGCGGCCGGGCGCGGTACGGTTGTTGTTTAGCCACACGGCTTCGCGCGCGCCTTCTTACAAAGAGGGCATGGTAGCGCTTACCGATCACGATTCTGCTTTATTAGCCGTGATTTCGGGTAATGCCGAGGGTACTTCTTATGGTGGTCATAAAACGGGCGTCTTTTTAAACATGGAGCAGCAGGTCTCCAACACCATCGGCATTTTTGCCCGAGCCGGATGGAACGATGGAAAAGGCGCCACCTGGGCTTTTACTGAAATAGATCAAACGGCCCACGCGGGATTGTCGTTTAATGGTTCGCGCTGGAAAAGGGCCGAAGATGTTGCCGGCATCGCAGGTGTCGTCAATGGTATTTCCGCGGATCACCGTGCCTTTCTCAAAGCCGGCGGTTATGGTTTTATCATTGGCGACGGCAACCTGAATTACGGGCACGAAGAAATCCTGGAAGCCTATTATAATGCGAAGCTTTTCGGCAATGTTTGGACTACGCTCGACTATCAATTTGTAAACAATCCGGGTTATAACAGGGATAGAGGGCCGGTACACGTGTTTGCTATCCGCGGGCATATAGAGTTCTGATACTACCGGTCTTCGGCTTATCGCTCGTTTTGGTTACAAAAGTCCCCGTTTAGGATACAGGTGGCGGCGGGCTTGTGCAGACCTTTGTGATCTAAAATGTATAACTATGGCAAAGGTTTGGTTTATTACGGGGTCTTCCCGGGGCTTTGGACGGATCTGGACAGAGGCCGCGCTGAGGCGGGGCGACAGGGCTTTTTAAACGGCAATTGTAAGACGCGCAGGATATTTTCCGACGCGGGGTATTCTGCCGGGTGTTCGACCC
>DASYZH010000229.1:0-12833 GCA_035946435.1 Puia sp. | reverse complement strand
ATACCCTGGATACGGCAGGGCAAAAGCCGGCAGCTGAGGCGCACGATCGCACTGGCGCTGGGCGCGGCAATCATCGGCATTCTCAGTAATGCCGTCGCCCTTTTTACGACATTCGATTCTTCCAAGGAGACCATCCGGGGCGGCAGCGAGCTGGCGGATGCCCAGAGCAGCTATACCAAAGAGGGGCTGAGCGAGCAGGCCGCCTTTGACTTCAGCATGTACAAGCTGGAGCCCTTTGTGATGCTGGTGCCGGATATCTACGGCGGGAGTACCGAGCTGCAATTGCCGCCCGAAAAGTCGAAGGCTGTACGGGCCCTGGATCGGATGCCGGCAAATGTGGCGGCGCTGGTCGGCGACGATGGGCCGCGTTACTACTGGGGTGGCGTTGGCGAGTTCTTCTCGGGCCCCCCCTATGTAGGTGCCATCATCATTCTACTGGCAGTCCTTGGATTTTTTATCCTCGACAATCGGCACAAATGGTGGATACTGGGAGTTTGCATCCTCACTATCGCAATGAGTTGGGGTGGTTATTTCCAGGGGTTCAACGGCTTCCTGCTCAAGTACCTGCCGATGTACAACAAATTCCGGGGACCCAGCATGATCCTCGTCGTACCCACCTTCCTGTTCTGTATGATGGCCGTGATGACGCTGCAAAAGATCCTCGTGGATAAAGACAGCGTGACACTCTGGCGGCGCTATGGCTGGGGGCTGGCGGCAATGGGCGGGATTTTTCTGATCCTGGCGGGGCTCTATTTCGGTTTCGATTACTCCAGCGGATGGGAAAAGGACCTGCTGCAAAGGGCCGCATTACAGAGTAAAGCTGCAGCGGGATATATGACGAACTTCGTTCAGGGGCTCAGAGCCGACCGGCAGCAACTCTTTTTGCAGAGCATCCTTCGATCGCTGGGCCTGGTGCTGGCGGCGGTATTGGCTATCACATTTTACCTGCGCCGGCGGCTCCGGCCGGCCCTTTTGCTAAGCATCCTCGGAGTGCTGAGTTTTGCCGATGTCCTTTCCATGGATGTCAATTATCTCAACAACGACAACTATAAAGAAACTAACGAATACCAGCAGAACTTCGCAGCCACGGATGCGGATAAGGAGATCATGGCGGATAAAAGCGATTACCGGGTCTTCGATCTGCGCGACAGCATCTCCAACGCGCTCACCTATGGGGCGATGACAGCCTATTTTCATAATTCCATCGGGGGATATCATGCGGCACGGCTCTCGATCTACGAAGACCTGATCAACCGGCAGCTCTTCAATTTTCCCAACTGCGCCCCCGTGCTCAATATGCTTAATACGAAGTACATCATACGACCTACGGGCGGCGGCGGTGACACCGTGGTCACCAACAAAGGATCGCTGGGACCGGTGTGGTTCGTTCGGGACGTGCAATTCGAGCCCACACCCGGGACCGTGATGAACGCGCTAACGCATTTCCACCCCAAGGATACCGCGATCCTCTTTTCCCGGGACAGCACAAAGGTGGCTTATGATAGGACCAGCGACACCACGGGGTTTATCCAGCTTATCAAGAACGACAACGACGAGATCACTTACCGCTGCGAGTCGCCGCATCGCCGTTTTGCCGTTTTCAGCGAGGTCTATTATAAACGCGGCTGGCGGGCCTGGATCGATACCAAAGAGGTCCCCATCATTCGCACGAATTATGTATTGCGCGGATTATCCATACCCCCGGGCCGGCACATCATTCGTTTTTTCTTCCGGCCGCTTTCGTATTATCTGGGACGGCAGATCCAGTGGATGGCTTCCATTATTTTCCTGCTGATGGTGGTGGGCCTGGTGATCGTTTTTTGGCGGGAATATCCGCTGTATCTTCGCCTGAAAAAATGCGAGCCGTTATCCAGCGTGTCAGCCGGGCTTCCGTTACCATCGAAGGAATAATCAAGTCATCCATTGCGCGCGGACTATTGGTATTCGTCGGCATCGAGGACGCAGACGCACAGGAAGACCTCGAATGGCTGAGCAGTAAGATCGTCAACCTCCGTATTTTCAACGATGATGCCGGGGTCATGAATGTTGGAGTAAAAGACCACGGCGGAGATATCCTGGTGGTAAGCCAGTTCACGCTCCATGCCGCTACGAAGAAAGGTAACCGGCCCTCTTATATCCGCGCCAGCAAGCCGGATATCGCCATCCCCCTCTACGAAAAATTCGTCGCCCGGCTGGCGGCCGATCTCGGAAAGCCGGTGCTCACCGGGGAATTCGGTGCGGACATGCAGGTCGGGTTGTTGAACGATGGGCCGGTGACGATCCTCATCGACACGAAGAGCCGCGAGTGATTACCGGATCTCGAACTTATACCCCATCCCATACAGCGAGCGGATATAATCGCTGCACCCGGCCTGGCTTAGCTTGCGTTTTAGATTCTTCATGTGGGAATAGATGAAATCCAGGTTGTCGTAGCTCATCGCCTGCTCCCCGGAGAGATGCTCCGCGATGGCATTTTTCGAGATCACCCGGTTCTTGTTGGAAGCCAGATAAAGCAGCAGATCGTACTCTTTTCGCGTAAGATCCACCGGTTCCCGGCCTACCACGACGGTCTTTCCCACGAGATCGATGGTTAACTCATTTAAAACCAATGTTTTATTGCCCTCGAATCGGCGCCTCCGGATCACCGCGGCGATCCGCGCATTTAATTCCGGTAAATGAAAAGGTTTACTGAGATAGTCGTCGGCTCCCAGGTTGAGCCCGTCGATCTTGTCGTCGATGGAATTCTTGGCGGACAAAATGATAACCCCATCAGTTTTATTGTTGGCTTTCAATTCTTTAAGTACATTCAATCCATTTCCATCGGAAAGCGAGATATCCAGCAGGATACAGTCGTAATCGTACGACTCGATCTTTTCCAATGCAGTACGACAATCAGGTGCAAGTTCGCATAGGTAATTTTCTCCCTTGAGATAGGTCGCCATGCTTTGCGCCAGGTCTATCTCATCTTCGACAATTAGAATTTTCATGCATATGAAATTGCGGCAAAATTCTGTAGACATCCTGTACCTGGCAAAAATGTATTTTTGCCGGATGAATGACGCATCGCTTTCCGGGGCATCCCCGGAGATCTCTATCCGCAAGGCTCAGGAAATTGTCGACACCTGGATAAGGACTACGGGTGTGCGCTATTTCAGCGAGCTCACCAATATGGCAATTCTCACCGAAGAGGTGGGGGAGGTCGCCCGGCTCATGAGCCGGCTATACGGTGATCAGAGCTTCAAACAGTCGGATCAGGGAAAACAATTAGCCGACGAGCTGGCCGATGTGCTCTGGGTGCTCATTTGTATCGCGAATCAGACGGGTGTCGACCTGACCACCGCGCTGGAGAACAATCTTATCAAAAAAAATATCCGGGATTCCACCCGTCATCAGTCCAACGAAAAGCTGCGGTAGAATCCTTTATCTTTGCGGCCCAAGGCCAAGCCGCTGGAAGCGGCTAGTCCGAAGGACAAACATTAGATTAGATTATGGCAAATGATACAGCCCGTTTTCAGGCAATAATTTCGCATTGCAAGGAGTATGGTTTTATTTTTCCATCCAGCGAGATCTACGAGGGCCTGAGCGCCGTTTACGATTACGGTCAGTACGGCAGCGAGCTCAAGAAAAATATAAAGGACCATTGGTGGAAGAGCATGACGCAGCTCAACGAAAATATCGTGGGTATCGATGCCGCGATCTTTATGCATCCCACGACCTGGAAAGCCAGTGGTCATGTAGATAATTTCAGCGATCCAATGATCGATAACAAGGATAGCAAAAAACGCTACCGGGTCGATCATTTGATCGAGGCCCGCATCGGGGAACTGGAGACGGAAGGCAAGAAAAGCGAGGCGGATGAGCTCCAGGCCGAGCTGGACAAATTAATTGCCGCCAGCGACTTCGACGGACTGAAAAAGCTCATTGAAGTGCAAAAGATCAAATGTGGCATCAGCGGCACGGCTAATTGGACCGAGATCCGGCAATTCAATCTCATGTTCTCGACGCAGCTGGGGAGTGTTTCGGAAGAGGCAAGCGAGATCTATCTGCGCCCCGAAACGGCGCAGGGTATTTTCGTCAACTTCCTCAATGTGCAGAAAACGGGCCGGATGAAGATCCCCTTTGGTATCGCGCAGATCGGCAAGGCCTTTCGTAACGAGATCGTCGCCCGGCAGTTCATCTTCCGGATGCGGGAGTTCGAGCAAATGGAAATGCAATTCTTTATCCGTCCCGGCACGCAAAAAGAATGGTACGAGTACTGGAAGGATGCGCGCATGAAATGGCATCTTGGCCTGGGTATCCCTGCGGAGAAATATCGTTTCCACGATCATGTGAAGCTGGCCCACTATGCGGACGCCGCCTGCGATATCGAATATGATTTTCCCATCGGCTTCAAGGAAGTGGAGGGCATTCATTCGCGCACGGATTTCGATCTGAAGAATCACCAGGAGTACAGCAGGAAAAAGATGCAGTATTTCGATCCTGAGATCAATCAGAACTATATTCCATATGTGATCGAGACTTCGATCGGACTGGACAGGACGGTGCTCATGGTCTTGAGCGAAGCGTTTGCGGAGGAGGACCTGAGCACGCCGGAAAAACAGGACGGCCGGGTAGTACTGCGATTTCCGCCGAAGCTGGCACCCATTAAGTTGGCGATCCTTCCGCTTACCAAAAAAGATGGGCTTCCGGAGATCGCCCGGCAGATCATGGATACGTGTAAACCCCAATTCCGGTGCTTTTATGAGGAAAAGGACGCGATAGGCAAGCGGTATCGCCGGATGGATGCCATCGGCACGCCTTTTTGCGTAACTGTTGATCATCAATCGAAAGAAGACGCTACGGTTACCATACGGTACCGCGACAGCATGCAACAGGAGCGAATTCCCATTGGTGAGGTGGCGGCTATTGTTAACCGACAACTGGCTTAAAAATTAAAGATATAGCTTAGGATTTTTTAAAGATTTGTATTACTTTGTGGCTATATTTGACCCCGATAGGTGCAAGTGTCTTTTGTCTCTATCCCCTGTAAAAGCCTGTAGTTTCATTTCGTTTGAAGAACCTGTCTTCTTTCAGAACTTAAAACACATTTTGAAACATGTCATTTACTTTAGATCTGGTCATTAACCCTATTGTTCTGGCACTGGCAGGTATTATTGGAATCATCATCGGTTATCTCTTTTTGAGGGTGAGACTGGCAAGGATACAGTCAAAGATGCAGAAACTGGAAATGGATCTGCTGAGTGCAAATCAGGAGACCCTCGAAGCACAAAGAGCCTTTGTTGCCCTCGAGTCGCAAGTGCACGAAGGACAGGATATACCTGTTATTCCCATGAAGATGAGTGGTAACAGTAAAGAATCCACTAAAGAAAAGGCTTCGAAATAAAAAACCGCCACAGCCCCCTTCCATTCAACCGTATAATTCCTGGTGGATCGATTTCCGGTCGTAGCCTAATGCAAGGATACGTTCCTTAGCCTCATCGATCATATTTTTCCATCCGCAAAGAAAGAAATGTGCCGGCCTGATGGTTTCCTGCCGCCGGCAAAGCTCCTCGTAGATCGCGTGTACATATCCGGTGCGTATCTGTGGATTGTTCGCATCTATCGTTTCCCGCGAAAAGGTGGGAATATAATGGAAGCATGGGAGCTGCCGGGCGAGTTCCGCCATTTCCTTTCCGTAGAGCGCATCTTCGAAGCGGCGGCAGCCGAAGATCAGGTAGATGTCCCGGTGCGCGACATTGTAATTAAGGATATGGTGGCTCATGGACCGGAACGGAGCGATGCCCGTGCCGGTGCAGATAAAGAAAAGATCCTTCTCGATGACCTCGGGAAGCGTAAAGACACCTTGCGGACCGCGTAACGTGAGCTCGCTCCCTACGCTCACTTCATTGAACAGATAAGTTGTTCCTGCCCCACCTTCAAGTAATACGATCACCAGCTCGATGACATTGGTGCCATCCGGCCAGGAGGCGATGGAATAGCTGCGAATGCGTTTGTTGAGTTTCTCGTGGATAGGCAGGTCGAGGGTTACGAACTGCCCGGGTTCGAAGTCGAACGAAGCGAGTGAAGGCAGCTGGATCCAGAATCTTCTCGTCTGTGCCGCCTCCTGCTCGATCCGAATGACCTTCCCTGTTTGCCAGGGTTGTAGCATATGTTTAATTTATTGAATGCTGACTAATTCTTGAAAACTATTTTATAAATGTAGGTGTTCGAACCGTGAAACATCTTCATGGTATAAATACCCGCTCCCAGGGTGGTACTGATCGTTTGCTTAAATTCTCCCGCGGGGACAGTGCCGTAATCATTTTGCCAAACCCTATTGCCGACAATGTCATATAGCGCAATGTAAACTTCGTCCGGACTGTTGAAAAAGCACGATAGATTAAACCAGTTATAGCCGGGGTTGGGTCCCACCTTAAGGCTGATCTGATCATTGGGATTGGTCGAGTTGGGTGTATAGATCAACGAATTGGATTTCAATGCGCATCCCGTCGTCGGATCGTTGACGATCGTATAATAGACCCCTGCGGTGGACGGTGAGATCTGCTGTGCCGTGGAATCTGTAAGCAGGCTATCGTTCAGATACCATTGATTACCGCTGACTGCGCTGCTTGCAAAGGATGAGCCCTGCTGGGTGATGGTGGGCGCCGATCCCGAAGTAGTTGCAGTGACCGCTGTTCGTGCCGAAGAGGGGCAGCCTTCCAGCCGCAGACCGATATCGTACAGGGGGTAATAGAACTTTTGAGAGAACGTAATACTATCCGCCTTGCCAATGTCGATGAAATCGTTCCCCGTAATGGCCATGACTCCCGGCAAGGTGAAGGGATACGGATTCGTCTTGATATTGGCATTCAGATAGGGCATCGCATTATTCAGGCAGTTAAACATCAGGATATAATCGCCCGGATTCGGAACAGGGATATTCAGCAGGAAATAGGCCCCCGTATCGGAATTGTTCGGCGGGGAATCGAACTGGCCCTTGGTTGTATCCGAAGCCTTAGCGGTTGGATTGGTAGTGTAAACGTCCACTGTATTACTCAGAATAGGAAGATATTCATACTCTCCCGTGTTGTCATTGAACGAGACCAGTTGCGCCAGCGTAAAAGTGATCTGTCCACCATGGTCGAGATACATTTTGGCACTTTCGATGGTCAGCGGCACATAGGTGGTAAACCTCATAAAATTGCCGTTGAACCGGAAATAAGCGCCGCTGACCGACGCGCCCGCAGTAGCAGCGAGGGCGCTCGCCGTTTTTCCGGCTGGCCCGGCCTTGCTTTGGAGGTCGTTCACGCCGAGATAATAGGTCTTGTTGGCCGTGATCTCCGTAGTGCTGGTATTGCTGCCGGCGGCGATGGGGGTAGTAGCGGTGGGGCTATCGTACCAAAGCGCGAGATCATCGCCGGTGGTGTTGGCATGTAATACCACCGAAGTTGCGTTGGCGCCGCAGAGCGTAGCCGCTCCCGTCACGGTTGCCTCGGCTGCATTCACGGTGATGGTGGCGCTGCTGGTGTCATTGGCGGTATTCGGGTCGGTGGCAAGCGATGTCTTACTGCTGAAGGTATAGGTCGTTCCCGCAACGGAAGCAAACGAAGTATTGTACGTGAAGATCACGTCGCCGCCGGCCGGGATGCTGTCCAGGCAGGTCGCGGAAAGCGTGATAGGCTGGCTTCCGCCGGTTATCACGGTGCTCACCGGAACGCCGCCGGTCTGGCTGGTTTGCGCCACCGTACCGAAATTATGGATATGGACCGACACCAGTTGAGAGTCATTGGCGCAGGTCGTCGGGGTGGGATATTCCAGTGCGGTCACCCCCACGTCATTAGGCGGGTTCACAAAGGCTACGGTGAAATCCATGGTCTCACCCGATGCATAGGTGCCGCACGGCGAGGGCGGCGTAGCCCCGTCTTCAAAAATGATCCGCATTCGTGCATAAGACCCTGCCTTTGCCGTCACCGGCACCGCAAAGCTGCCAGGTAGGTTGGTGGAACTGTTCTGGCTGGTCAGATTGTTCTGGGAATACACCAGCTCGCTGTTCTCGAAAGTATCATTGGCATTGGCGTCGAGATATACTGCGACGTTGGTCGTTGCCGTGCCGGCGCAGTTCTGATAGTTCAGCGAGATCAAATTATTGGTGGAACCCACCGCAAGCGGGATCATTTTGCCGCCTGTCGAATCGATGTACTCCGGATTCGGACAGGGCGTGCCGGAATAAACGGCATTGCTGTTGATGGCCACATTGCTCATCGCCGTACCCGTGGCCGACATAGCAGAGGAGGGACAATAGCTCGTGCCGACGCCGCTGTAGATGATGCTATATGCTTGCGTGGGTCCATCTTTCACGATCGTGCCCTTGTGGCTCACCGTGATGGTATAGGTCCTGCCCGGGACTGTGCTGTCACCGAGCTCCACCTTTTCCACGTTGTCGCGGATATTGTCGCCCTTGGAAGCAGCCTTGCCCGGATTGTTGGGGTCCAGTATCCAGGGCATGTAGACCTTGTTCGTCGTATTGTCCGTGATCCGCAGATCCAGATCGTTGACCAGCTTTCTCACCGTATCCTGAAAATTGTGTGAATTCACCGGGATACTGGTGACAGTGGCCGGAGGATCGGTCCAGCAGATGGTGGCGGAAAGCGGCATCTTCCCCGAAGCGGTCACCGTAAACGTCTCCTGGTCCTTGGTACCCTGCGTCAGGCTGCTTTGTTTGATCTTCTGGCTTTGATCCCCGGTATCCGCCGTGATCACGGCCGCTGCTTTTTCGATATCCACCAACCCCCAGCCAAAGGTATAATCGGGGCCGGGATTGTTACCGGCCTCATCCGCCGTATGGATCAGCAATCCCTTGAGCGTGGCGCTGAGCATCAGCGAATCGTGATGCAGTTTACCGTAATATTCCTGCAGGAGGAACGACGAGCCCGCTGTGGCCGGTGTCGCCATCGAAGTGCCGCTATAGATGTCGTAGGCATTATCCGCCGTGCTGATGGACGAGAGGACATTGACGCCGTCGGCGACCACATCCGGCTTGATGCGCCCGTCGCCCGTGGGTCCCAAACTGCTGAAAGAAGCCTGCACCACGTCGGAAGGCTGATTATAGCCCCCCGGGATCGGACTCACTGCTCCGAGGGTCAGGATATTCTTGGAACAACCATAGGTGGCGATAGTCTTATAGCCGGCATTGCTGCTGATGCCTGCAGGGCGGTTACCGGCACTAACCATCTGCTGCTGGGCATTCATGCGAAAGTAAGGCTGGCCCACACTCGGACCCGTTTCGCCCGGGTTGTTGCCCCCGGCCTTGGCGATGAGGTAATACGGCGCATTATAGGCTATGGAATCCCAGATACGGGCATCGTCGTCGTAGAGCCCGAATTTGATATCCACCGTATCACCCGGGTTACCCCAGAACTCCCAGCGGTCGTTCTCCGCATTGTCGATATACCAGCCGGCAATATCGGCATAGCTGTGATTGGAAACGATGATCCCGTTGACGCCTGCGGCGGCGGCAGCCATTTCGGACTCATCGTTATTGAAATCGTAGGCCTGAAGCAGCTGGGCGCCAAAAGACATCCCTTTGGCCACCGGGTTGACCCCGGCCGCGATCATCGTCCCCGAAACGTGGGTGGAGTGATCGCTGAGGACGGTATCGCCCTGCGCCGCATCTTCCTGTTTCACCCGCCCTGTGAGCTCGACGTGTGTCGGCCGGACCACCCCTTCGTCCCATACGGCGATCCTGCCTTTCAAAAAAGAACTGCTGCCGTTCAGGCTCAGCCCCGTGCTGCCACCCGGCCAAAGAGAAGTGGTCCGGATGGTGGCCGCGGAAATAATATTGTCGGTGGTTGTAACGTAATAGGGAAAACCCTGGCCGTTGATCCCGCGCAGATAGGCCATGCGGCCATTTTTGCCACGTAGCGTGAGCGGCCAGCTCTTTTCTTTGGCCGTTTGCAAAAGGATCTTATGAAAAGATTGATATTGAGCAGCAAGTTGTTGGCTAATTTTTTGCAGCGCTTGCGTGTTGGTTTGGACTTGGGCGCTTGCAGTCAGTCCGGAGATTAAGCATAGGAGGAGGGAAACGGAAAGGTATAAGGACTGGATCCTTCTTTTTCTCATAAATGTTTTTTAAATCTTTCTAAAATTACAGTTTTTATGGACTTTCGGGCCTTTATTATACGGGGATGTGCGGTCGTTTGTGCTGTATTACCGGCTTACCCCGTTGCTCCCCGCCAACAGCAAGGCATTGAAGGCGTTGCGCGCCGCATCACCGGGAACCGGATGCCCTCACCCAAATTCCATCCGGGGCCTCCCGCGGGCACGCACGCCACCATCTGCGTCTTTGCCTTGACCAATCAAAACCAGGTTACGAATACCGGCGCCGCCGGCTTATATAGCGCGGTACATACCAATTTGATCCGGCAGGCGGATACGGATGATTCGGGTCATTTTCGTATCCTGTTACCGCCGGGGACTTACTCCGTTTTCACTAAGAAAGGACAACTGTTCTATGCCACCCGCAGGGATGAAAAGAACAATATCGCGCCTGTAGAAGTGTTACCCGGGAAGATTACCCGGGTTGATTGCAGTGTAGAGTCCGATCATACCGCCGTTTATTAGTCTACCTGGAATTTACGGCATTTTGATACGATCGGTTGCTTGACTTTTTCGTAACTTTGCGGCCGAATGAATAGTGAGGCGCTTCTCAGGTCATTTTCACATTCGCCCCGCCTTTTTCAGCTGGCGGATAAGATCCTATTGTCCAGCCCTCAACGTATCGTTTGCAAGAACCTCCAGGGTAGCTCACCGGCCTTCCTTATCAGCGCCATTTTTCAAAATGACTCTACGAGTCAGCTCAACCATCTCGTAGTCTGCGAAGACGCGGAAGCAGCTGCTTATCTGCACAATACTATAGAAAGCCTCACCGGCGCCCTCGACCTCTTTTATTTTCCCTCGTCGTTCAAGAACAAAAAGAACTACCGCCTGCTGAACAGCAGTCACGTGATGCTGCGTACCGAAGCGCTTACGCGGCTTTCCGCGGCAAGAGGCACCAATAAAAAGCTGATCATCACCTATCCTGAAGCGCTCTTTGAGAAAGTGGTACTGCCCGAAGCGCTCTCCGGGAATATCATCTCCATCAAGGCCGGCGATACCCTCGATCTCGATGGTCTGCTTGTAAAATTGGTCGATAAAGGCTTCGAACGAACGGATTTCGTCTACGAGCCGGGGCAGTTCGCCCTTCGTGGCGGCATCCTGGATATCTATTCATTTGGCAACGAAAAACCCTATCGGGTCGAGCTGTTCGGCAACGACGTGGACTCGATTCGCATCTTTGACCCGGAGACCCAATTGAGCGAACGTAAGCTATTACAAGTCAACATTATACCAAATGTAGAAAACCGGCCCGACACCGGCGAAAAGATATCTTTGCTGGACTTCATTCCCGAAAATACGGTCATCTGGATGCAGGATTGGGCGTTCACCCGCGAACGGCTTGTGATACAGGAAGAAGAGCTGGGTCTTTTTCTCGACCACATCGAGCAGGCCAGGAAGGCGGTCCAGCAGCCAGCGCCCGATACCCGGAAACCAGGCGCCCGGAACCGCGCACTTCCCCCCGATACCAGTATCGACGGCGATGAAGACAAAATGGAGAAACACGAGATCACGGTGGACGAATTCGTGAAGGCAGCGGAGATAGAAGAACAGCTGGAGCGGTTTCACCTGGTCGAGTTCGGCCCGTCCGCCGCCGGATCTTCCTCCTCCTTTTTGATCGAATTCCACACCCGGCCCCAGCCTTCGTTCAACCGGCAGTTCGAATTGCTGATCAAAGACCTCAAGACGCTGGAAGCCAAAAAATTTACCCTCTACCTTTTTGCCGAAAACCCGCGTCAGCTGGAGCGTATCCATACGATCTTCGAAGACCTCAAATCGGCCATCGCCTTTACCCCAGTCGCGCTCTCGATCCACGAAGGATTTGTCGACGAAGACCTCAAAATAGCCTGTTATACGGACCACCAGATCTTCCAGCGGTATCATAAATACAAGGTAAAGCAGGCCTACAACAAGAACAAGGCGATAACGCTGCGTACCCTCAAAGAATTGCAACCCGGCGATTACGTCACGCACATCGATCACGGAGTAGGGGTCTATAGCGGGCTGCAGAAGATAGAGGCTAATGGACGGTTACAGGAAGCTGTTAGGATCATCTATAAGGATAGCGATATCCTGTATGTCAACATCAATTCGCTGCACAAGATCTCCAAGTACACGGGTAAGGAAGGTACCATTCCCAAAGTTAACAAGCTGGGAAGCGATGCCTGGCAGAAATTAAAGGAGAAGGCGAAGACCAGGGTCAAAGAGATCGCCTTCGATCTGATCAGGCTGTATGCGCAACGCAAGGCGGAGAAAGGCTTCTCCCATGCTCCCGACAACTATATGCAAACGGAGCTCGAAGCGTCTTTTATCTATGAAGACACCCCCGACCAGAGCAAGGCTACGGCCGATGTAAAAAAGGACATGGAGCTGCCTTCGCCCATGGACCGGCTGGTTTGCGGCGATGTCGGCTTTGGAAAAACGGAAATAGCTATCCGGGCCGCATTCAAGACCTGTTGCGACAGCAAGCAGGCGGCTGTGCTGGTGCCGACTACCATTCTGGCTTTTCAGCATTATAAGACCTTCAGCGACCGGCTCAAGGATTTTCCCGTCAAGGTCGATTTCGTAAACCGGTTCAAATCCGCCAAAGAGAAAAAAGAGACCCTGAAGAAACTGGAACAGGGCGAGATCGACATCATCATCGGCACTCATGCCCTGCTGGGGAAAGAAGTAAAGTTCAAAGACCTCGGGTTGCTCGTCAT
>DASYZH010000228.1:0-12614 GCA_035946435.1 Puia sp. | reverse complement strand
AGATCGTATTCTTCTGCTCATCGCCTACAAAGCAGGTAAATCCGACACCGGGGATATTTCTAAGCTGAATGCCATGCTTCAGATTAGCCGTTATCAGATTATTGTAAAGGTCGGGAGCCTTCGGGGTGATCATCAGATTCACGTTATTCGTCGCCTTGATCTTCCCATCCAGGGAGATAAACTGCGTAAACAACGATGATTTGGCATTAGCCAGCACCTCCTTGAACTGCTTTTTATGATACGGCACGTCCTGAAAATTGCTCTTCAGATACGCCAGACACAGGACATCCTGCTCGAAAGAAACACCGGCCAATGTAAGTTTCTGCTCGCGAAAATTCACCGTCCCGATATCATTCAGATTCTCATCCATAATGGAGATACGGTAATTGAAAGAATCCTCGCTGGCCTGCTCTAACTGCGTAAAACCCAGGTAGCCTACCAGCTTGTCATCCTGAACAATGACTTCAAACTGGCTGGAAATGCCCTCGGCCACTTCCTTAAAAACTTTTGTCTGTGCCTTTACGGTCGAGGCTGCAAATAAGATCAGGCCCAGCAGCACGAGCCATCTTTTGGTGTTTTTCATACGTCGCGGTCTAAGGTTAGGATATTTATTTTTCAAATACATGTGCAAATTCGCAGTACATGCTGTTGCCATTTTCAGCGAAGAAAGCCTTGGCGGCCTGTTTGCGATTCTTGTCCGAGTCTTCAGGATCCAGCGCGATCGCATAGAAAAGAGGCTTCAGCTCCTTTTCCGGCTGCGGCAATGTCTTCCAGAACCCCTGTCCCTGCAGTCCCTGCGTCCAGGCGGTAAGACTCTCGCGGGGCATCTGCTCGAGCATCGTCTGTAGTCCATAGTAGTCTTTGGAAATGTATTCCTTGGGCATCACGCCGATGGCATTGAACCGGGCGAGCTTGTGATCGGCAAACAAGAGTGCGCTAAAGACATTGCTGACCATGAAATCATACCAGGGGTCCACATTCCCCTCGTCCTTTACTAACAAAATGCGATAAAGACAGGCCGTCACCGTGCCGGAATTATACATATTCCAGATCAGCATCCGGTTGGCGATATCGTGGATATTGCGGGGAACCGCCGTAAAGCCAGGATTGGGGGTAGCCCACTGCTTCGTCTTTTCATAACGAACCAGGCAGTCGGGGTGCGTCTTCAGCGAATCCTCCAGGTTGCCCGATTCCGAGAAATTATACGATCTCGTGGAAAGACCATGGCTCCGTTTCTGCGTCCAGGCCTCCTCAAAAGGCAATTGGTAAGCGGCAAAGTAGGCAGCCAACGGATGTCGTAAAGGTTGCCGGTACTCCATATCGGCGCTGTCCAGCCGCAGAAAGAACGAAGGACTGAAAGCGAGATGGCTATTCCTCATCAGGATAATAGCCAGCGAATCCGCATCACTTTCATGATAGCGCTGGTGACGGGTCCGGCTAAACGTATAGGTTTCCATCACCTTCCTCAGCCGGGTAAGCCGCTCGTATTTGGAATCCAGCACCGAATTCAGCGATTGTTTATATTCGTCGGAGCTCAGCCATTTTGCCGTTTCATAGGCCGACGTCTCCCAATGCTTCAGAATATTATGCGACAGCTCGTGCGCAAGGGCAAATGCTAGCTCCTCCCGGGTCTTGCTCCAGGCGATAAGCCCAAGATCGACCGCCAGAAAATTCCCGCCAACCGCATAGGCGTTCACACTGGGATCACGGTCAAGCATCACAAGCGGACCAGCGGGTAACAGCTGTCTGTTGGAAGCCACCAGCTGGTCGACAATGCCCTGGACATAGTCGCCGACCTCCTTGTCATGGACATAGGCATCATCGGCGATATAGTTGGTGACCCGGTCCGTTCGACCATCCCAGATCTCTTTGTATTTTTTCTGGGCCGCCTTTTCCTTAAAGACTTCGGGGCAGTCCCAGGCCTTCTTCAAAGAATCTTTTTGCCGGGCATAATAAAAATGAGAAAGGTCCTGGTAGGTATACAAGGAACTTGGCTGTGCCATGGCCAGGACCGGGATGAGGAGGCACAAAACAAGCCAAAAGGGCTTCGATAAGGACATTCCGTTAAGCTTTAGCGAATTTAGCAGCTAAATAACGGAAAAAGAAACCGAATTATTATATAGGCCCCGGGCCGGATCATCGGCGCAAAAACGCCTCCATCTCCCCAACCCGGCGCCCAAACTCCCCGCATTTCACTCCGAACGCAGGCTCCGCGTCGGATTCGTCCGCGATGCCCGGATGGTGTGGTAGCGTTCATAGCCTACCGGCCTGTCCTTGGCAAAGTTGATCTCCCGGAAAACGATTATCGTGCCGTTGATCAGGAGAACCGAGATCGTGAATTGTAAAACGACAAGCACCTTTCGCGGCGCGGCGGCAAACCTGCCGGGTTTGATAGCCCCCTTGAGAACCCGCACCGGTTTGAACGAAGAAAGGAATAGCGCCGGATAGCTCCCCGCGATCACTCCGGTGAATAAAGTAAAAACGATACCGATGACCCAAAACCAACCATTGGTCCAGGGCATGTCGAGGTTGGATCGCTCTTCGGCTCGCCGCATTCCGATACGGTAATTTAATTTGCCGGTTTGGATACAACAATTGTACCTTTATTATCACTTCCGTCTTCTCTCGCATCTTCATAATTAATCACTTTTAAAACAAAGGAGGTCATTATGATCGCTCGTCTCACCTTCTTCAACGCCGCCAACCCCACAGATGTTGAAGACTTCAAAAAAATGTATCGCGAACAGATCCTTCCCGTCATCAGAAACCAAAAGGGAAACCTCGGCGCCTGGCTGCTCGAACCAATGAATGAAAAAGATCAATTTATTTCACTCACGGAATGGATCTCGATGGCCGACGCCGAGCAGTACGAATCAAGCGGAACCTATCTCGAGCTGGTAAACAAAGTAAAGTCCAGATTCGCGGGCGACTATCAGCTAAGAACCTATAACATCGCCGACACCAGGATACTGACGCCAACGGCATGATCGATTTATAAAGTCGGAAAACGGCACCGCATGAAAAAGACCATCATGTGGAAGGGGATATATTATCAATCGCTGGAATACTGCGAGATCACCAGCCAGACTAACTCCCTGCCCATAAACCGCCTCAATCTCCGGGTTGACCGGCCTGTTTAAAATACTCCTACCATGAAACAAACTTTCAAAATAGGCGACCACGTAACCTGGAACTCAGAGGCCGGCATTGTATCGGGAACGATCATAAAGATCCACACGAAAGACTTCGACTATAAGGGATACACCCACCACGCCACCCCCGACGATCCTCAATATGAGATCAAATCCAGCAAGACAGACCATATAGCCGTTCACAAAGGCCATGCACTTACAAAGAGCCATCAATAAAGCTCAGCTTTATCGTAACAGTCAGGATCAATCGTTGCATTCAAAGTTTTCGATAAATATAACGCCGTCGACCTCTTTTAAAACAAAAATTTGGCGCACCAATATATTATATTTATATTCAATTCCACTTTATCTTCTGAATCATTCCTCCCGCGCCCCTTTATTTATTAACGCTTAAACTCAAAATCGATGAAACGCTCCGGTTTTAGCAACTCCCTGTTTTATGTAGGGGTGGTAATCTTCCTTACTTCATGTGGCTCGGGCGGTAACGCAAAGACGACGGACTCTACCGCCACAGCCGATACGTCTGCGAAAGCACAAGTCGTAAACACCATCGTTACGACACCCGAAAATGTCGAGGTCGTAATGCACAAAGTAGCCGACTATTCCAAATGGCTGGCTGCCTATGAGGCACATGACTCCGCCCGGCTGGTCTGGGGTTTACACAGCTATGTAATTGGCCGCGGCCGCGAAGATTCCAATATGGTCCTGGTTGTCTTGAAAGTCGATGACACCGCCAAGGCCAAAGCATTTGCAAAAGAACCCGGCCTCAAAGTCGCAATGAAAAAAGGAGGAGTTCTCGGCGTCCCAACGATATCCATTTTTACTGAAACCTGGCAGGACACCGCGAAGATCGAAACAACCCTCCGTTCCGCGACCATGATCACCGTCAAGGACTGGGACGCCTGGCTAAAGGCATTTGAAGCCGGCAAACAGCTACGTATGGACAACGGTATTACGGATAGGGTCGTTGGCCACGAACTCACCGACAACTCAAAGGTATCCGTGGTGACAGCCATCACAGACACCGCCAAAGCCATGTCTTTCTACAAATCGGACACCTTGAAAAAAAGCATGCAGGCAAGCGGCGTAGTTGGCGAACCCACCAGGTTTCTTTTCCGCATCGTAAAAGTGTACTAAAACGGGAAGCTGCCGTTTTTACGGTATCTTCACTACATGACATCACCGGAAGAGCACGCATCCCATGACGCTGCGGCAAAGCAAAAGATTCTCGACGATATCGAGCAATATGGCTGTCATCTGGCCCTGCTTAGTCCCACCGACTATTTACCGGGATTCGCCTATTCCATCGGGCTCTACCAAAAGTTCAGCCACCCCGAGCTCATTTGTTTCGGCCTTCCCGAGGAAGTCCTGGGCGCTGTCCTCAATCATGCGTGCGACCTGATCAAAGGTGGCGAATCATTGATGCCCGGGAAGTTCTACAGTGGATTCCTACAGGGCTATGATATCCAATTCCTCGAGGTCGACAAAGGGTATTATCCTAACTATGTCGGGTACGGGATCCGGTTTTATGACCACAATATCGATTTTCCCTTGTACCAGCTCGTCTGGCCCGACACACACCATCGCTGGCCATGGGAAAAAAGCTTCAACCCGGATTGGAAACGTAAACAGCCGCTCCTGGACCGAAGCGCAGACTTTAAATTCTATGAAGAACGGAATCTCGGCGTCTATACAACCAGGCAGGCCTATGAAGGCAGCCCCATCCTGTATGTCTACCACAATGAGAGCGGCGAATGGCAGTTCCATACCAGCCTGAACCCTTCCATCGATGACGCGATGATCGTCTGCCTCGAGGAGATCACCGAACTCGACCCCACCATTAACGAGATCTTTCACCTCGACTATGGCTGGCGGGCCTGGCGCACTTCACCCGATGCCCCCTGGGAGTGGGAAGAGGATGCCCGCGAAGCGGACGAGGAAGCTCCTGTATGATCATGCCAGTGCTAGCCCGCCCTCATCGATCCTCTTCGATTCATATTCCTCCTTCCAGGCATGTTTCCATCTGCGGTGGCTCCACAGCCACATATCCGGCCGGCTACGGATCACCGTTTCCAGGTATCGCACATACATCCGGGTCAGCTCGCCCTCCGGCAGGGCCGAAGCGTCCATACAGGCCAATTGCACGGTCCCATGGTAATGGCCGCGTCGCGGTTTGTCGATAGAAGCAAAGACCACAGGCAGATGCCCGCTGCGCGCCCCCTTTTCCGGGCCGCTGGCAAATGGGGTAGGCCTGCCAAGGAAGTCGATCCAGTAAGCGGAATGCATACTACCCGGACACTGATCGGCGACCAGCCCCAGCAGGTATTGAGAGGGGAGATAGGGGACGATGGCTTCCTTCATTTGCGGCGCCGGCAAAAAGTCATTACCGCTCCGCGTACGAAGCCGGTAGAACAATTTTTCAAACACCTTACTGCCGATGGGCATATACACAACCAGTATCTGGTATCTCGTCAAAGCCGTCATCACCAGCTGACCCCATTCCCAGTTGAAGGTATGCCCCAGGTGCATCTGACAGCTCTTACCCGTCGCATATAATCCGTCCAAAGCCTGCACATCCACCGTAAATCGCTTGTGTAACCAGCGGTCACTGGCAGATACCAGCTTGATCACCTCGACAAAAGAGTCGATGAAATTGTGATAGAATTTTTTCGCGATGCGGATACGTTCAACCTCCGTTTTTTCAGGGAAAGCATGCCGCAAATTGTCCATCACCACTTTCCTGCGATAACCGATGCAGTAATAGACGATACCATAAATGATGTCCGACAACAGGTAAAGCACTCTCATCGGAAGTAGAGACACGAGGTACAGGAAGCCATAAAAAAGATAGTACATGTCAGAGCCTGGGAATTTTGTGTAGTAAAAGGGAAACTAAAGTTCGTCGGGGTCGTAGGCTCGTCTGAAGATATGTTGGGGCGCGTCCGGGGAGGCGCCGGCGTTCGCGTTAAAGGTAGAAGTAATTATTGTTAAAATCTAATCTTACTCTCGATAAAGGCAATCAATCTCTCCGCCATGGCCTTCTGCTCTTCCGTCTTCGGGTGACCCGGCGTATTCTTGTAAGGGACGACCAGGGTATATATCCGCGGATCATTCAACTCCTGCACCGCCTTTTGAACATAGCCCGGCCATGGCGAACCCTCGCGGGTGATATCCATATTCCCCAACATGCAAATGATCTGGGCCCTCGGGTAAACCCGCCGGATCGTACGCACAAAATTCCGGTAACTCTGGATAATGAAATCCTCGCTGGGTCGCTGTGTTCCAAATCTCCGCTTGAACTGCTCGTTTCCCGGCATGTTGGTGATCCAGGCATCATTCTGCAACAAATTGATCACTACCAGATCCGGCACATATCTTGAAAAATCCCATCGGCTCGTCGAATCTGTAGGGTCCAGCCGGTTATACATCTCGGGCATGATCAGCGGGAACCAGCTCACCATGACGCCAATACCGCTCTTGGCCGTGTAATGACATTGGGCATTAAAATGCCGGGCAGTGATGGCAGCATAGCTATCGTAGTTATTTTCAAAATAGCCGAGCGGAGAATCTTTCACCCGATCCTCGATGGCATACCCGCAGGTGATCGAGTTACCAAAAAACTCCATTTTTCTCACAGGTTTTTTGGGCGGGTCAGCCAGGACGGCCTTCCCCTTAAAAACAAATCCATAAAACCACGTCTTCCCCTTATCCCACTCCGTCCGCTTGAACAAGGCTACAGAATGTCTCCCATATCGCAAGCCACTGGCCAACAAATAATTCTTCTTGGATGCATCGGGGTGGATCTTGCGAGTCACAATTCCGTCCACGATCACATTATAATAATTCGACGTATCCTGGTCTTTGATTAGCCCCGATACTCCCGTACCCACAAAATCGATTTTAACGGAGGTGCCGGGCCAAATCAGCTCGGCCGCATCTTTCGTCATCAGCATTCTGCCTTCATAGGAAATATGTTGGTCCCCGGCCGGCACAAACAGCGGTTGCGAGAAGCCTTCGCCAAAAAACAGGCAAAGAAATAAGGCAAGTAAAGGATAGCTCTTCTTGAACATGATACAATATTAGGTTGATCTTACGGATATAAGAGGTACTTCTTCCTCATTTGTTTGTAGTCGCTGAGGCCAGGCTCCCAGCTCTTGCGGATGTCCGCTTCAGACATGCCGGCGGCGATCTGGTCCTTGAAGGCGGCGACGCCTGCGAGCTTGTTGATGTCCCCCATTTGTTTGCTTTGGTGATAGTCGAAGAATTTACCTTTGTAAGGATAGGCCTTGTAGAGTTCCATCATCCATGTTATGTTGATCTTTCCGGTCTTGCGAAGGCTGTCGGCGTCGATGGTGCGCAGGTCAAGACCGTAGCAGGCCTGGTCCTGGTGAAGGGGTGTCTCGGACATGCCGGGGATGCTCACGGGAGTGAAGGAAAAGGTATAAGAGCCCTTCAGGTCAGGGTTGCCAAGCACGGTGAACGGCATATGGGTGCCGCGCCCCTGGCTGATGATGGTGCCCTCGAAAAGACACAGGGAAGGATACAGGAGTATGCTCTGCTGGGAATTGAGATTGGGCGAAGGCCACACGGGCAGTTTATAATACATGTCGTGCGAGTAGTTCTTGACGCGAATGACCTTCAGCTTGCATTGCTCTTTGTTGGGCAACCAGCCTTCACCGTTGATCATCCTTGCGAATTCGCCTATCGTCATCCCATGAACGATGGGAACGGGAAACTGACCCACGCCCGACCGCAGCGACATATCCAGGATCGGACCGTCGACATAACCATTGGGATCGGGCCGGTCGAGGATGAGAAGCTCCTTTCCGGACTCGGCGCAGGATTCCATGATATTGCGCAGAACGTTGATGTTGGTGTAAAAACGGCAGCCGACATCCTGGACATCGAAGATCATGATATCGATGGCGTCCATATCCTCCTTTGACGGTTTGCGTTTGGGGCCATAGAGGGAGATGATGGGGATGCCGGTGGCGGAATCGATCTCGTCGGCGACCTTGGCGCCATTGCTGGCTTTGCCGCGGAAGCCGTGTTCGGGTCCGAAGATCTCCTTGATGTCGATCCCGAGATCGTGAAGACTGTCGACAAGCGACCGGCTGCCGATAATGCTCGACGGATTGCCCAGAACGCCAACGCGTTTGCCTTTTAATAAAGGAAGATAAAGACTCGTTTGATCCGCACCGGTAACGATGGGTCTGGGTTTCGGACCATGGGCCGCGGCGACAAAAAGCACAGAAAGGGCAAGCAGCAGGGTAACGGAGCCTTTGATGAGCATGTTGATGAAATTTTAACTGAAAATAAGGATTGTTTATCACTCCGCCCCTCACGCGACCCCAATTCAGTACTTTTAGTATCTATGAAATATCATCTGATCGCCATAGCTGCCCTTTCACTTTCCCTCCACGGCGAGGCCCAAATCCAGGCCCAAACAAAACCGCAAACAACCTCGCCCCAAACCGGCATGAAGCTCAACAGCCTCGAATACCTGCAGAACCAGGGTGTCGATATCATGCTGGCCCAGGACTATTACCCCGAAGGACACCAGGGCGGAGTCGGCATCATCCAGCAGGGCCAACGCGTAGCGACCAACGGCGACATCCGCCTGGACCCTACCCCTGGCCAATGGTCGCCCATTCCCAAAGTGGGGCAGCGCTCCGTAGACAAAGCCAGGCAGGAGATCAGTGTCCACATGAGCTACCCCGATCCGGCTATCGATCGCAAGGGCTTTAACCCGATCATCTATCCCGACCTGCAATGTTCCTATACCGTTCGCGTCATGCCGGCCGGCGAAGGATTCAGGATCGTCGTCGACTTCGACAAACCGCTTCCCGACGAATGGATCGGCAGGGTCGGCTTCAATCTCGAACTCTTCCCGGGCGCCCTCTTCGGCAGATCCTATTACATGGACGACCAGTTCGGGATATTCCCCCGCCAGTCCTATGACCAAATGGTCCGTGACACAGTAGGCAACTGGCAGGTAAAGCCTATGGCGCAGGGACACAAGCTCACCATAGCGCCGGAAAGCGACATGCAGCGCATGACCATAGAAAACCTCAAAGGCAATGACCTGATGCTGCTCGATGGCCGGGGAAAATACACCAACGGCTGGTACGTGGTCCGTTCCCTGGTTCCCAGGGGCGCCACGACAAACGCTATCGAATGGCTGGTGACGCCCCACGCAGTGCCCGGCTGGAGATCGGACCCCGTGGTACAAGTCTCCCAGGTAGGCTATCATCCCGCCCAGCAAAAGGTTGCCGTCATTGAACTCGATGCGCACGACACCCGCCGCTTCCCCGCCCTGTTGCTGAAAATCGAGCCAAACGGAACCACGACCACCGTACTGAAAACCCAACCAAAGGACTGGGGCAATTTTCTCCGCTATCACTACCTCCAATTCGATTTCACCCCGGCAAAGGATCCCGGCATGTATATAGTCCAGTATGGAAATTACCGTTCGAACCCTTTTCAGATAGGCGAAGACGTTTTCAAGGAAGACGTCTGGCAACCCACACTGGAATACTTTCTCCCCATTCAAATGTGCCACATGCGGGTCAACGATAAATACCGGGTCTGGCACGGCTTCTGTCACATGGACGATGCCCGGATGGCGCCCATCGATTCCAATCATTTTGACGGCTACATCCAGGGCCCAGGAACACTTACATCCTACGCATCAGGCGAACACGTCCCTTCCCTCAACCGGGGCGGCTGGCACGACGCCGGCGACTTCGACCTAAGAGTCGAATCCCAGGCAGAGACCGTCCACGGCCTCACGTTGGCCTACGAGGCTTTCCACGTGGATTACGACAATACCACCATCGATCAGGCGAATCATGTGGTGGAGATCCAGCGTCCGGATGGAAAACCGGACATCCTGCAGCAGATCGAGCATGGCCTCCTTACCCTGGTCGGCAGCTATCGATCCATGGGCCGCTTTTACCGCGGGATCATCGAGCCCACGATGCGCCAATACACCACCCTCGGCGACCCTGCCAACATTACTGACAACAAAGTATACGACTCCACGAAAGGCCGCGACATCCCCGTGGGCCTCCCCGGCGCACCCGACGACCGCTGGGTCTTCACCGAAAACAATCCCGACCGGGCGCTGCAAACAGCCGCCGCACTCGCAGCAGCATCGAGAGTAATGAGGGGCTTCAACGACACGCTGGCACGAGACTGCAAACAAATCGCCGAGCAAGTCTGGGACCAGGCAAAGGAAAGATCACCCATGTCCAAGGTATCGCTGGCAGTCGAGCTGCTCATAACCACAAACGAAAAAAAATACGCCGACTTCCTCATAACCCACACCGACGACATCGCGAAAAACATCGACAATACCGGCTGGCTGGTGGGCCGCGCCCTATCACTCATCGACGACGCACACTATCATGAAGCACTAAACAAAGCAGTAACAGCCCTCTATGCGCGGATCAAGGTGGATGGCGATAAGACCCCCTATGGCGTGCCCTACAAACCGAACATCTGGGGGGCGGGCTGGGACATCCAGCACTTCGGTTTCAAGCAGTATTTTCTCTATACGTACTTCCCCGAAATCGTCGGCAGGAATTATATGCTGGATGCCCTCAATTTTATCCTGGGCTGTCATCCCGGTTCGAACACAGCCTCCTTCGTCTCCGGCGTCGGGGCAAAGTCTATGACGGTGGCGTATGGGTTCAATCGTGCGGATTGGTCTTATATCCCCGGTGGCGTCACTTCAGGCACCGCGCTGATCCGTCCCGACTTTCCAGAGCTCAAGGTCTGGCCTTACTTCTGGCAACAAGGTGAATACGTGCTGGGCGGAGGCACCACCGACTACCTCTTCCTCGTACTCGCAGCCAACCAGATCCTTTCCGGGAACCGCGCTGCCGCACACGACAACGAACGCCGCGAGATCGCCGACTCCATGGAATCCGCCCTCCACCAGGAGCTCCACGCCTGGTATCCCCGCGCCATCGATACCACATACGGCGGCTTCGTCAGCGCCTGGACCTACGACTTCAAAAAAGCGCCCAACCAGGACAAAATGATCGTCACCCAGGCCAGACATACCTGGGTAAACAGCAAGGCCGCCCTTCGCTACCCCGACGTTCCCTATTACAAGTACGCCGCCCGCCACGGTTACCTTTTTCTGAAAAACAGACTCTGGGATCCCACCTATGGCGGATTCTACACCCTCGTCGATCAGCAGGGCAACCCCAAACACCAGCCCTTCGGCGCCGACAAAGACGCGTACGGCAACGCCTTTGCCATCTACGCGCTGGCTGCCTATTATAAGACCACGGGCGACACAGCCGCACTCGGCCTCGCAAAACGTACTTTCGAATGGTTGGAAAAGCATAGCCACGACCCCGTGTACAAAGGCTACTACCAGCACCTGAAGCGAGACGGCACGCCGATCGAAAGAACCTCAGCCATGCCCTCGACCGCGGAGACGGGCTACAAAGACCAGAACAGTTCCATACACCTCCTCGAAGCATTCACCGAACTCTACGGCGTCTGGAAAGACCCTTTGCTCAAACAACGCCTGAACGAGATGCTGCTGCTCATCCGCGACAAGATCGTCACACCCCGCGGTAACCTGCAGCTTTTCTTCAAAAAAGACTGGACGCCGGTATCCTACCAGGACTCGAGCCGCGCCACCATCCTGGCCCACCGTGGTCTCGACCATGTTTCCTTCGGCCATGATGTGGAAACGGCCTACCTCATGCTGGAAGCATCCCGCGCCCTCGGCATCACGGACGAGACCCGAACCCTGGCCATCGGCAAACACATGGTCGATCATGCGCTCCGCAACGGCTGGGACGCAACAAAAGGCGGCTTCTATGACGAAGGCTATTACTTCAGGGGGGACGATGGCACCACCGACACCATCACCATCATCCTGAACACAAAAAACTGGTGGGCCCAGGCGGAAGGGCTCAATACCCTGCTGCTGATGTCGGACCTCTACCCCGACGACCCCATGCATTATTTCGACAAGTTCAAACAGCTCTGGCATTACACGCAAACCTATCTGATCGACCACACCTACGGCGATTGGTACGACGAAGGGCTCGATAATGCACCCGCCCGCCGTACCGCGCTCAAAGGGCAGATCTGGAAGGCGACCTATCACAACTACCGCGCCCTCACTAACTGCATCCGCCGGCTCACGCCCCCTATTCCCCTTTCCACACGTTGTTCGCCCGGTTCACATCCGGCAACACATGGTCCGGGTCGAGCTCCACGGATACCAGCTTCGTCGTCGAAGGATATTTAAAGGTCCAGCTGCCGCCGCGTTCCCAAATGTCGACGGGAAGCTTAATGACCTCGGACTTCCCGGAAGCATCACCGATCTTGATGATCACAGGCATCGCCATCTTATCCAGGTTATCGATGGTGATCAGCGCGCCCTTCGTCGAGTCGCCATCCACATATTTTACGGACGTGACGGCCTGGTCG
>DASYZH010000227.1:0-4483 GCA_035946435.1 Puia sp. | reverse complement strand
GGTGAAGTAATAAAAAAATGAAAGAATAAATGAAAAGCTTTGGCGAGCCAAAAAGATCAGGCCGCGTTCGCGCAACCCGCCGGCCGCATTTGCGCAGCCCGCCCGCCGCATTCACGCAAACCCATTAGGGCACGTTCGCGCAGGCGCTACGCAGATACGCGAGATAGGAGCAAAAGATGTTTACAAGCAGGTTCACGGAGCGAATATAAGCATTTCGTACAAACAGCGCCGCGGCCCGCCGGGTTTCTTCGATCCTGGGTCACCGCGTTTCTCCGCCCTCTGCCCCCGGTCTCTCCGCCCCCTGGCCCCGACTTCGTCAACCCCTGGCCCCCCGCATTTGTCGCATCTGGAGCAGTCGACCCACCCGCAAATTCCGGACATTTGAAAAAAAGATCGCTATGCGCACATCGCTTCCTCAATTCTATCTGCGGATCGCCCTGGGAACGGGCTTTTTCTTACTTGGATTAGACAGGCTGGGCGCATGGGGCCCCTATGGACGCTCCTGGGTCAGCTGGGGCGACTGGCACCATTTTTCCGCCTATGCCCACCAGGTGATGAGCTTCCTGCCCTATACCCTTGCGGAGATGCTGGCCGTGGTCGCCACCATCGTCGAGATCACCGGCGGTTTCCTGCTGCTCACGGGGCTGTTCACCCGCTGGGCGGCCTATGCCTGCAGCATCCTCACCTTTTGTTTCGCGGTCGCCATGGCCATCTCCGGCGGCATCACCTCCCCGATAGATTATTCGGTGTTTTCCGTGAGCGCCGCCTGCTGGCTCCTGGCGATTCAACCCTCCTACCGGTGGAGTATAGACGCGCTGCTACAGTCGAAACGGTCAACGCGGTCAAAGCAGGCAGAGCAGCCTGGGCTATCAGAGCTCACGGTCTACATCCAGCACTAATGCCGCCAACCCCGCCCAGTCGTACACTTCCGCGGCGCCCCCGGCCCACGACGGCTCACCCGCACCGACCGCTCCCGCGGCCCCGCCGGCAACCTCCCGCGCGATCAGATTATAGATCTCCGCGGCACCCAGCCCCTGCCGGCGCAGATAGTGGATAGAAGTAGACCCCGCCGACTTCGACAGCTTTTCTCCACCCGCCGTCGTCAGCAAGGGATGATGATAGAACCGCACGTCACGAAACCCCACCGCACCCAAAGGATAGCTAAGATAGAGCTGCGCCAATGTCGACGCCCACAGATCCTCGCCCCTCACGATGAGGTCGACACCAAAGTGCAGATCATCGACCACCGAGCTCAATTGATATGCCGGAAACCCATCCTTCTTCCGCACCACGAAATCCCGCATCTCCACCGGCAGCCGCGTTTCGACACTCCCCGCGGGATAGGTCATTACCCACAACACCTCCGGCCCCGCGGACCCCAAGCCGGACCCCACGCCGGCGCCGGCACCAGTCCCGATCCCCGCCGCATCCCCAAAGCCAACCGCCCCCACCGGCCCACCCGCTCCAGTCCTCAACCGCCAGCTCACATCCACCGCATCGAGCCCGAGCCCGCGGGCGACACATGTCCCCGGATACCCCCCATCCCTGCTCGCCCGCAACACCTCCGCCCGGCTACAGCTGCAGCCAAAGACCGCCCCCGCCTCGCGCAGCCGCGACAACGCCTCCCGGTACAACGGCATCCGGTGTAGCTGCGACCAATCACGCTCGAACTCACCCAACGAGCGCGGCCCCCGATCCCACGGGATCTCCAGGAACGCGAAGGTTTCGAAGATATCTTCCACATATTCGCGCTGCACCCGCTCGCGGTCCAGATCATCGATACGCAACAGGATCTCCGCGCCGCAGCGCCGTGCCAGCGCCGCCGTTACAGCAAAAGAAAAGACATTGCCCAGATGCAGATACCCGCTGGGCGTGGGTGCCATACGCGTAAGCTTATAACCCATCGACAAATCGGATATGATATTCCTGGATCTTGGCAGGATTCTCCGGCGTCAGCGTAAACCGCACCTCGAGCGCTCCCCGCTCGCCCTCCAGCAAAAAAGAACCCCGTAAATTATTTTCGGGCCGCATCTCGCCGACCCTAACTATCTTCCCTACCCGCGCAAAAAGCGCCCGAGCTTCGGCCCGCAACGAGTCGACAAAATAATCCTGCCAGAAGTTCATCGCAAAGATCGGGCTTGACGTCGCCCCGGAAAAATCCGGCAACAAAGCAACCAGCTCCTTCTGCCGTTGCAGCAGTATCGGCGACACCACAGGCAGCCGCGGCCGAAGCCGCGCCAACGTCACCAGCGTGTCCAGCACCGCCATATCGATCGCCGAAGTTCCCGCATAGGTGAGATTGGCAAAACAAATGACCCCGATGCCATAATCCGGCAGGATCATCCAGTTGCTGCCGAAACCCGGCAACCCGCCGGTGTGCCCCACCATGGTCTTCCCCTTACAATCCCTCGCCCACCGGATGCCGTATCCATAGGCAGAAACCAGCGGACAGGCCGCGCCGCCGCCGGAATGGCCACCGTCACCAGGATAGCTGAACCCAGCGTTCAGATTGTTGAAGACCCAGGGCTGCTGCATCTCCCGGCACGAGCTGCGCCTGAGCGGCCCCTCCTCCTTTCCGCTGCGCGAAGGCCAGGCCGCCAGCTGGAACGCCTCGTATTTGGCAAAGTCCTCTATCGTCGTGATCATCCCACCCATCGCCCCATAGATGCCCGTATGCAGCATCGGCTGCTCCACCCACTCCCCGCCGATCCGGCGATAGCCATGCGCCAGCGCCGCCGGCGGAACATCGCCGTATTCGAAATACGTATGCACCATCCCCAGCGGCTTCAGGATATGCGCCGTCACATAATGTTCATAGGTCTCTCCCGTAATGACCTGCAGGATATGCGCGAGAATAGCAAAACCCGTGTTGCTGTACTCATAGCCGATACCCGGACTGTTCGAGAACGACAGCCCCTTCCTGATCAACGCCAGCAGCTGCGCATCGCTATCGGCCAGCTGCCGGTCCCCCCAGGGATTGTCTTCGGGAAAACCCGCGGAATGCGTCAGCAGCTCGCGGATCGTGATCGCCGGCGCATCGGAAGCCGGCCCCTTCTGCCCTGCCAGCTCCGGCACATACCGTGAAGCCGGATCATCCAGGCGGATCTTACCGGCATCCCGTAGCTGCAGGATCGCCACCGAGATAAAGCTCTTGGTCATGCTCGCGATGCGGAAATCGGTCTGCGCCGTGGCGGGCACACTATGGACAACATCCGCATACCCCGTACTACCGGTATAGACCAGCTGCCCACCGGCGACGATCCCATACACCATCCCGGGAAAATAGTTCTTGGCGGCATAAGCGGCAAATAATTTGTCGACCACCGGAAACCAGCCGCTCAGCCCTGCCGTATCCCCCGGCGCCGGCGCCAAGACCATATGATCATAGATCAGCTTCGAAACCGTCGCTTCTATCGAGACGGCAGCGGCATAATCGGCGATCCCCCTGGACAACAACACCACCACATATTTCCGGCCATCCGGAAGGAACACGATACCCGAGTCGTGACACGATCCGGTGATCCACCCGCTCTTGCTGGCTACCCGCACCCCCGCCGGCAGTTTCCCCGCGATGACCTCCTTGAAATGCTGGTCCAGCAGGATTCGGATCATCGCCTCGCAAGACGCAGGGTCGACGGCGGTGCCGGCGGCGATCTGCCGGAACAACACCATCAGATCATAAGCCGTCGTAGTATTGTTCATCCCCCGTTCGAAAGCCTTGTTGTCCTCCACCCCCCGCAATACCCGGATATCGTTAGCCCCCAGCTCCCGCATGGCCACCATCACGTTAGCTGCCCCTACCCGCTCGATCACCAGGTTCGTGGCCAGATTACTGCTCTCGGTGATCATCTTGTAAAGCAGATCCTTGAGCGCCATCCGCCGGCCCGCCAGCCTGTACAAGGAAAATTCACTGTCGTCGGCGGAATCCAGCCGATACCGGCTGCTGTCGGCAATGCTCACGAAATCGGTGTGGATAAGAAGCGAATCGTTTAAAGAAAGCTGGCCCCGGGCGACCTGCCGGAACGTCTCGATCAGCACCGGCGTCTTCATCGTACTGGCGGCATGAAAGCTCTCCCGCTCGTTGATAAAGAACTGTTCCCCGGTCTGCAGGTCTTCGAATGCCAGCGCAAAGCTAGCCTGCGGCTGCTCCGCATAGACAGCCATGATCTCCCGCCGCAACGAGGCGGTGTCCCGGATTGCAAAAGCGGATGTCGCGGTGAACGAGAGCAACAAAAGGTATAGGAATCTTCTCATGGGCGCAGCGGGTTGTTTTGCCCCAAAAGATAAAACATTTTACCGGATCAGGACCATCGTGCCCTTATGGAAAACGATCTTCCCCGTATACGATACCCCCTGCACCATCCACACATAGGTCCCGCTATCCATGATCTGTCCATTGAGCCTGCCATCCCACCCCTCACCCATAGTCGTGGTGGCATAGACCAGCTGCCCCCACCGGTTGTACACCCGGAAATAGTCGAGC
>DASYZH010000226.1:0-22777 GCA_035946435.1 Puia sp. | reverse complement strand
AATGCGGCTGGGAAGCAGCTATGGAAAAAGGATATAAATGACGCGGCCGCTGAATTTGGTTTGCAGACATCCAAGAATGACGTTAACCTGTTGATGAAAGCAAATATTCCGGGCGTTCCGGAAAGCGGCTATACCCTCGCCAGTTTTAACGCGCTGAATGGATCGCCCTATCCTAAGGTGGCTTTTAAGGACAAGAAGGGCAACGATCTCAAAATCCTTAGCCTTGGAAACGATCCCATTACCGGTGACGTGGTGCTGAGCGGCATGATCATCGATCCGCGCAACTGTCCCCATAGGAGCACGGGCAATGGGTTGCATCATGGGATCTACTGCGGCGTATTTTCTATCGATATCAAGGGACACACGAGGTCGCTGATACATACAAATTATGCGTACTGGAACGACAATTCCAATGCCGAATTCAGTACCAGGGGCTACCTCCGTGAGGCTGGCGCTTATGGCGATGTGCGCACCTCTTTCCGGGATTATCAGGGGAACACATGGTTTGCAGCTACGGGTATCCATCCTCGTTTCAGGACCGGAGGTATGATCCTGGGTGCTGTTTTGTTCGAGTTTCTTTTAATACCGACCGCCTGCGAATTAGGCATGGGATTTTACCGATATAGGGCAAAGGACGTGGAACTTCTTAAGCTCGATCCTAAGGGTAATCTGACGTATGGTGGTACTATTCCGACAGCGCCGGGGGTGGCTATAGCACTCCAAAATGTTCCCTTTGGCCTGTATGAGACCAGCTTTTATTATTCTCTCACGAGCCCGGAAGCCAAGACCGACTATCTGATCGTGACCGATCCGAAGAATGTGTCCATCTATAATGTCGAGCAGAAAAAAATTGCCCGGACTATTCCGGCGAAGGAGCATAAGAACACCTTCAAGGTGTTCCCTGCGAAGGAGGGATATTATATGGTGTCGGAATATAATCAGAAGGAAAAGGCGACACGGCTTTCGATCGAAGCGCTTTAGATACAGTATATGAAATACTTATATTCCGAAGGCGACGAACAGGGTCGAGGTACTGCCAAGGATCATTGGGTCGGGCAGCCCGCGGCTACCCCGCAGCCTGGCGGAATGGAATAAAGGAAAATCTACGACCGAGTATGGACATGACGCCGGCTTTTACCTGGTGGCGGACGATGTTCTGGGCGGTTTTTTTGCGCTGAATTGGGGAGGACTGGGTTCCAAAGACCTTGGAAAAGTTTTCTATCTCGCACCCGACAATCTGCAATGGGAGTCGGTAGGTGTGAATTATGGCGCATTCCTGGAGTTTTGTTTTGGTCTGTGGAAGGTAAGGATATCGAGAAGGATGAGCGATATGCGGTACCGGTGGGAGAGCTTTATTTTTATACCTTGGATTTGCAACGTCACGTATCTGGACAGTAGGAACTTTCGGTGTAGGCGCCATATTTGCGGCGTCGTATTGTCGTCCCGGGTGTGTTGAACATACGAAGGCCGCCGGGCGCTATACGATGGAATCGGCATGGGCTTTGTGGCGAAACGGCTATGATAAAGAATTATCTTCTTATCTCCTTCCGAAATCTGTGGCGGCACCGGGGTTTTTCGCTGCTTAACATGATCGGATTAACGGTGGGCATGACGGCCTTTTTCCTGGTCTTTCTGTATGTGTGTTTTGAGCTCAGCTATGATTCCTTTCATAGCAAGGCCGACCGCATCTACCGGATCGTGAGCGATGTTCAGACTCCGACCGGCGTGCAGCATTTTAGCGGGCCGCCGTTGCCGGCGACGATTGGCATGGCCGGGGCGCTGCCTGAGATCGAGCGAACGACGCGTGTTAGTCTGGGCGATAACTGGATGGTCATCCGGGGGGACAACGAGGTGTTCGAGACAGACGATGTGGCCCTCGCCGATTCGAATTTTTTCCGCGTCTTTGATTTCCCTTTGGTCAAGGGTGATCCGAGGACGGCCTTATCGGGGCCGGCAAATGTGGTTCTTTCGGAGACGGTCGCAAAAAAGTTCTTTGGACCTGTGGACCCTATGGGCAAGGTACTGAGGATGTCGCGCGGTAAATTCCCATGCACCGTGACGGGGATCATAAAAGATATTCCTGAAAACTCGAGTCTCAAGGCTGCGATGATCATTTCCGTACCCACCTTCGAACGCATCGATTCAAGCTTGAATAGCGAATGGGACAACTATTCCTGGACGGCCTATGTCTTGCTGAAGCCTGGCGCCAGCGCGGCCAGGCTGCAAGCTAAATTCCCCGCCTACCTGGATAAGGTTGGCGGAGCAGACCTGCGCAAGACGAGGATGACTCCGACCTTACTGCTGGAGCCGCTACGGGATATCTATCTGTATTCTACGCGGGATGATGCGCGCAACGGGCATATCGGTAATGTGTATATTTTTTCGATCATTGGGTTCTTTATTATTCTGATCGCGGGTATCAATTTCGTCAATCTGACGACGGCGCGTTCGGTGGAGCGGGCGAAGGAGGTGGGTATCCGGAAAGTGTTGGGAGCAGGTAAGGCGATGCTGGCGGGCCAGTTTATCGGGGAAAGCATTATCCTTTGTCTGCTGGCCTATGTGCTGGCGGTGAGTTTGTCGGCCCTGCTGTTGCCGTTGTTTAATGCACTTGCGGGTAAAGCCGTTAGCGCCGGCATCTTCGCCAAGCCGTTATATCTTTTGGTTTTGCTGGGGATCGCGATCCTGACGGGCATTTTTGCGGGGTTATATCCCGCGCTGGTATTATCTTCTTTTAAACCCGTGGCGGTGTTGAAGGGGAAGTTCAGTACCGGGACGAGGGGGATCGTGTTGCGGAAGGGTTTGGTGATCGTTCAGTTCACTATCGCGATTGGATTGATCATCGCCACGATGGTCGTTTATTTTCAGCTGAATTATATGCGAACCCAGGATCTGGGATTCAGCAGGGAGCAAAAGCTGGTGATGGATTCGCGGGCCGATTCGGGTAAGCTGGCTTTCAAGCAGTCGCTTGCCGCTCTTCCTGGCGTGGTGTCGACGACGATGGCCAACTATGCGCCGGGGATGATGTATTATCTCAACCAGATCAAGATCGAAAATATGCGGGGCGACATGCAGACTGTGGATGCCTGTGCTTTTATGGTGGATTTCGACTATGTCAAGCAGATTCACATGAGCATTGTGGCGGGGCGTGATTTCAACCGGGCATTTGCGACAGACACCTTGCAATCGATGATCATCAATGAAACGGCGGTACATCAGGCCGGGTATGCGTCACCACAGCAGGTAATCGGCAAACGGTTTGAGCTGTGGGGGCAGGAGGGCCGCGTTATCGGCGTCGTAAAGGATTTTCATCTTCGAAGTTTACAGGAGCCGATAAAGGCGACCGGCATGCTGGTATATCCGCCTCAATGCGATCTTATTTACGCCACGATCGATGGACGCCGGGTGCCGGAGACACTGGCCGCGGTGCAGGCCAAATGGAAGGAGCTGCTTCCCGACCGGCCATTTAGTTATTTCTTTCTCGATGAATTCTTTAACCGGCAATACCGGAGTGAGATGCATTTTGGGCGGCTGTTCCTGAACTTCGCGATCCTGGCCATCTTTATCAGCTGTCTCGGGTTGATGGGGCTGGCGGCTTATAGTACGCTTCAGCGGACCAAGGAGATCGGCGTGCGAAAGGTGGTAGGCGCGTCGGTGGGCAATATCGTATTCCTGCTGTCAAAGGATTTCCTGAAACTGGTGGGCTGGGCATTCCTGATAGCCACGCCCCTCGCCTGGCTCTTCGTGCATGCGTGGCTGGAAGGTTTTGCCTACCGGATCGGCGGGTACTGGTGGATCTTTGGGCTGGCCGGGCTGACGGCGCTGGCGATCGCGCTCATGACCGTGAGTGTTCAGGCGATCCGGGCGGCACTCGCCGATCCGGTAAAAAGTCTGCGTTGGGAGTAAGGCTGTTTTTGGTTTTTTTGCCGGTCTTACTTACCGGCTTGCTCGATGACTTCGGTATTTAGCCGGATATACTCGTCGCTTTTTGCGTCCGTTGCGGCTTTTACACCTTCTTTTGCCGTGGCGATGGCTGCGGTTTTGTCACCTTTTTTCAATTCGACGCGGGCTTTCCAGAGTTCGGCAACCATGGGCGGCATGCCAGGTATCTTTTCCAGTTGGTTCGCCCACTCCAGCGCCTGGTTCATATCCTTGTTGTTGTTCCAATAATAGATGACCGCGGCGTAGTAGGGCTTTTTATCCGTCTTCATTGCGGAGTCGATGCGGGCCATGACCTTTGCGTCGATGTCGCAGGTCAGATGGATCGTGAGCGACGTATTTTCCCATAGGAGATGCAGCTCGCCGGTGGTGGGATACATGTTCTCGAATTGCAGGGCGAAGGTCTCGACGGGTTGCTGCAATTTTACGGGTTTGACATTGAAACGCAGGTAGTCGTCGGCCTGGTTATAGGTGTAAGCCCCCCATTGTTTGGCTTTCTTGCTGAGGATAACGGTCCATTGATCCTGAGCGGGTATGGTGAACAGACCGTACTCGCCAGCGGCTACTTTGTTTCCTTCGATTGTGACGTCGTCGCTAAATGTTATTACGGTAGCCGAATTGGCGCCGGTACGCCAGACCTTATTGTAGGGCTCGACGTAGCCGAAAATTTCTCTGCCTTTTACGTTCGGTCTCGAATAATTTAAGCTGATCGTCCCCAGGCCGAATCCCTGGGTAACGGTTTGGCTGGAGCTGGGTTGAGGAGTGATCTGTGCAAAGGTGGCGGTGGAGATGCTTAGGGCGATGGCTAGCAGGCGGGGGAGTTTCATTTTGGTGTTTTGGGATGTAAGGTAGGGCAAATTGGGCTAACTCCTATTCCGAGCGCAGGCTTCTGACAGGATTGGCGCAGGCCGCGCGGATGGCCTGGTAACTGATCGTGGCAAAGGCGATCAGCGTTGCGGCGAGTCCCGAGCCGGCGAAGATCCACCAGCTGAGCGGTGTCGCATAGGCGAAGTCCTTTAGCCATTTATCCATGAAGAACCACGAGACGGGGACGGCGACGAGGAAGGCGATGATTACCAGCCTGAGGAAATCGATCGACAGGAGCTTCACGATGCCGGTAATGCTGGCGCCGAGGACTCTGCGGACCCCCACCTCTTTGGTGCGTTGAATAGTGCTGTAGGAGGCGAGTCCCAGCAGACCGAGACAGGAGATGAAGATCGCCAGGATGGCGAAGTTGATAAAGAGTTTGCCAAACTGTTCCTCGGCGCGGTATTGTTTATTGAACGCTTCGTCGAGGAAGAAATAACTGAAGGGGCGATTGGGCACCAGTCCGTCCCATTTTTTCTTCATGGCGGCGATGGTAGCAGGGAGATTGCTGGTACCGACTTTGACAGAAATGAAATTGCAATCTTTGAAGTCGAGACAGATAGTGAGTGGGTCGATCTCTCTCTGGAGCCCTTCGTAGTTGAAGTTTTTGATCACGCCGATGATCATTCCCTTGTGGCCCCACTGATCGAAGCGGCGGCCGATGGCGGCCTGCGGATTCGGATAACCGAAGAATTGCGCCGCCTTTTCGTTGATGATCATGGCCTGCATGGTGTCCGTAGAGATCGTTTTGTCAAAGAACCTGCCGACAAGCAGCTTTACTTTTGTCTGCTCCAGATAGCCGAAATCGACATAGATAAGATTGGTGTTGGCTACCTGCATTTCGCCCCGGCTGTTCTCGAGTTTCGAATACGCGCTATAGGTTCCCTGGCCGGGGACGCTGCCGGAGAAGGCGGCAGAGCGCACATTGGGCAGTTCGGCGATCTCCTGGCGGTACGCGACTTTGTGGCCATCATTTTGTTCGTCGATCACCAGGGTTTGCTCTTTGCTGAACCCCAGATCCTGATTTTCCATATAGTTCAACTGGAGATAGACGACCGCTGTGCCGATGATCAGGACGATGGAAATGGTAAACTGGAACACCACTAAAGAGCGGCGCAGGAATAGTCCTTTGCCGCTGGAGCTGAAGCGTCCTTTGAGCGAGGCGATGGGGCGGAAGGACGAAAGCACCAGTGCGGGATAGATGCCGGCGAGGAGTCCGATCATCACGGCGATCAGGAGAAGGGTCAGCGGGTATTCCGGGCGGGTGAAGATGCCCGTGCTCACGGTCTTGCCTGCCAGCTGGTTGAACCAGGGTAGCAGCATGCTGCAGATGCCCAGCGATAAGACGAAGGCGATGAGGCTGATGAGGATCGACTCGCCGAGGAACTGACGGGTGAGCTGAAACTTTTCGGCGCCGATGACTTTGCGGATGCCTACTTCTTTCGCTCTTTCGGTGGAGCGGGCCGTGGTGAGATTGACGAAATTGATACCCGCGATCAGGAGGATGAAGAGCCCTACGATGGAGAAGATATAGACATTTCTCGTGCTTCCATTCACCATGCCGCCGCGGGTAGACCAGTAGGTATCTTTTAACTTTTCGAGTGAAAGGACATAGTCTTGTTGTTGCGCCTTGAGCTTTTCGCCGATATGTCTTTGCATGAAGGGTTTTAGCTTCGCCTGGAGGCTGGCGGGATTGACACCGGGTTTTAGCAACAGGTAAGAGAAAAAGCTGAAATTCCCCCATCGGTAATCCATGCTGTCCTGGAAATGTTTTCTGGTGGACATGGAGACGAAGAGGTCGGCCTTTATCGTGGAATTTTCGGGGAGGTCTTTCATGACACCTGTAACCTTGGCGTCGAAGCCGCTATCCTCGAAGAGCAGGGTCTGGCCCATGGGGTCTGCGTTGCCGAAGTATTTTTTTGCGGTGGTTTCGGAGAGGACGATGCTAAAGGGTTCTTTGAGGGCCGTGGCGGGATCGCCTTCGACCAGCGGGAAGTCGAAGATGGAAAAGAGGGAGGAGTCGGCATACACGGTCCCGTTCTCCTGGAATTTGACGTCCCCTCTTCTTATCAGCGGATTGCCTGTGGCGAGCCGGACATAATTTTCTATTTCGGGGTAATCGGCTTTTAAATTGAGCGCCATCGGCATGGACGTGTTGGAGCTATGTTGGGGCTCTGCGGTCGAGATCAGGTCGGTGACGAGGCGATAGATGCGGTCGCCTTTTTTATCGAAGTTGTCGTAGCTATTTTCGAGACGGATATATTGGTAGATCAGGAAGAAGGCGGACATGCCGATGGCCAGGCCGATGATATTGAGGGCGGAGAATCCCTTGTGGCGTAGGAGGCTTCTTACGGCGAGCGTGAGGTTTTTCTTTAGCATAGCTGGTTGGCTGCCAACGCGATGCCAGATTATTATCTTGGTGAATGACATTGAGTTATTGGTTGGCTTTGGCTGGCGGGGTGTTCGGTTGTGATACACCGGATGTACGGGTCTGAGGCCCCTGCGGTTCGGCGTACGGTTCGGGCGGGTTGCGGAAATTGCCCTAGCTTTGGGTTTATGCCACTCCGCAAAGATTATCTGCTCGATCAGCTCCGGGATTTTTTTGCCGCTTTGACCAGGATTGCCGCCCGTATCCAAGCCGGCGAGCTGGAACGGGCAGAAGAGGAGATCGACGCGCTGACTTCGGGGGCGGCGATCGGGGAACTATTGCGGGCTTCTTCTGATGGGAGCCCGGTGGCTGATCACACCTACGCGGCCTGGAAGTTTCAAGCACAGCTGCTTGTGTTGAAGATACGGGTGCTGGAGGCGCGGGGCTTTCCGACTGCGGCGCTCCGCGAGCAGGCGGCCGGGGTTCGGGCGCAGGCGGTCGGGGCTTTGCGGAAATTGATCGCCCTGCGGCCGGAGGTTTATGATATCGAGCTGGAGGAGCAGCTGCGGGGGTTGGAGAAGTCGTGATTCCTGGCGTATATTGGGGGTTATGGAACAAATGGTAGAGATCCCGGTGGAGGTTCGCGGGGTGGAGCGGACCTTTTCGGCGCAGGTACAGGCGTGGCGGTATGGGGTGCGGTTTTTGGTCGATTTGGATGGGGTGGAGGTGACGTTGGAACGGGATGATGCGGGGGAATTCAGGGCCATACTGCCGGAAGGATTTGCCGGGAAAACACCGGATAAAGAGGCGATCAGCGCGATCATCGAGGTGCTGACCTCGCTGTGATGTTGTCGCTTACGGAATGTGCTCGTTGATGTCGTAATCACGCGGAAGCAGGTTGGAGATATTTTGGGTGATGGCCCAGGTCTGGAGATTGAGCACTTCGCTTTGCGGATAATAGCTGCCGTTCTCGTCTATGGCAATGGGCTGCTGATCGATCAGCCGGATCGCAGACTCCGCATAGGCGATCCCCCTTTTGGGATTACCGTAGATCACCGTACAGCTGTCGTAGAAGAAGAGTACATGGGTCAGATCTTTTTGTACCATCATCAACCCTTCCGGATCGGTGGAGGGCTCCATGTAATAATCGGGCTCACGCAAAACCTCCCAGTAATGATGAAGACTATCCATGGGAATGGAATCGGTCTTGGTGACATTCGGTACATAGATCTCCTTAACCCGCTTCTTTTCGATATTGGGGACCGGCGTAGGGTATTTTACCAGGAACCCTTCTTCGTGTACCCGATGACCATACAGGCTGCGCATGAAATGCATCATCGAACCCATATAGGCGAGCTGACGATTGTTTTCCCACTTCTTCTTTTTGTCGATATCATCGGTGGGTATGTCCCGAAACAGGGGATAACCATAATATGACACGATGTGAGAAGCGAAATCACATACAAAGCGTTCGAGCCGATACTCCAGCTCATAGCCCAGGGCCTTGTTTTCGATCAATAGCGGATCGACGGCGGTCACGGCCAGCTGATTGCTTTTGAGATAAAAATGAAAGCGCAGCGCTTCCTTGTTTTTGATCGTGCAATCCGATGCGTTAGGTGTAGTGCCGATAAAATATTGCCAAAAGAGCTTGCCATACTTTTTCCAGCCATCCTTTAGATACGGTTCGACCGTGACCGTGGCCAGCTCGTCCGCCGCGGTATGGAGCGAGATCTTAAAACCCTGTGGAAGATTGCGGCTGCTGATCTCGGTAAGATAGGTGGCATAGCCAATGGCCGAGGCGATGAGCTGGTAGCGACCCGGGGGAATTGCCAGGGAAAAGCTGCCGTCGTTCCTGGTGAAGGTTCCCTTCGAAGTCCCGTTGAGGAACACACTGACACCCGGCAGAGGTTTGCCGTTCGCGGAATCTCTGATGATCCCGGAGAGTACAGTGTTTTGTGCTCCGGCCGTAATGCAGAACCACAGGGTTAGGAAGAAAAGCAGGAGCTTTTTTGTCATCCGGTCAAAGGTAATCCTTCCTTTGTTATTGAATTGTTAGCCGGGCGGTCCGGAGCTTAGCCGTATATTTGCGATCTATTATGAAAATCGCGTATATCACCTATAGCGGGGTGGTGAAGTATTCTGCAGCAAATGGATTTAGCGAACACCTCGACCTCGTGCCCTACTTGCGGCAAAAAGGATTGGACATCGAACAAGCTATCTGGGATGATCCGGGCGTGGATTGGACGAAATATGATGTGGCACTGCTAAAGACGCCATGGGATTATCATAGAAAGATTGAGGCGTTTAAGGCATGGCTCGACAGGCTGGAATCGTTGGGTGTTCGGTTGCTGAATGATTATGCTATAGTGCGCTGGAACCTGGACAAACGCTATCTGGCGGAGGTCGCCGCGGCCGGTTTTGATGTGATCCCTTCGCTTTTTTTAGATCGGGGTTGGAAGGGCGATCTGGCGGCTTTGTTTGATCAATTGCGGGCCGATAGCCTTATCGTGAAGCCGTGTATCAGCGGCGGGTCCAAGAATACCGTGGCGATTTCATTGGCGGAGGCCTCGGCGGCGCGTGATGGCATCGTAGACCTGGTGAGCCAGGACGATTATATCGTTCAACCGCTGATGAAAGAGGTTCAGGAGGGGGAATGGTCGCATATTTTCTTCAACGGCGTACATAGCCACACGATCCTGAAGAAGCCGGCGGCGGGGGATTTTCGCGTACAACAGATCTATGGCGGAACGATCGAACCTTTGTTCCCTCCCGATGCCGAGATCACGCACGCGGCGTCGTATGTAGAGCGGTTCGCTAAAGACAGTCTGTATGCGCGGGTCGACGGGTTGATGGTGAATGGTAAGTTTATGCTCATGGAACTCGAGCTGATCGAGCCTTTCTTGTATCTATCGTACGAAGAGAATGCGGTAGAGAATTATTATCGGGCGCTGGCGGAGCGGTTGTGATCTCACTCATGTATACGAAACAGGAGATATCAAAACAAAAGCAGGCCTTCTGGACGGCTTTCGGTAGATACATGAAGCCCGTGTTGTCTGCGGATAGTGAAGCTATCTCTTGGTTGAACTATAAAACCGGCATTAAGCAGGTGAGCTTTAAGATGGAGGTGGACAGCAAGGAAGCTGAGATCAGTATTGTTTTGCATGATCCTGCGTATTATGAACGGTTTGTTCAATTGAAAGGGATGCTCTATGCAGAGCTTGGCGAGGATGATTGGGCCTGGGTGCCGCCGAGCCTGATCCAAAAGAAACTGACGGGAGTCAATATCTTCAGGAACGAAGATTGGCCGGCTATTATTTCCTTTCTAAAGCCGCGCATTATTGCCTTAGATAGTTTTTGGAGTCTGGTAAAGGACGCGATAACGGATATGGGTGGCTAGTGGGCCATCGGCAGCATAGATTTTCTCGAGCCTGATCCCGTGATCGAGGATGTCGAAGAGGGGAACGCCGCTGCCGAGGAGATAGGGGGCGATGTGAACGAAGATCTCGTCTACCAGACCTGCTTTCAATGCCTGCTTGCCGGGCGATGCACCACCGAGCTTTACGTCTTTGTTCCCTGCGGCTGCTTTTGCCAGCTTGATGGCGTGTTCTATCCCATCCGTTACAAAGGTAAGACTGGAGGGGCCTTTGGGTACCTCACTAGCCGGTGGCGGGTTATGCGTCAGTACAAAAATTGGCAAACCTTCTACGGGATGGCGACCATTCCAGCCGTTAGTGATATCATATGTTTTACGGCCCGTGACGAAGGCGCCCGATTCTTCAAACGCCTTTTTTACGACGTCGAGATTGACGCCTTCTTCGGGTTTGAATAACGGATTTCTATACTCTTTCGTACCGGAGAAATACCAGTCGAAGATGGCCATCCCGCCATTTTTGCCGAGGGGATATTGCGGGCCGTCGTCCGGGCCGGCGACGTAACCGTCGAGGGAGATGGTCATGTCTATCACTACTTTGCTCATGGTGGGTGATTTTGTTTTATCAAAGCTACGATTGGTGTGCGGTTCGTGCGGGGCGGGATTGCGACAATACGCAGGTTGAATTGCGACAGAAAAATCGGAACTTAGGGAAAACTGGCTTTATGGCAGCACTTACTCCACAGGAAAAGGCGGAAAAGACGTACAACTTTGCGGCGGATCTTTTTGATGATCCGGCTTTGGGGTTTTGGGATCGGTATGGGCGGCGGACGGTGGAACGACTGGGTCTGAAGCCGGGGATGCGGGTGTTGGATGTATGTTGCGGAACGGGTGCTTCGGCGCTGCCTGCGGCGGAGGCGGTGGGTGCGACGGGAAGCGTTGTAGGTGTCGATCTTGCGGAGAACCTGCTCGCGCTGGCTCGTGATAAAGCGGTGGACAAGGGACTCCAGAATGTAGAGTTTATGAAGGCGGATATGACGGCGTTGCCATTCGAGCCGAACAGCTTCGATGCGGTGATCATCGTATTCGGGATCTTTTTTGTACCCGATATGGAAGCGCAGGTGCAGCGGCTTTGGCGGCTGGTGCGGCCCGGAGGACGGCTGGCCATTACGACCTGGGGCCCGCGGCTTTTTGAACCAGCCTATACGCAATGGAAGGCGGCCGTTGCTGAAGTAGCGCCTGAATGGGTGAGCGATTTCAATCCCTGGGACCGCATTACCACCGTGGATGCGGTGCTAGAGCTAATCGAAGACGCGTTGCCGGATGAGGAGGCGGGCGTCGTCGCTGAGAGGGGAGTACAAGAGCTGAAGGAGCCTGAAGATTTTTGGCGGATCGCGATGGGCAGCGGATTGCGATGGCCCATCGAGCAGATGGGGGAGGTCAATGCGCTGCTATTAAAGGAAAACCTGCTGCTGCGATTGACTGAGCGGCCCGATGAACCGGTGACAAGCATTGAAACGAATGTGATCTATGGAGTTGTTTTGAGAGAGTGACATTTTTTATAACTTAGTGGCGTGATTGTCTTGCCATCAGATAAGGAAGGGGCGTTGCTGTGTCGCATCGCGGAAGGTAATGAAGCGGCTTTTAGTGAGCTGTTTTACGCTTATCATCAACGGCTGGGCGCTTATGTATACCGGCTGACCGAATCGCGGCCGGCCACCCAGGAGATCGTGCAGGATGTGTTTGTAAAGATTTGGGTTAAGCGCGCGACGTTGGCGAATGTTGAGCATTTTGACGCCTACCTTTTTACTGCGGCGCGGAATCATGTCTTCAATTACATCCGGAATATGGCACGGGAACGTAGCCGGCAGGCTGCTTTGGTGGCCGGGAGCCAGGCGGAGACGGCGGGATCGCAGGCGGTGGAGATGGAGACGCCGGAAGAGGACTATCATTTGCTGCTGGATGAGGCCGTCGCCCAGCTTCCGCCCCAACAACAACGTGTATACCGATTGCATAAGCAGGAAGGGCTGAGTCATGCCGAGATTGCCGAGCGAATGCAGCTTTCCGTTGAAACGGTGAAGAAACATATGTCGCTGGCCCTGCGAGCCATACGCGATCATCTTTCCATGAGCCGGTTGACCGGATAAATTATTTTCTTTTTCATTACCACTTTTTACTGGCCGGGGTGTCTTCCCAGGGACAATACGTTTATTATGCCCCAAACCAGATTGGCTTTTTTATTCGGCAGATATTACCAAAAGACGGCAACGCCCGAAGAAGCGGCGGAGTTCATGCGCCTGGTTGCTATGGAGGAGCATGCGGCGGAATTGCAGCGGCTGATGGGTGATGCGTGGGCCGAACCGGACAATATGCCCGTGTTTACGGAAGCCGAAAGCGAAAACATGTTGCGGAATGTATTGCAGCAGGGCCGCCCGGAGGGACGCGTGGTGGAGATGGCGCCGGTTGTGCGCTGGCTGTCCTGGTGGCGACCTGCTGCGGCAGCGGTGGTGCTGGCCGGGTTAGGGCTTGGCGTCTGGTGGTGGGCGCATTCGGGGGTGAGGACTCCTGCGGCTGTGGCGGTGACCCGGCCGAAGCCCACGGTGCCAGTGCCGGGCGGGAATAAAGCCGTCCTGATCCTCGCCAATGGCTCGGCCGTGACGCTGGACAGCACGAAGAACGGGCTGCTTGCGACGCAGGGGAATACGAATATCGTAAAGGTCGGTGGGGGACAGTTGGCCTATGCGAACGGGGGTGGTGTGCCGGGTGTGGATGGAGCTGGGGCGGCGGGTAGTGCGTCTGCGGCGGGTGGCGCAACGGTCCTGTACAATACGATCCGGACGCCCAGGGGTGGGCAATACGAGGTGACGTTGCCCGATGGAAGCCGCGTATGGCTGAATGCCGCGACGTCGCTACGGTTTCCTACGGCGTTTACGGGTGCCGACCGGACCGTAGAGCTTTCGGGTGAGGCCTATTTCGAAGTCGCGAGGGCGAAAGACAAACCTTTTAAAGTAAAGGTGGGGAAGATGACGGTGGATGTGCTCGGAACGCATTTCGATGTGATGGCTTATGACGACGAGGAGAGTTTTCGGACGACGCTGCTCTCCGGCGCCGTAAGGGTCGAGGGTGGGGATGTCTCGAAGGTGTTGAGGCCGGGGGAGGAGGCGACCCTGGGTTTGGATGGCCGGGGGATGACGGAAGCCGAAGCCGATACGGACCAGGCGGTGGCCTGGAAGAATGGATTGTTCCAATTTGAAAGCGCGGGGCTTCCGGCCGTGATGCGACAGGTGGCGCGATGGTACGACGTGGACGTCCATTATGAAGGAACGGTAGAAAAGCATTTTTCGGGGTTTATAGCCCGTAGCGCTCCGCTGACCGATGTACTGCATCAATTGGAGCGGGCGGGAAAGGCAAGTTTTACACTGGAAGGGAGGACGGTGACCATAAAACCAAAATAACTCTTTAGATAACCGGGGAGCCTGAAAAAAAACGAAGTGCGGTACGAGCGCACTTCGCGTAGTATTTGGGCGCTCTATTGTATAGACGTACACACATCGATAACCCAAACAACGCAAAAGTATGCGAATTGACGCTATTTGTGAAACGGCGCCACCCAGGCGTCGTATCCTAACCAAAACGTTTCTAATGGCCAAACTGACGGCAGTTTTATTAGTTACGGCTTGCCTGCAGGTGAGTGCCAGGGGGTACTCCCAGAAAGTGACCCTGAGTGAATCCGACGTTTCGCTCACAAAAGTCTTTAAGGAGATCCGGAAGCAAACGGGTTTTCTCTTTTTCTATAGCGATGAGCTGATACAGCAGGCCAGGAAGGTGAGCATCCATGTCAGGGCTGCTCCGTTACAAGCCGTGCTGGACAGCTGTTTCCGGGACCAGCCGCTTGGATTCGAGATCGACGGCAATACCATCATCGTGGATGCCCGGGCGCCTGCGGTGGCGCCGCGGGAGCTGCCGCCGGGAGAGATCACGGTCCATGGCCGGGTGACCGACCCCCAGGGCGTGCCGTTACAGGGCGTATCGGTGACGATAGCCGGGACGAGCCGGGGCGTGGCCACGAATGGAGATGGAGAATTTATATTGGTAGTAGATACCAGTGCGGTATTGCATTTAAGCTATACCGGTTATACGGCGGTCGACGTGCAAGTGCGAGGACGGAAGACCATCGTTATCGCACTGGAGCTGTCCCAGGCGGCGCTGAGTGATGTTGTCGTGGTAGGTTATGGCACGCAGCGCAAGGTGTCCGTCACCGGTGCGGTAGACCAGATCACGCCGCAGGATCTTGCGGGCAAGCCGGCGGTGAATATGTACCAGCTGCTACAGGGGGTATCACCCAACCTGATCATTCAGCAACCCGACCCTTCGCCGGGGGCGTCGTTGAACTTCAATATCCGTGGGGTGGGGACGATGAATGACAACAGCCCGCTTGTCGTGATCGATGGCATCACGGGAGGAAGCCTGTCCCTACTGAACCCGGCCGACATAGAAAGCATCTCCGTGCTGAAAGATGCCGGAGCCGCGGCCATATATGGTTCGCGTGCCGCCAATGGGGTCTTGCTGGTCACGACGAAAAAGGGAAAGAAGAATCAACACCCGACGGTGACCTACAATGGCACTTATGGGACGCAGGATTCTAAGGTATTGATCTCGCCTTTGCCGGCCTGGGAGAACGCCATCTATAAAAATGAATCGCTGACGAATGTGGGTCTGCCGCCCATTTATGCACCCGCCGACATCCAGGCCTTGAAGGCCGGCGGCGACCACGAATGGTTTTTGCGGCGGATCCTCCACCACGCGCCGCAGCAGAGTCACAATGTGAGCCTTACTGGAGGTGGGCAGAATTCGACGTTCCTGCTTTCGCTGGGTAATGTCACCCAGGCCAGCAACCTGGTAGGGCCCAATTACGGCTATACGCGGTACAATGTACGGGCGGCGGCGACATCGGATTATGGGATACTGAAGGCGGGTGGGACCCTGGCCTATACGCATGATGAGCTGAAGCAAAATTCCTTTGGGAATGGGTTTCTGATGGCGGATGCCGAACGAACTCCTACCAACTATCAAATGGTCGACTCGCTGGGCCGCTATCTGACGAATGCCGTTCTCACGCAATTCAATCCGCTTGGCATCTTGCAAAAGGGTGGCTATAACGATATCACCAATGACGATTTCTTTGGCAACGTCAGTGCCGAGATCTCGCTGCCAAAGGGTTTCAGTATCAAAGGCGTCATTGGTGGCGATATGAACACCAATCATAATTTCCTGAGAGTAGCGCAGGTAGATTTTTATCCGCAGGGCGTCTATGGCAGTGACCGAAGCACGGGTGATACCTGGGTTCAGACGTTATTCACGAACGTGCAGCTGATGGCGCAATACAACAGGAGCTTTGGCGAGCATCATGTGGGTGCGCTTGTGGGGGCGTCGAATGAATCGACGACGTGGCACAGCAGCAATATCTACTACATGTATACCGACAGCCTGCTGGGGGTGCCGACTACGGGATCCATTGTCTCGACGAATGCTTCGACGACGGCGCAAAACCCTTATGTCAGCAGCTTGAATTCACTTTACGGCCGGGTCAACTACAATTATGAGGGGCGATACCTATTTGAATTCGATGCGCGGTACGACGGCTCGTCAAAATTCCGACAGGGTATCCGGTACGGCTTTTTCCCCAGTGTATCGGCCGGATGGAGGCTTACCGATGAGACCTTTATGGAAGGGGTCCGGAATAAGATCGGGGAGCTGAAGCTGAGGGGTTCTTATGGGGTGCTGGGGAATCAAGGTAATCTAACTGTGGGCAATTACCAATATCTGACAACCTACTACTCGATCGCGAACTACTATGGCTTTAATAATTCCGCGGTTGCAGGTGAGGGTTTCAATTTTGCCAACCCTGACCTGACCTGGGAACGAGCGGCGACTTTAAACGGCGGCCTGGATGCTTACCTTTTGAACCGCAGCCTGACCGTATCGCTGGATTATTTCAATAAGTTAACCACGCATATTTTAGTGACGCCGGCTGTTCCCGGTACGTTCGGGACGACCCTGCCCAACTACAATGCGGGTAAGATGCGTGACGAGGGCTGGGAGGCCTCCGTGAAGTATGTGTTGCGTGGACGGCGGTTCACACACAGCTTTGCCGTGAATCTCGCCGATAACTATAACGAGGTCGTTTATTTCCAGGGGAACCAGCAGCTCAACGGCGATGCGGAGATGCAAACGGTGGTTCGCGCCGGGGTGCCGTTTAACAGCTATGTGGGCTACAAACGCGACGGCTATTTTCAAACCCCGAGCGATGTGGCGAAGTATCCCAAACTGGTGGGCGTGACACCGATCCCCGGCGATATCAAGTACAAGGATAAGAATGGAGATGGGATCATCGATAACAATGATCTGTACGTGCTGGGGAATCCTTTTCCCCGATACACGTTTGGGTTTACCTATAATGTCACTTTTCACGGCTTCGACCTGAATGTCTTCATCCAGGGAGTGGGACGCCGGACGGTGTTCGTACGGGGTGAACTCGTGGATCCGTTCCAGGCGAACTACTCTTATAACATCTTCAAGCATGAGCTGAATTTCTGGACGCCGACGAATCCGAATGCGGCCTATCCCATCCTGAGTGCGAATGGCAGTCCGTCGCAGCAGAACGACTACAATGTGGGGTCTAATTTGTATCTGTTCAACGGGGCCTATGCACGACTGAAGAATGTGCAGCTCGGGTATTCGCTTTCGCCGCGGGTTTCGCGGGCGTTGCATGTACAGCATGTGCGGGTCTATTTTACGGGCCAGAACCTGTTTACGTTGTCCAAGCTGAAATTCCTCGATCCGGAATCTACGGAGTTCAACAGCCGTCTGGGCAATGCCTATGGCAGCAACCAGAGCGGGCGGGTATATCCGACGCCGATATTCTATGGTGGTGGCCTGGATGTGACTTTTTAACGATTAAAACGATCTCTATGCGATCTCGATATCATTTTGTTTTTGCGCTTTTGGGAGGCTTTGCGGCTTTTGTGGCTTTTGCGGTGGCCGGCTGCCAGAAGCTGAACCAGGCGCCAACGGACCAGTACACCGATGTCAATTACTGGTCGACGCCGCAGAATGCCAATGCGCTGCTCAATACGGCGTATGCGCAGATGTTCCAGAGCAGTCATTTCTTTTATAACGAAGGGCTTTCCGACAATGCCTATGTGGGCCGCGGGGACCAGGACAATGCGTTTACCATCTCCACGGGCAGCTATACGGCATCGCTGGCCCGTTTCGACCTGGAATGGGACAGCGCTTACGGGTGTATCAAGTCCTGCAACGTGCTGCTCGACAACGTGAACAGAATACCTGCTTATCCGGCGGATCAGAAGGCGTTGTTGATCGCGCAGGCAAGGTTTATACGGGCCTTCCGTTACTGGCAGCTGATGACGTGGTTTGGGGATGTGCCGCTTTTCTCGCATGATATTTCGCTTGCCGAGAGTCAGAGCATTGCGCGGACGCCAAGGGCGCAGGTGCTGCAGTTTGTGCTCAATGAGCTGGATACGGTAAAAACTGTGCTTCCCAAGAGCTGGGATGCGGCCGACCAGGGAAGGATCACGAGCGGCGCTGCCGAGGCCCTGAAGGCACGGGTGGAGCTATATGAAGGGGATTGGCAGGATGTTGCGAATATTTGCGATACGCTGATCAACACTTCGACCTATGGGTCCTGGTCGCTGGTGCCGAGCTATTCTCAAATCTTCAGTCCGGCCAACGAACATAATTCCGAGGTGATCCTGGACCAGGAATATGTGCCCAATATCCGGACCTATGCCTGGACCTTCGATTTTATCCCCATCTCGGCGGGGGCCAGGGATAACGCGCTGGCACCCACGCAGGAGCTGGTAAATGACTACCTGATGCTGAACGGGGACAGCATCAACCAGGCCGGCAGCGGCTATGATCTCACCAATTCCTACAAGAATCGCGATCCGCGGATGACCGCTACGCTGGTCTATGATCAGTATGCATGGACAAACGCCAACGGGTCAACGCAGACGATCTACATCAAACCCGGGAGCGATCCGAGCAAGAGCGCGCTCAATGAATATGTTTCGAATGGCGGGTTCACCTCGCCGACGGGGTATTACTGGCGGAAATATTTCGATTCTACGGCGGCGCCGGGCGAGGTGTCGGGACTCGACCTGATCCTGATCCGGTACGCCGATGTGTTGCTGATGTATGCGGAAGCGATGAACGAGCTGGGGCAGATGAACCCGGCTGTTTGGGATCAGACGATTGGCGCGTTGCGGGTGCGTGCGGGTTTTACCGATCCGAATGCTATCTCGTTCAATGCCGCGTGGGCGCAAAGCGATCTGCGGACGATCATCCGCCGGGAAAGACGCTGTGAGCTGGCCTTCGAGGGCTTGCGCATTTTCGATCTCCGCCGGTGGAAGACGGCGCAATATGTACTGAACGGATGGGTTCATGGCGCCCAGTATGGCGATCCAACGGTCGACAATGGCTTTGTGCGGGTATCGAACCGCATTTTTGACCCGACGAGGGACTATCTGTGGCCGATCCCGACCTACGAGCTGGAGCAGAATTCACATCTTACTCAAAATCCAAATTATTAGACATATGCAACGCAAGATATTTTTGATCCTTTTGGTGGCCCTTGCCGGCGCTGCCTGTAAAAAGACATACAATTATTCGCTGGATCAAACGGTGAGCCCGGTGGCTAATTTGTTTGCCCCGCAGGACAGTTTATTCGTGGCGCTTAACCCGGCATCGGGTGCGCTGATCACCTTTGAGTGGTCGCCTGCGCTGGCGGCTGACGGCAGCCTGGTTCAGTATGAGCTGGCTTTCGATACGGTTTCCGATTTTAAACATCCGCTGTTCAAGGTCGCCGCCGATGGGACCGGTGTCAATACCCAGGCTACGGTGAGCCACAGCACGCTGAACCAGATCGCCAAGATGGCGGGTATTGCGGCGCTGGATACGGGCAAGCTCTATTGGACGGTGTATTCGACGAAGGGACTGAATGAAGTGCCGGCTTCCCAGACGAATGTGATCGTCGTAGCCCGGCCGGCAGGATTCGATACTATTCCTTCCGACTTGTATCTTACCGGGTCGGCGACGGAGGGGGGCACGGATCTTTCGAAGGCTGTGCACTTTAAACAGACGGCGGCGGGAGTATTCGAGGCCTATACGTCGTTGAAGAGCGGCGGAAGCTATTCCTTCGTGAATGGGAATAGTGGGAGTCCGACCAGCTATTCTATCGTGGGCACTAATTTAAAAGAGGGCGGTTCGGTGAACTATACCGACACGACGGCGCAGGTCCGGTTCGATCTCGACTTCAACAATGCCGTGGCTACCATCACGGTGATCCGCAGTGTCGACGTGTGGTATGCCGATGCGGATAATGTCAAGTATCACCTGACCTACCAGGGCGCCGGTGTGTGGCTGGATGCCGCCCAACTGATCACGGAGAACCAGGAATCGTGGGGCCTGGAGGACCGGTATAAGTTCCGGTATACGGTGAATGCCGGCGGTGGGGCCAGCGACAGCTATGAATGGTATGGCAGCTCGAACGGCGATAATTCCGAGCCGACGTCGAGCACGCCGCCGAGCTATTTCTACCTGGTCCCGGCGACCAATGACCAGTGGAACAACTGTTACAAGTTCGTGACTGCGACGATGAACAACAACAATGTGAACATCACGGTGTATCTGCAGCCTGATGCGCCGTACACCCATTCCGTAATCGTACAATAATTATTCCTCATGAAAGTTTTGCATATGAGCTTTTTGTTTTCGTTGTTGCTGTTCTTTGCCGCCTGCGACAAAAACTACGACAATATCGATCTGGCTACGGGTGGGACGTCCAGCGTTTATACGTATGACTGGAACAAGATCGCCGACACGAGTACGACGGCGCTGATGGGCGGCTATTGGAATGCCGGCGCGCAATATTTCAATGCCAACAACCAGGGGAACAGCACCTTTAACTACTGGCCGCAGGCGCACGCTTTGGATGTGCTGGTAGACGCCTATATGCGGACGCAGAGCAGCACTTATACGGGGTACATGGATCAGTGGTATACGGGAATACCTGCCAGGAACGGCGGCAGCTTTCTGGGACAGTATTATGATGACGAGGGGTGGAATGCGCTCGCCATGCTTCGTGCCTATGATGTCACGAAGGACACCAAATGGAAGGATGCGGCCGAAGCTGTTTGGGCCGATATACAGACGGGGTGGAATAACACCATGGGTGGCGGGATCGCCTGGCAGAAACAGCAGCTTTATTATAAAAACACGCCGGCAAATGGTCCGGCGTGTATCCTGGCGGCGCGGTTGTATGAGCGTTTCGGTAATCCCAGTGACCTGGCCTGGGCGCAGAAGATCTATACGTGGTGGAAGAATACGCTGGTGGATGCGGGGAGTGGTTTCGTGTATGACGGGATCAATTCGAATAACGATGGGGTTTTGAATACCAGCTATCGATTTACGTATAACCAGGGGCTGTTTATTGGGGCGGGAGTGGAGCTTTTCAATGCGACTCAGCAGGGGTCCTATCTGAGCAATGCCTTGCAGACGGCTACTAACGTGCTTTCCGATCCGACGTTGAATTCGGCGGGGATCCTGAAGGATGAGGGGCAGGGTGATGGCGGGTTATTCAAGGGTGTTCTTGTGCGTTATATGATCCAGCTGATATTATCCAAGGGTATCGATGCGGGCGATCAACAAAAGCTGGTGGTATTTCTGAAGAACAATGCGCAGACGCTTTGGTTGAAAGGGACCACGCGGCCGGGGTATTTCTATGGGAACAACTGGACTACGGCGCCCGCGGGGGAGACGGATCTGACCACGGAGCTTAGCGGGGCGATGCTCATGGAGGGGATGGCGTTGTTGAAGAAGAATGGGTTGTTTTAGTGGACGGCGGTTCCGCCGGGTGCGACTTTGACGATATAGGCGGGCAGGAGGCCGTGCGCTTCTCTGTGTGTGTTGATCACGGAGAGGGAATCGGGGGCCTGGGAGAGGCACATGATCACGCCTTTGTTCTCGTCGACCCAATAGTCGATGAAGTTGACGCCATATTTCTTTTCGACGGCAAGGTCTTTTTGGTGGGCTTCGGCTACTGCCGCGGCGGTGACCTTTCCGGGGCCGAGTTCATGGACGTCGAGCCAGAAGGTGGAGGAGGAGTTTTGGTCGGCAACCTGGCCGTCGGTTACGAGGTAGGTTTCGTTGGGCAGGAGGCCGTGAGCTTCGGCATGGGTTTTACGGATGGCATCGGTATCGGGAGCGGTGGAGAGGCAATAGATCCTGCCCTGCTGCTCATCGACCCAATAGTTGATGAAATTGACGCCATATTTCTTTTCCACGGCCAGGTCTTTGGCATGTGCTTCGGCAACTGCCGCGGCGGTGACCTTACCGGGGCCGAGCTCGTGGACGTCGATGTACATGTGGGTGATGGGGGGCTGGTCTTGCGACCTGGCGATGAAGGAGGCGGCGGTCACGAAGCCGGCGATCAAGGTGATCTTTTTCATATTCACATTTTTATACAAAGAAAGCGGCGGAGGGGATCGGGGATATGGGGAAGATTCCCTATTTTACTAGTATCTATTTGCTGATCTATGGAATTGATCGAGAGAGATACGCTACTCGCGGCCCTCGCCTCGTGCTTCGAAAAGGCGGCGGGGGGTGAAGGGCATTGTGTCCTCATCGCGGGAGAAGCGGGTATCGGCAAGTCGTCGGTGGTGCGGGCCTTTGGGGAGCGGTTGCCGGTGGGTAGTACGCTTTACCTGGGGCTTTGCGACGCGTTATTCACCCCCCGGCCGCTGGCGCCAGTGTATGATGTGGCGGGGCAGATGCGGGGAGCCTTTTGGGCGAGGGCGATGGATAATCCGGACCGGGGGTTGCTTTTCAGCAGCTTTTACCAGGATCTGGCTGAACGTCGTGGGACGACGGTGATCGTTTTCGAAGACATCCACTGGGCGGATGAGGCAACGCTCGATCTCATCAAGTTTCTGGCCCGGCGGATCGCGCAGGTCCGCTGTTTATTTGTATTGACTTATCGGGACAACGAAGTGAATGCCCGGCATCCCCTGCGGAGTGTGCTGGGGCAGCTGCCAGCCGATGTGGTAACCCGGCTGCAACCTGAGGCTCTTTCGGTAACGGCCGTGGAACGACTGGCTGGCGGCAGGGGGTATAACGGCGAAGACATCTATGCCCTTACCGGCGGCAATCCTTTTTAT
>DASYZH010000225.1:0-3979 GCA_035946435.1 Puia sp. | reverse complement strand
AAATCGGCCCTTGCCGCCGAAGTGGAGCAGCACGTCTGGCCGCTGATCGCAAAAGGCGCGCTCCGTCCCCTGATCTATGCCCGTTTCCCCCTGAGCCAGGCCGCGCAGGCCCAGCAGCTCATGGAAACCAACGCCCATCTTGGCAAGATCGTGCTGGACGTAGGTTGAGCGCGTTGCTCACCGCGCAGCGTCGGACCGGGACGCGGGTGCGGTTTGGGCGGGATGTCCGGGGGGGTGGCTGGGGCGGCTCACATCCCCTCATCCACAACCATCACCTCGGGGGCGTGCTTCACCGGGAAATTGCAGGAGTTCGCAATAAAACACAGCTTATTAGCCTCATGATGCAGGGCCATCGCCTTCTCGATCATCGAAGCCTCGGTCACCGTAACCACGGGCCGCAAGGTAACGACACTAAAACGCCCGCCGCCATCGCTGCCTTCGAGCATCGTCCCCTCCGCATAGTCATGGTATTCTACCACCACGACGCCGTTGACAGAGCAGAGATGCAAGTACCAGAGCATATGACAGGAAGATAACGAGCCTACCAATAACTCTTCGGGATTGTAGCGATTCGGGTCGCCGCGAAAGCTCGGATCGGAAGAGCCGGGGATCTCCGGTTTGCCCCCGGCGACGAGCACATGATCGCGGTCATAAGCGCGGTAGTCGGTGGTCCCTTCGCCCCTGTTGCCGGTCCAATTGAGCTGCGTGCTGTAATGATGTTCCTTTGCCATGAATCAAAGGTAATTTATCTTCACGGCATGAAGACTCTTAGCCGTTTCCGCCTGATCTTCTTCGCCCTCGGCCTCGCTCTTTCCGCGGCCGCACAACCCGGCCCGTCGTCTTCTCCGGCAAGCCAGCCGGCCCCGCAACCCGACTCATCGGCTCCGCCTGCAAGTCGACCCGCCGCACAACCCGCTTTTACCGTCATCCCGCTGGGCGTACGCGGCGGCCTCGATGAAAGCAATCTTTCTTCTTACCTGGTGGCTGCGGGCAACGGAATGGACTATATCTGTCTGGACGCGGGGACATTGTATGCGGGTATTCGCAAGGCCATAGCCAACGGCGTTCTGCCGCCACCGATAGCCACGGTGCTGTGCAGCGACATCAAAGATTATTTTATTTCCCATCCCCATCTCGATCATGTGGCAGGGCTTATCATCAATTCCCCCGATGACAGCAGCAAGAATATATACGGGCTGGCTTCCTGTCTCAAAGTGCTGCAGGAAAAGTACTTCAGCTGGCAGAGCTGGGCTAATTTCGGCGACGAAGGAGAAAAACCGCAGCTAAAGAAATATCATTATGTGACGATGCAACCGGACGAGGAGATCAGTGCCGACCGGACCTCATTACACGTTCGGGCATTTTCCCTCAGCCATGGCAACCCGTACGAGAGTACCGCCTTTCTCGTGCGCAATGGTGAGGATTGTTTATTGTATTTCGGCGATACGGGCGCCGACAGTGTCGAACATACGGACAAGATGCAAAACGTCTGGCGGTCCGTAAGCCCGCTTGTGCAGGCCGGCCGGCTCAAAGCCATCTTCATCGAGGTCTCCTTTCCGAATGAACAGCCGGTCAGGTCGCTCTTCGGCCATCTCACCCCGGCGCTGCTGAACCAGGAGCTCAAGGCCCTTGCCGCCCTCACCGGCGAAACCGCGCTACGCGGACTGCCCGTGGTGATCACGCACCGCAAACCCAGTGGCGACCAGGAAGAGCGCATCCGCCGCGAGCTGCTGGCCGACAATCCGCTCGGCGTCAAACTCATTTTTCCGGAACAAGGCCGTAAGCTGAGCTTCTAGGCCCCGCCACTCCGACGGCCGCCCAATGCGAGCGAAGACCGCCCGCGACGTCCGCTAGCGATCCATCGCGAAATCATCGCTATCCTGGTCCTCATCCTCCTCATCGTGCGAGTGCTCCGTTGCATCGAACGCCCCGGCGCTGCCATTGTGGATCGTCCGCTCCTTCGCATTCCGCGAAGGATGATGCGGATAACCCGGGAAATCCTGGTCGATGTGCTCGTCATTGTTCTGTTGCACTTCTTCATCCCGGCGCATCGGCTCGCTATTGCCGGATCGACCCTCGCGGTCAGCTTCAGGCCCCCGGCGCATCGGCTGCGCTGTCATCCCGGCCTCCGCCGGGCGGATCGCCGTCTTCTCAACGTCCTTCGCCGGACGGCCTTTTTTATGGTTGGAAGTTGCTTTCTTCATAATCGATATTTAAGAAGCCCCGTGCAATTCCCGCACCAGCCGCTTACTTCCAGCGCCTCAGCCGATAGCCATGAAAAGCATAAAAAACCAGGTAGGAATAGCAGGGCATCAGCACCCAGTAGGCCTGCTGCGGGGAATATTTATCGGCGAGATAACCATATAAAAGCGGCATCAAGGCATTTCCCGTCAACCCCATCACCAAGAGAGAAGACCCCAGTTTGGTGAACCGGCCCAAGCCCTCCAATGCCAGGGGCCAGATACCCGCCCACGTCAGTGAATTCGGCAATCCAAGCAACACGACAAACCAAATGGATAGCCGCGCATGATGCCCCAGAAAGTTCACCTCACGGTTGGCCAGCAGGATGAGTAAGGTCAGCCCCAGACCCAGCAGGGTACAGATCTGCAAACCGCGTGTCTGACTAATCGCTTTGGGGATCAGCACGATACCCAGGACATACCCCACGATCATCACAAAAAGTGTATAGGAAGGAAACACCTTGGCCTCCAGCAACCCGATATTCATCGAACCCGCATAGCTAATAATGGTATCGATGGAGATCACCTGCGTCCCTATATGTAAAAAAATCGCAACGGCGCCCAGGATGAGATGGGGAAATTGAAAAATGACCCGCTTTCCGGCATTGGCCGCCGCCAGTTCCCTGTTCTCGTGCTCGGTGTCGATCTCCGGCAAGGGCGCGTACCGGATCAATAAACCCAAAACGGTGAGGATTATCCCTACACAGGCATAAGGGACCATCACCCGCCGGATAAGGCTGTTTAAAATGACCTCCCGGCCCGCGGCGTCCATCTGCGGCAACTGTCTGAAAAGATCGGAATCCGAGACCCGCAGCACCACGGCCGCGAACAACAGGGGCGCCAGGATGCCCGACCCCTTGTTCATGATGCCCATGATGCTGATCCGCTGCAACGCTCTCTCCTTAGGCCCTAAAATGGTGATATAGGGATTGGCCGCCGTTTGCAGCAAAGCCGTGCCGGCGCCAATGGTGAATAACCCCAGCAGGAAAAGCGGATAGGTGCGATAAAAGGCGGCGGGTAAAAAAACAAAAGCCCCCGCCGCCATGATCCAGAAACCGGTCATCATACCCCGCTTGAAACCCACCCGTTTCAACAAATAGGATGCCGGCACCGAGAAAACCAAATAGGTGATATAGAACGCAAAGGTGACGAGATAGGATTCAAAATTGCTGAGCTCACAGGCGATCTTGAAATAGGGGATCAGGATGGCATTGATCCACGAGATAAACCCGAAGATAAAGAATAACCCGCCGATGATGGCGATAGGCGCCATGCTCTTGCGGGCCGTCAGCGTACCTACCTCTACAGTTGCCTCAGTCTTCATCGGAATCGATTTTTGCGGCGCCGTTCTCGTCGGTGAACAGCATGGCATGGGGATGCTTCCGCAGAATGGTGGAGGGATACCGCTCACTGATCTCGCTGTTCCACGTATGGCGGATCGCATCTGCTTTTTGTTTACCGGGCGCTATCGCATAGGCATAGGTGGCCTTGAACAACGCGGGAATGGTAATCGTCAGCGCATGTGTCGGCACCGCATCGATAGCGGGAAAACAGCCGTCATTGACCTGCTGTCGCCGGCAGTCGGCATCGAGGTCCACGATCTTCACGGTCTCGGGATCGTCAAAAAATGCGACATGCGGGTCGTTGAAAGCGAGATGGGTATTTTCGCCGATGCCCAGCACCACGATGTCGGTGGGATAGGCTTCCAGCAAATGCGCATAACGCGCACATTCCTTTTT
>DASYZH010000224.1:0-20537 GCA_035946435.1 Puia sp. | reverse complement strand
TCGCAACACGGGAAAGCGGGTTATCTTGCTCAAGGATATTGCAGCGGTGGACGTCAAGGATGCCGTGGAATATATCCGGGTCAATGCCAATGGCGAGGATGCCGTGCTGGTCGCGGTCGTCAAGCAACCCGACGCCAATCTCATCGATATGTCAAAGGCGATGGAGGCCAAGGTCGCCGAATTGCAAAAGACGTTGCCCCGCGGGGTGACCATCAAGCCGTACTATATCCAGGCCGATTTCGTGAATACCTCTGTGAAGAGCGTCACGGACAGCCTGTGGATCGGCTTGGGTCTGGCCATCATCGTCGCCATCATCTTTTTACGGTCGCTCAAGGCCAGCACGACGATCCTGATCACGATCCCGATAACGATCTGTCTGACCCTGATCGTGCTGTACGCAATCGGCTATACCTTCAATATCATGACGCTGGGCGCCATTGCCGCGGCGATCGGGCTGATCATCGACGATGCCATCGTGGTCGTGGAGCAGATCCATCGAACACATGAGGAACATCCGGACGAGTCGTCGACGACGCTGGTGCAAAAGGCCATTCATTACCTTTTCCCGGCCATGCTGGGTTCGTCGATCAGCACCATTGTGATCTTCGTACCGTTCGTGCTCATGAGCGGGGTGGCCGGGGCCTATTTCAAGGTGCTGACCAATACCATGATCATCACACTAGTTTGCTCATTCTTTGTCACGTGGATCGGTCTGCCGGTGGTGTACCTGCTGCTGACGCGGGAACGGAAGAAGAAGCGCGTGGTGAAACCGCACAATGTAAAGAACCAAAAGTGGGTCGCCTTCTTTATCCGGCGGCCCTGGTTGAGCCTCATCGTCATGGGGGCGCTGGCCTTTTCCATTTGGTATATTCCGCCGCAGCTCGAGACCGGCTTCTTGCCGGAGATGGACGAGGGAACTATCGTTATGGATTATACTTCACCGCCGGGCACCAGCCTTCAGGAGACGGACCGGATGCTGCGGGAAGTCGAGAAGCTCATCGTGGCGACGCCCGAGGTGCAGGCCTATTCCCGGCGTACGGGGACCCAGATGGGTTTCTTTATCACTGAGCCCAATACCGGAGATTACCAGATCGCGTTGAAGACCGACCGCAGCAAAACCACCGATGAGGTTATCGAAGACCTTCGAAAGAAGATCGAAGCTACTCAGCCTGCGCTGCGGATAGATTTCGGTCAGGTCATCGGGGATATGCTCGGTGATCTCATGACGTCGGTGCAACCCATCGAGGTGAAGATCTTTGGCGATGACCAGACGAAGCTGCATGAGTTGTCCAAACAGGTGGCCGGTCTCATCGGGAAGGTCGATGGGACGGCGGATGTCTTCGACGGCATCGTGATCGCGGGTCCCAGCGTGAGCATCGAACCGAGCTATGCAAGGTTGGCGCTATTCGGGCTGACGCCGGCGAACCTGCAATACCAGCTGCAGACTGCACTCGAGGGCAATATCGTCGGCACGGTACCGGAGAAGGAGCAGCTCACGACTATCCGCATGGTCTATCCCGGCAGCCGGACCCTGAGTGTCGCGGATATCGAACGGATGCAGATCTTTTTACCGAATGGGCAGCGGAGACCCATCACCGATCTGGCCACGGTCACCATAAAGGCCGGGGATGCGGAGATCCAGCGCGAGAACCTGCAATCGATGGGGGTCGTTACGGGGCGGCTGGAAGGCCGCGATCTCGGCAGTGTGATGAAAGACATCCAGCAGGTCGTCGGTTCGAAGATCTCGTTGCCGCCGGGGTATCATATCGCTTATGGCGGCGCCTATGCCGATCAGCAGCAGTCGTTCGCCGAGCTGTTGACGATCCTCATTACGGCATCGTTACTGGTGTTTGGCGTTATTCTGTTCCTCTATCGCCGGTTCTCCGTCGCCTTGCTGATCCTGATCGTGGCGGTGCTGGGCATCTCGGGGAGCTATCTGGCCTTGTATCTTACCCATACGCCATTGAATGTCGGCAGCTATACCGGATTGATCATGATCGTGGGGATCATAGGCGAGAACGCCATCTTTACTTTTCTACAGTTCCGGGATAGCGTGGCGACGCTGGGCGTCGACGACGCGGTGATCTATGCCATCTCGACCCGGTTACGCCCCAAGCTGATGACGGCGCTGGGAGCGATCATCGCTTTGTTGCCGCTGGCCCTGGGTATCGGGGCAGGGGCGCAGCTGCATCAGCCGTTGGCGATCGCGGTGATCGGCGGGTTTGTGATCGCGTTGCCGCTGCTGCTGATCGTACTGCCGAGTATGCTGCGGTTGATGTTCAAGCGGCTGCCGCCGCCGGTCGGTCCTGCGGCCTGATGACGAAGCCGGCTGCTCCGGTGGCTTAGGGATGGCCCGCCGGCGACGCCGCGGCTGTGGAGGATTTTGCGTAGTTTGCAACAATGGAAAACACGAAGATCGGGATACGGATCGCGGGCGTGGATGATGCGGCACTGATTGCCGATCTGAGCCGAAAGACGTTTTACGAGAGTTTTGCCCCGGTCAATACCGAGGAGAATATGCGCATCTATATGGACCAGCAGTTCACGCGGGAGATGCAGATGGCCGAGGTGGGAGCGCCCGGCAGGACGTTTATTCTCGCCTATGTGGAGGATGAGCCGGCGGGGTATGTTTCGATGCGCGCCAGCGCCGAAAAGCCCAAAGGGTTAGAAGACGCAAACGCCATCGAGATCGTGCAGATCTATTCCGAACAGCGAATGATCGGCAAGGGCGTAGGCCCGGCGTTGATGCAGGCGGGTCTCGATCTCGCGCGCGGGCAGGGATTCGAATGGGTATGGCTGGGTGTATGGGAACACAATCACCGGGCGCAAGCGTTCTATACTAAATGGGGTTTCGAGCGGTTTGGCGAGCACATCTTTATCGTGGGGTTGGATGCGCAGACGGACTGGTGGATGCGTAAGAAGCTATAAGGGCTTGCAGCGCGGCCTTTTTTTCCGGCCATTCGTCGTCGATGATGCTGAAGACCACGGTATCCTTGCGCTGGCCGTCGTTACGGAAACCATGTTTACGGAGAATCCCTTCTTTGGTGCCGCCGATCTTTGCCACGGCCTTTTGCGATCTGAGATTCTGATGGGCTACCCGGAACTGTACCCGGCAGAGGCCTTTCTGCTCGAATAGGAATTGCAATAGCAACAGCTTACATTCTTTATTATGCACCTGGCCCCACACGCTGGGGAGATACCAGGTGTGGCCGATCTCGGCCCAACGGTCTTTTGGGGTATAGCTATGGATACGGGTCATGCCGAGGATGGTACCCGTGTCGCTTCGGCGGATCACGAAGGCCTGTCCCTGACTCACGGTGGCGAGCGCGCCGTCGAAATACCCGTCGAATTGTGCATCATAGGTATCCGTGACCATTAGTGTTTGGGTGAATTCCCAGATGCGGTCGTCTTTCGCGAGCGGGCGCAGCGGTTCCCGGTCGGCCTCGGTGGCAAAGCTTAGATAAACGTGGTCGCCGCGCAGCAAGGGCAGCTGGCTGGTGGTAATAACGGGCGGAGTCATGCGGATTTTTTCCAAAGATAGGATTTATTGCAGCTGGGGTCAGCGTTTCAACAGTTTGGAATTCACTATTTTCTCCATGATCTCCTCCTTTTGGTATTTGCTGATGGGAACGGTGTATTGGGCGGTATGGAGCATATTTCCCTCGATGGAGTCGATCTTGTCGATAGCGATCAGGTAGGATTTATGCGGCTGGACAAAGGCCTGTGCAGGCAGCTTCTCTTGCAGCATCTTCAGCGTCAGGTGAGTGATAATCTTTCTTTCACGCGTATAGATAGCTACATAATTCTCTAATGCTTCGACAAACAGGATATCCGCGAAGGCGATCTTTTCCAATTTGCTATCGGCCTTTACGAAGATATAGTCGCCGGCACCCGTCGTGGCATGTTGCTGTTTGAAATAATCGAAGGCCTTGTTCGCTGCGCGAAGGAAGCGGTCGAAGGAAATGGGTTTCATCAGGTAGTCGAGGACTTCGAGCTCAAACCCCTGAACGGCGTATTTTTCGTAGGCGGTGGTAAAGATCACGCGGGGCGGGGCAGGGAGCTGGCGCAGGAATTCGATACCGGTAAGATACGGCATTTCGATATCGAGGAAGAGCAGGTCGACGGGTTCTTTCTTGAGCAGCGAGTTCAATTCGAGGGCATTTTCGCAAACACCTTTTAGCTCGAGAAAATCGATCTGTGCGATATAGCCTTGCAAACCCTTTCGGGCAAAGGGTTCGTCGTCGGTGATGATGCATTTGATGGTTGCGGACATAGTCAATGATATTGCAGCGTGAGTGCGGCGGTAAATGACTCTGGTGTTTTATTCGTGGTAAAGGTATGCTTTCCGGGATAGAGGAGCTCGAGCCGGCGGCGGAGGTTCTCGAGACCGATGCCTTTGCGGGTTTCGCCTGGTTCGGGGACGTCGGGTGGGATGCCATTGTCGACCTGCATTTCGATGCGGTTGTCATGCACGGCGACGGAGATCGCGAGATGATAATCGCCGCCGACATACTTGAAGGCGTTCTCGACGAGCGGCAGGAAAAGGAGGGGGTAGACCTGCTGGCCGTTGAGATGATCGTCGAAGTGGGTCTGCAGCTGTAGTTTCTCCGACGAACGGGTCTGCGCCAGCTGGATGAAATTTTGCAGATAATGGATCTCCTGGCTCACGGGGACGGTCGCGTTCTGGTCGTAGAGCTGGTAGCGGAGCAGCTCGCTGAATTTCTCGACGCTTTTCTTGGCGGCGGCGATGTCTTCGTCCATTTGGAAATAGATCGTGTTGAGCGCGTTGAACAGAAAATGCGGGTGGTATTGCGCCTTTAGGAATTTGAGCTCCGTTTGTAACTGATCGTTGGTGATCTTCTCGAGCTGGATCCTGGAGGCGATATGCGCCTTGAGGAAGGTGTTGCTGCGGACGACGCCGTAGAGGATCAGCGAGTAAAGCAGGGGGACAGTGTTGATGTCGACGACATCAAACCATTGCAGGCCATCGTCCGTAGACGCGGTATAGGTGGTGAGCATCACATTCTGGAGGATCACGTTCATCAGCACGACATAGAACAGTTCGCGCAGGATGCGTCGGGAGCTGAAGTCGGTTGCCGGCCATTTCTTGTCGAACCGGCGAAGCAGGCGGCGGAATACGAACATGAAGATATAGCTGAAGACCAGGCAGGCGACGAGGTCTTCCGCATTGATCTGCCAGTCCCGGCGCCACCATCGCATGCCGGTGACGGTGTCGAGCAGGAGGCGGATCGTGACGTAAACGACGAGGCCGTACAAGGGCGGAAAGAGGTATTTCCAGAAGAATTTCATGTGGAGTAAAGTTAGAGATTTGCCAGGAATGTCTGTCCTTCGGACGAGTCGCCTCCGGCGACTCCGGGAAGCGGGCGGCTAAAGGATGTTTTTCACGAGCGGCAGACGGCGGAATACGAAGGCGCACAGCACATAGGTGGCGATGATGCACAGCACGGTGGCCAGCCCGAATTTCAGCAGAGGCAGCCAGTGAAGGTCGGTGAGCAGGCGGGTGATCCCAATGAGGATCGGGGTATGGAAGACATACACGGCGAATGCGGAAGCCGAGAAGAACACGGCCCAGCGACCCTGTCGGTTGAATCTCTCCCGGAACAGGCCCAGCAGTCCGATGGAGATGCCGGTGCCGGCGAGGGCATCGATGGCGCACATGCCCAGGCTTTGCCAGTGCCAGCCGCCGTCGAAGGGGTGGTATGTTTTGGCGGTGATGTTCAGGGCGATCAGGGTGATCCAGATGGCGAGGCCGCCGAAGAGGCCGATGAAACCCCAGCGTTTGCTGGTAGCGGCGGAGAGTGTCGACAGCCAGCTATGGCGATAGGCCAGTGTTCCGGCGATGAAGAAGGCGACATATTGCGAGAAGTAGCAAAATTGCATATTGTAGAAGGAAGTGCCCATGGGCCAGGGGATGCGCGCGAGGAAGGTGCAGAGGGTGATGAGCCCGATGAAGCCGGCGACGAGGATGGCGCGGGGGAAGGGGGTGGGGTGTATGGGCCGGGCGGCGGGTTTTTCCGTCGGGCCGTCAGCGCCCCTCACCGTCGGGCCGGTCGCGCCCCTCACCGTCGGGCCGTCAGCGCCCCTCTGACTTGGGCGCGTGCCCGGCTTCCGCGTGCCCGACTTCCGCCAGCCGGCGTAGACTACGCAGAAGAACAGCAGGGCCAGACAAAACCACAGCGGTCCGGAGCCGGAGAGGAACGATCCGTGCAGGATGTAATGTTGGTACGCGCCCCAAAAACCGTGATCGGTGTCCCAGACGCCGGCGGCATAATAGCAGGCTATGGGTTGGATCACGAAGATGAACAGCAGGGACGGCAGGCCGAGGCGATACCCACGATCCCGTAGAAAACGGCGGGCGCCTTTTTTATCATAGGCGCCGGGTACGAAATAGCCGGCGATAAAGAACAGGAAACCCATGAAGAAGGATTGTAGGAATATCTGGTAGGTTAGAATGGTGAGGTCTTGCGCGAGGCCGAGGTGAGCGGGTCCTTTGACATACCAGGAGCCGTGGCCGCCGTACGTCACGGCGGCGTGCATGCTGAGGACGAGCATGATCATCACCCAGCGGATATTGTCGATGAACAGCAGGCGGAAGCCGGACTCGCGCCCAAGAGAGAGGGGCGCGACCGGTCCGGCGGGAAGGCAAGTTGGCGTCTGGGGCCGGACCGAGCTTGCGGAGATGGGGCGGTGGGCGGAAGTCGGATGGGGGCCCAAGGCAGAGGGGCGCGAAAGGTCCGACGGGTCCGAGGAGAGGGCTTGTTCCATGGTTGGTTTGTTTTAGTACCGTAAAACTAGCCCGGAGCCCCGGCAGGGGCAATTTTCTTTGACGTATGGACGGGAAATGGTGGTCAAAGGTCATAAGGGGAAATACCCATTCAAGTGGGAGAAATTGGGAGACGCGCTTGAGGCGCGCGGACGGGGATAAGTGTGGAAAAGGTTCCACACTTTTTTAAGGGAATGCTAAATTTTTTCGGTGGGGTCCTGGGGCTGCGGCTGATATTCGTGCAACCATAATTTTACAATGGATTCGGTGATCTCGACTAGCTCGCTGAACGAGTCGGGTTTTCGCAGAAAACAGCTGGCGCCCAGTTCATAAGAGGCCCTGCGGTCCTGGTGAAGCGTGGAGGTGGTGAGAACGATGATCGGGATCTGGCTAAATTGTTTGTTGGCCCGGATCTCTTTGAGCGCCTGGAGGCCCAACATACCCGGCATGTTCAAATCCAGTAGGATCAAGGCAGGGAGCTCTATATCCGACGAATAGAGGCTGTCCAGCAAGACTTCCGCATTTTCGATAAAGACATAATCAATTTGTGGGTTTCGCTCGACGAAAGCATCCAAAATGATCTGCCGGTCATCGGGATCATCGTCGACGATGTAGATAAGACGCGAGTTACTTTTCATATAAACGTAGTTAATCTAACAGGTAGTTTCGGCCTGGCAGATTATCTTAAGGGTATGTGAAATTAATACTTTAATTTCCGTTATAAACCCTTCTACCATAACCCTGCCAAATATATGGCGCGGGTCTTGTGTTTAAATACCATTCAATACTCACGTAAAGCAAAAGTTCAATATGGTACCTTCCGCAAAGGAGACTAAAAAGAAAACCAAATCGAGTTCTGCTGCCAATGGATCATCCCACCAAACCAACGGACATAGCGCTGCCCGAAGTGCCAATGGGGCGTCTAAGGCCGCTAAAAGAAAAACCTACGAAAACGATAGCCTTTTGGATGACAAGGATCTGCTGCGGATACTGCTGCAGGTCCGTAATGGGAATTTCTCTGTCCGGATGCCGATAGGCGAGGTGGGTGTCAAAGGGCGTATCTACGACACCCTGAATGAGATCATCTCGCTCAACGAGGAGATGATGCGCGAGTTCACCAAGGCGGGGAATACGATCGGCAAGCAGGGGAAGCTGACCCAGCGGATCGAGGTCCCCAATGCCAAGGGTTCCTGGGCCACCGGTGTCGATTCGCTGAACGCCCTGATCTCCGACCTCGTGCATCCGACCATCGAGATCGCGCATGTGATCTCTTCGGTGGCTAAGGGTAATCTGTCGCAGAACATGCCGCTGGAGATCGGCGGGCATACGTTGCAGGGGGAGTTCAGCCGGATCGCCCGGGAAGTGAACGACATGGTGAAGCAGCTGAACCTTTTTAGCATGGAAGTCACGCGGGTGGCGCGTGAAGTGGGATCGGAAGGTAAGCTGGGCGGCCAGGCCAAGGTAAAAGGTGTGGCTGGGGTATGGAAAGACCTCACGGACTCGGTGAACCTGATGGCGGGTAACCTCACGGCACAGGTGCGCAACATCGCCGATGTGACCACCGCCATCGCCAAGGGCGATCTTTCGAAGAAGATCACGGTGGACGTGAAGGGAGAGATCCTGGAGCTGAAGAATACGATCAATACGCTGGTGGACCAGCTAAACTCCTTTAGCTCCGAGGTGACGCGGGTGGCGCTGGAAGTAGGTACCGAAGGAAAGTTGGGTGGCCAGGCGCATGTGCGTGGGGTAGGGGGTACCTGGAAGGACCTTACCGACTCCGTGAACGCCATGGCGTCCAACCTGACCGGCCAGGTGCGGAACATCGCCGAGGTGACCACGGCGGTGGCCAAGGGTGATTTGAGCCGCAAGATCACGGTGGATGTAAAGGGAGAGATCCTCGAGCTAAAGAATACGATCAATACGATGGTGGACCAGCTAAACTCCTTTAGCTCCGAGGTGACACGGGTGGCGCGTGAGGTAGGATCGGAGGGTAAGCTGGGCGGCCAGGCCGACGTACCGGGTGTCGGTGGTACCTGGAAGGACCTTACCGACTCGGTGAATATCATGGCGGGTAACCTCACGGCGCAGGTGCGGAACATCGCCGAGGTGACCACGGCCGTGGCCACGGGTGACCTAAGCCGCAAGATTACGGTGGATGTGAAGGGCGAGATCCTGGAGCTAAAGAATACGATCAATACTATGGTCGACCAGCTGAACTCGTTCGCATTCGAGGTAACGCGGGTGGCGCGTGAGGTGGGTACCGAAGGGAAGCTGGGTGGTCAGGCAGCCGTAGAAGGGGTTGGCGGTACCTGGAAGGACCTCACCGACTCCGTGAACGGGATGGCGGGTAACCTCACGGCGCAGGTGCGCAACATCGCCGAGGTGACCACGGCCGTGGCAAAAGGGGATCTAAGCCGCAAGATCACGGTGGATGTAAAGGGAGAGATCCTCGAGCTGAAGAATACGATCAATACGATGGTGGACCAGCTGAACTCGTTTGGTTCCGAGGTTACCCGCGTCGCACGTGAAGTGGGATCGGAAGGTAAGCTGGGTGGCCAGGCCGACGTACCTGGGGTAGGAGGTACCTGGAAAGACTTGACAGACTCGGTAAATAAAATGGCTGGCAATCTGACGGCCCAGGTACGTAACATCGCCGAGGTGACCACGGCCGTGGCCAATGGCGATCTGAGCCGGAAGATCACGGTGGACGTACAAGGAGAGATCCTGGAGTTGAAAAATACGATCAATACGATGGTGGACCAGCTGCGGGGTTTTGCTTCGGAGGTAACGCGGGTGGCGCGGGAAGTAGGTACCGAAGGAAAGCTCGGTGGCCAGGCCTTTGTGCCGGGTGTCGCCGGTACCTGGAAGGACCTTACGGACTCGGTGAACGGGATGGCGTCGAACCTTACCGGCCAGGTGCGGAACATCGCCGAGGTGGCCATCGCGGTGGCTAACGGGGACATGTCCAAGAAGATCACGGTGGACGTACGCGGGGAGATCTTACAGCTCAAAGAGACGCTGAATACGATGGTGGACCAGCTCCGCGCTTTTGCCTCCGAGGTGACGCGCGTAGCGCGTGAGGTGGGTACGGACGGTAAGCTGGGCGGCCAGGCCTTTGTGCCGGGTGTCGCCGGTACCTGGAAGGACCTTACGGACTCCGTGAACCAGATGACGGGTAACCTTACGGCACAGGTGCGCAACATCGCCGAGGTGACCAAGGCGGTGGCTTCGGGCGACCTGTCGAAGACGGTGGCCATCGACGTAAAAGGAGAAATTCTGGACCTTAAGAATACGATCAACGTGATGGTGGAACAGCTGAACTCCTTCGCCTTCGAGGTGACGCGGGTGGCGCGGGAGGTAGGTACGGAAGGTAAGCTGGGTGGTCAGGCCGAGGTGCGCGGCGTCGCCGGTACCTGGAAGGACCTCACGGACTCGGTGAACATGATGGCCTCCAACCTTACTAACCAGGTGCGGGGTATTGCCAAAGTGGTAACGGCCGTGGCAACGGGTAATCTGAAACAAAAATTAAGTATTGCGACGCGTGGCGAGGTGGCGCAGCTGACCGATACGATCAACGAGATGATCGATACCCTGGCGTTGTTTGCCGACCAGGTAACGTCTGTGGCGCGTGAGGTGGGGGTCGAAGGACGGCTGGGTGGTCAGGCTTCGGTGCCCGGGGCTTCCGGTATCTGGAAGAACCTCACGGAGAACGTGAACCAGCTGGCGCAGAACCTGACGACACAGGTCCGGAGTATATCCGAAGTGGCGTCTGCGGTTACGAAGGGTGACCTGACGCGAACTATCCGGGTCGAAGCGAAAGGCGAGGTGGAAGCATTGAAAGACACCATCAACCAGATGATCGCGAACCTGAAGGAGACGACGCTGCGGAACCAGGAGCAGGACTGGCTAAAATCAAATCTGGCCAAGTTTACGCAAATGTTACAGGGCCAGAAGGACCTCAACACCGTAACGCAGCGCATCCTCTCGGAGCTTGCGCAGGTGGTCACCGCGCACTATGGCGCCTTCTTTATCCTCAAGCAGGATGAGGACACCCGCGAAGATACGCTGAGGCTGTTTGCGGCCTATGGTTACAAAAGCGAAAAGAATATTCCCACGGAATTTGCTATAGGAGAAGGCCTCATCGGGCAGGTGGCCTTCGAGAAAGAAAGGATCATTTTGAGCAATGTGCCGGGCAATTACATAAAGATCAATTCAGGATTAGGCCGTGCGAAACCGGCCAATCTAATTATTTTACCGGTACTGTTTGAAAACAAGGTAAAAGCGGTTATTGAATTGGCTTCGCTGGATATCTTCAGCGAAACGCATCTGGACTTTTTGAGCCAGTTGACCGAAAGTATCGGTATCGTGTTGAACACCATCGAGGCGAACAGCCGTACGGAGGAGCTGCTGGCGCAATCACAAAGTCTGGCCGGCGAGCTTAAGATCCAGCAGGAGGAGCTGCGTCGTACCAACGACGAGCTGCAGGACAAGGCGCTGCTGCTGGTAAAACAGAAGAACGAGGTGGAGAACAAGAACAAGGAGGTGGAAGAGGCGCGCAGATCGCTGGAAGAAAAGGCCGAGCAGCTGACGTTGACATCGAAATACAAATCGGAGTTCCTGGCGAATATGTCGCACGAGCTGCGTACGCCGCTGAACAGCCTGCTCATCCTCGCGCAGCAGCTATACGAGAATGTGGAAGGAAACCTTAGTGACAAGCAGATCCGGTATGCCAAGACGATCCACTCGTGCGGGGATGACCTGATCCAGCTGATCAACGACATCCTCGATCTCTCGAAGATCGAATCCGGTTTTATCACGGCCAATATCTCGCCGGTGCGTTTTGCCGAGATCGCCAGCTTCGTGGAAACGACCTTCAAGCCCATCTCCGAGGCCCGGCATTTGCGGTTCACCATCGAAACGGACCCAAGGCTGCCCCAGAGCATGGAGACGGACCTGCAGCGGTTGAACCAGATACTCAAGAACCTGCTCTCCAACTCGTTCAAGTTTACGGAGAAAGGGGAGGTAAAGCTCAAGATCTACGAAGCCAGCCGCAACTGGAAATCGGGTACGTCTTCGCTGGACGAAGCGCGGCAGGTGGTCGGCTTCGCCATCAGCGATACCGGTATCGGTATCCCGCTGGAGAAACAGAATATCATTTTCGAGGCCTTCCAGCAGGCGGAAGGGTCTACGAGCCGGAAATACGGCGGCACGGGTCTGGGCCTGTCGATCAGCCGTGGTCTGGCCGAATTGCTGGGCGGTACCATCGAGCTGGAGAGTATCCCGGGCCGGGGCAGCACCTTTACGCTGTTCCTGCCGGTGGAGACCCTCACGGGGATCATCACGAAGGAAGCGTCCGAGCTCACCGCCTATCAGCAATTGCAGCTGGGCGGGGACAGCAACGAGATCGATACCCTGCTGAACTCGCTCCGGGTAACGAACGAACAGGTCGAGTCGTCCACGAAGCTGAATATCGTCAACGAGATGATCAACGATACCGGGGACGACCGGAGCAATATCCTGCCCGGCGACAAGATCGTGCTGATCGTCGAGGATGATCTGCGGTTCGGCCGGATCATCATCGAAAAAGCGCATCATTATGATATGAAGGCGGTGGTCGCCAGCAACTACCTGGAGGTCTTTGATTTCATCAACCGGTTTACGCCGAGGGCCATCACGCTGGACGTGAAGCTGCCGGATACCAGTGGGTGGAAGGTGCTGGACCTGCTGAGGAACGACCTCAACTACCGGCATATCCCGATCCACCTGATCTCGGGTGAAGAGAACAAGGCGCTGGCGTTGAAACGGGGCGCGCGGAGCTTCCTGCTCAAACCGCTGGAGAACGACTCGCTCAACGAATTGTTCGAAGACATCCTGAGCTTCAGCAACAAATCGGCGCGGAAGATCCTGGTGGTCGAGGACAATGAGCCCGATGCATCGCAGATCCGGAAGATGCTCCAGGCCGACAATATGGAGGTCACCGTTGCCCCTACCGGGAAACATGCCTTGGAAGAGAACGATATCAAGAACTTCGATTGCATCATCCTGGATTATACCCTGCCGGATATCTCGGGGATCGACCTGATCACGCAGGTGAGCGAGAACAAGAAAAAGCTGACGCCGGTGATCGTTTACTCGGCGAAGGACTTCAACAAAAAGGAGCTCCATCACCTCAACCGAAGCTCGAATACCGTATTGCTGAAGGGCGTAAATTCGCTCGAACATTTGTTGGAAGAGACGGTGCTGCACCTGCACATCAATCACCGGGAATTAGCCCCGGAGAAACGCCGGGTCATCGAGCAGATACGAATGAAGGATGACATTTTAACGGGTAAGAATGTGCTGGTGGTGGACGATGATGTCAGAAACCTGTTTGCCCTGACTACGGTGTTCGAACGGTATAATATCAATGTGGTGACGGCCGAGAGCGGTAAGGAGGCGATCGCGATCATCAATGATGAGAAACAAAAGGTCGATATGGTGCTGATGGATATCATGATGCCGGAGATGGACGGGTATGAGACGACGCAGAAGATCCGGCGCGAGCATAAGAACAATACGCTGCCGATCATCGCCGTGACGGCCAAGGCCATGAAGGGCGACCGGCAGAAATGTATCGAGGCCGGTGCATCCGATTATATCACCAAACCGCTGAAGATCGATCAGCTCTTGAGCCTGATGCGCGTTTGGTTCTATAAATAAATTTTGTCGAAACCCCTTTGTGCATGCAACCAAAGATCATGTTAGTCGATGATCGGGAGGACAATCTGATGTCCATGGAAAGTGTCCTGGAACCCGATGGATACCGTTTCGTGAAGGCCAATTCCGGCAGGCAGGTTTTGAAGCACCTGCTCACGGATTTTGATTTCGCATTGATCCTGATGGACGTGCAGATGCCCAATCTCAATGGGTTCGAGACCGCTGCGCTTATCTATGAACGGGACCGGCTCCGGCACATCCCGATAATTTTTATCACGGCCAATAACTACGGCGAAGAGAATTTGTTCAGGGGCTATCGTGCGGGGGCGGTGGATTATATCTACAAGCCCGTGAACCCTGAGCTGTTGCGGGTCAAGGTTGGCGTCTTCGTAGATCTGTACCGGAAGAACCAGCGGCTGATCGCACAGGAGCAGAAGCTGGTCGCCATCAACCGTAACCTGGAATTGGAGATCAATGAGCGGAAGGCCTCGGAGGAAAAGGTCACGGAGCTGAACAAGCAATTGCTGGAGAACATCAGCAGGCTCGAGGCAGTCAACAAGGACCTCGATCTTTTTGCTTTTATGGCATCGCATGACCTGCAGGCGCCGTTGAGGAAGATCCGGATGTTCAGCGACCGCTTGCTGGCGAGCAGCGAGAACAGCTTTGGGCGGGAAGGAAAATTGTATCTCACCCGTATCCAGGAGGTTTCGAAGCGGATGCAGGATCTGATCAACGATATCCTGCGATTTTCCAAGATCGCGGTCGAGAAACAGAGTTTTGAGGAAGTGGATCTCAACGGGGTCATCGAAGAGGTATTGTCGGAGATGGAGCCGGTGATCCGCGAGAAGAACGCCCAGGTCGAGCTGGACAAGCTGCCGATGTTGCCGGCCAGTACCGTGCTCATGGGTCCTTTGTTCTCCAACCTGATCAGCAATGCCCTGAAATACAGCAAAAAGGACGAAAACCCGCGCGTTCGCATCCGGTATGAGGAAGGTCCCGTGCAATCCACGGGGAACGGCAAGGATGCCGAGATTCGGTTTGGCCGCATCTATATCGAGGACAATGGCATCGGATTTGACCAGAAATATGCCGAGCAGATCTTCGATATGTTCCGCCGGCTGCATTCGAATGCCGAATATGAGGGTACGGGTATCGGCCTGGCCCTTTGCAAAAAGATCGTGGAGATGCACCATGGATACATCTCGGCGCTGGGCAAGCCGGGCGAGGGGTCTGTTTTTATCGTATCGCTGCCATTAAGTGTGCCACAAAAGGAATTGATTGGAAAAAATGACGAAATTAGCGGACAAACAACTAACAACTAATCCAGACAACATGCTGGCTTCCAATCTGCCTACACGGATACTGATAGTAGAGGACGATCAGGATGACTTTCTGATCATCGAGGCCTGCATCAAGGATATCCCCGACAAGCAGTTTCGGATAGATTGGTGTTATAACTATGACGAGGCCATCCAGCGGATCGGCAAGCGGATCTACGATGTGTATTTCGTGGATTATCTGTTAGGCGAGAAAACGGGTCTGGAACTGGTGCGGGAAGCCATCGCCATGGGGACGGAGGAGCCGCTTGTGTTGTTAACGGGGATCGGTAACCGGCAAGTGGACGTTCAGGCGATGAACATCGGGGCGGTGGATTTCCTGGTCAAATCGGAGATCACTACGGAGAAGCTGGAGCGGTCGATCCGGTATGCCCTGGAACGCAGTGCTTATATCAAAGCGCTTCGGGTCAACGAGCGGAAGTTCCGGAATATCTTCGAGCGGTCGAAGGATGCCGTGTTCCTCACGGGTGACGACCTGGTCTTCCGCGACGTCAATATGGCTACATGTGAACTTTTCAAATATGGCAAGGAAGAGCTGTTGAAGATGAGTCTCTACAATCTCTTTGCCCGGAAGGAAGCGGCGTTGCAGCTGCGGGAGCGGTTGTCGCAGACGGGCGAGGTCGAGGATCTTGAAGTCGAGCTGCTGACGCGGAACAAGGAGCGGCGGAATTGCATCCTGTCGATCTCCTTCCAGGTCTATGCGAATGGGGAGAACAACAACCAGGGGATCATTCATGACATCACCAATCTCAAACGCATCGAGCGGGCGACGTTCCAGATCGAGAAATTGCGGTCGACGGCGATGCTCTTGCGGACCCTGGCGCATGAGGTGCGCAATCCACTGACGAATATCAATCTTTCGGTGGAGCAGCTGAAGCCCGAGATCAATTCGGAAGATGCGAATATCTACCTGGATATCATTGCGCGGAATTGCGGCCGGATCGATGGATTGATCTCCGAGCTGCTGGATCTGTCACGGCCGGCGGAGATCTCGTTGCAGAAGACGGGGCTGCAGGATATCATCGACTCGACGCTGGCGGCGGCATCGGACCGCATCTCGCTGAAGAATATCCGGCTGGAGCTGGCCTATCCCCAGCGGCCGGCCTTTGTGATGGCGGACAAGGACAAGCTGAAGATCGCTTTTTTAAATATCCTGATCAATGCGGTGGAGGCGGTGCCTGCGCAAAGCGGCGTGATCACCATCTCCATCCTCGAAGAGCAGCCGCAGCATTATAAGGTGCTGATCAACGACAATGGCGGCGGTATTCCCGAAGAAAATATCTCCCGCATCTTCGAGCCGTATTTCACGTCCAAGACCAATGGTTTCGGGCTGGGCCTCGCGGCCACCTGGAATATCCTGCAGTCGCACCGGGCCGGTGTCGACGTGACCTCGCAGCTCGGCGAGGGGACGAGTTTCATGTTAACTTTTGAACAGGCGCAATAGGGGGCGCTATGGACCTGCGCAATTGAGCTGAGACCTGCCGCTTTGCGGCCGGCCAGGCTCTTTGAAAGCCCCGGGCCTTCAGGAGTACGCGATCGGCTCGAGGTCGAGGATCTGGTGGAGGTGATGCAGAAGGTGATTGCAGTAGTCGGCGGCGAGCCATTGCATGGTCTGCGGTTCGCCCTTTCCCATGGCACATTTCCGTTGAGCAGTTTCGGGGCTGATATTCGCCAGGATGATACCGAGATGCCGGTTCAGCAGGGACCAGAGCCGGACGAGGTCGGCGGCGTCATACTGCTGGTAGTTGGAGCACCGCACCCAGGCATCCTGGTCGTAGCCGATAACGGGGGTGTCTTCGTATTGGGCAACGATGAAGCGGCGGATATTGTTCTGGGCCGAGTCCACGAGGTGGCCCAGGATCTCTTTTTTGCTCCATTTATGCGGATGTGGTTTCCAGCCGTAGGTCTCGTCGGTGAGCGATTCTAGCCTGGGCGTATATATACGGACGATCTTTTCGAGGTGTTGGATGGTGGTTTGCATCGGAGAACATTACTACGAAAGATAGCACTTATTTTCTTAAACGGGAAACCGGATTACGACGCGGGTACCGAGTGGGCGATGGTCGGGCGCTTCGAGATCTTCGATCTGCACGGTTATCGGCGGATGAAGGGTGGAGTTGAGCAGGACAAGCCTTTTGGCTGTAAGGTCCATGCCCTGGGAGGGATAGGAATTGGGATGGCTGCTTTTGTATTGCGCCGCCAGGTTCCTTCCGACGCCGTTATCCTCAATGATACAAACCAGGCAATCGGCTTCCCGCACCAAACGGATGTGGATATGGCCTTTGTTGTCGGGCCGGTGCGTGATGCCGTGGAGGATGGCATTCTCCACGTACGGCTGCAGGATCATCGGCGGCAGGGAGTAGCTTTGCCTGTCCATTTCCGGCATCATCTCGAGATGATACGTGAACCTGTCCTCGAATCGTGTTTTTTCGAGCTCGAGATAGGTGGAAAGATAGTCGATCTCTTCGCGAAGCGAGATGGTCGGGCGTGCCGAGAGCATCAGGGTTTGACGGATCAGCCGGGAGAAATGGGTAATGAAGACGTTCGCGCCAACGATGTCCTTGTCCATGACATAGAGCTGGATGGAGTTGAGACAGTTGAAAATAAAATGCGGGTTCATCCGGGACCGCAGGGCCATCTGTTCCAATTCCGCGATGCGGGTAGCCGTAGCCGTTTTCTCGGCCTCTTTTCGGCGGATTGCCTGCACCCGAAGCTGAAAGAGCGATCCAACGAGGCCACCGATGCCCAGCAGCAGCAGGATACGCAGCCAGGTCCATGCCCACCAGGGTCTTGCGATGCTGAAAGGCAATGCGAGGAGGTCGCTGGCGCCGCCGAAGGTATTGAAGGCAAGGATCTGCAGCTCATAGTTTCCCGGGGCAAGAGAAGTATAATGCAGCGAGGGCTGGTCCGTGTTCTTCCAACCCGTGTCGAGCCCGAGCAGTCGGTACCGATAGCCCATCGAGCCGCCGGAGCGGAAGGAGATGCCGGCGAACCCGAATTGCAGGTCGTTCTGATCATAGCCGAGGGCGAAGCGGGTGGTGTCGGGTGGCCACTGGTGTCCGACGATGTCGATGTCCGTCATGGAAAGCCGGCAGCTGGTGCTGGCGGCGAGATCGTCCTCGTTGAATTGTGTGAGGCCGTCGGGCCCGCCGGTGAACACATTTTCCCCTTCCACATCAATAGCGTTGATGATATCGGAGCTTAGTCCGTTTGCGCTGGTGAACCGCACGAGGCGGTAGCCCGTATCGGTGACCGTGATCTTGTTGAGCCCGTGGTCCGTACCTACCCAGATATCCGATGCCGTTATGAACAGGCTGCGGCAGATGCCGCTGGTGAGGCCGTTGCCGGTGTTCAGCCGGGTGAGCAGGCGGCCTTCCTTATAAGCCGCCAGCCCTTCTCCATAGGTGGCGATCCATAACGTTCCATCGGGAGCCCGCTGCAGGGCGGCGATGCGGGCTTTCAGTATAGGGAAACGATCGCCGAGGCAAAAGGTTTTTTTATCGGGGGCAACCGCATAGAGCCCATTCAGGGTGCCCACATAGCAGGTATCTGCCGACCGACAGCCGCAAGTGGCGCGGCCAGGCCAGATCGTATCGAGCAGTTTGCCGTCGGCAAGCCTTCGGCGGAAGGCACCGAGCCCATCAAAATCCAGGATTGTGGAATCGTCGCTGACGGCCAGGGCTTTTTCCGCTCCATATTGCCAAAGCATGCGGGGGGCCTTCCCTGGAGTGACCAGGTAGCTGCCGGCATCTGTCCCTACAAGGCCCCGATCCCCGTCGATGCTTCGATTCCCGCCGATGCCCCGATTTCCGGGGAGCGCGGTAATGGCTGTGATCCGCCCTCTGCTGAAGAAATCGTAGAGATGCTGATCCCGGAAGCTTCGTCCGTCATCCTGCGAAGTAAAGAGGTGGAAGTTTTCCGTGCCTACGTACAGCGTGTGGCCGATCTTCGCGATACTGAAGACCGGCAGGGACGTATGGTGAGACTCGAAGCTATAATGGCGCACAGCGCGGGCGCCAAGACGGCGGAGCCCTGCGCCCAGCGTACTGAACCAGAGGTCGCCTTCCGAATCCCGGAGGACACCGCTGATGGTGCGACCGGCCAGAAAGCTATCCACGACCTGGCGGCGATTGACGTCGATGAGCAGCGCCGTCGAGTAGGCATTGAGGTTAACGCTGGAGTCATTGAGCGGGGAGATGTTGATGAACCCTTTTGGCAGGGGCAGTCTGAACTGCGAATGATGGCGCCGGTCGATGAAATGCAGGCTGTCCCCGTCCTCGTGGACCTCCAGCGGAGGACTAATGAAGGTGGACGAGTAGTTGTTGGGGCCCTGGCGGTCTACGGTATGTTCCAGGACCAGTTGACCGTTCCGGAGGCTTACCAGCTGGTCATCGCGGAACGGCCCGCCAATGTAGAATTGCAGTTGATGCCGTTCGTCGAGGCCCGCCTGTACCAGGAAAAAGGGCAGCCCCCCGAATTGCCGGATCGTAGTGAGCTTTCCGGCCGGATCGATGAGGTGGATCGCATCGGCCTCCGATATGGCGATAGTACCCGAGCTGTCTTCGACCACGGCGACGACCTCGGAATGAATGGGCAGATTGCGGAGGAGGGTATCGTTCTGCTGGTTATGGATCTTTCCATGCTGGTAGTAGCAAATGGAGTTTTTGAAGGGAATGATCCAGATGCGGTTCCGGGAATCGACGAACAGCTTGATGATCTCGTTGTCGGGCAGGCCGTCCGTGGTATAGAAATTCCTGAACTTCGTTCCATCGAAACGGCTGAGGCCGGTCTCGGTGCCCAGCCAGATGAAGCCCTGGCGGTCCTGTGCCATGGCATAAACAGTGGAGCCGGCGAGGCCATCCTTCACCGAATAGTCCACGTAGGCATGATCCTGGGCGGAGAGGAGGGTGGCAGGTCCCCAGGACAGCAGGAGGAGCAAAAGACCGCGTTTGATCATGTCCCGGGGCTTATAATCCGAACCGGCTGAGGAATTCGGTCTTGCGCCGCGTGGAGACCTGGATGGTGACCTGGCTGTCCAGCTCGATATAGCCGCCCCGGCCACGGTGATATTTTTTTACATGCTTCAGATTGACGATATGGCTATTGTGAATGCGCAGGAACAGGTCGGGTGGCAGCAGATCTTCATATTCCCTGATCGTCCTGGTGGACATGTGGGTCTCGCCGTTGCACATATGAAAGACGGTATAGCCGCTGCTGGCTTCGCAACGGACGATCTCGCTCACGGGGATGAAAGTTAGGCCATCGCCCATGACCAGCGCCAGCTTATGCCAGGTGGCACTCGGGCCGCGAACGGCAGCCAGGAGATTTTGCAGCCTGCTGTTGAGCTGGCGATATTGTAATTGTTCACCGGCCCGTTGTACAGCCGCTTTCAGCTCCTCGATATTGACGGGCTTGAGCAGGTAATCGATGGCGGCATACCGGAAGGCCTTGAGGGCATAGTCGTTAAAGGCGGTAACGAAGATGATCTCGAACCGGACAGGCAGCAGGCTTTCGAGGAGGTCGAAGGCATTTCCCCCCGGAAGCTGGATATCGAGAAATACCAGGTCGGGTGCGACCTTCTGGATGAGCTCCCCGGCTTCTTCGATGTTTGCCGCCGATCCCGCGCACTGGGTATCCGGGCAAAATTCATCCAGCATGTTCCTGAGGATCCTAATGTTTTTCGGTTCGTCGTCGACGAGGACATAATTGATCATAGCAAG